>NZ_JABDWD010000014.1:0-180709 GCF_019685115.1 Rhizobium sp. NZLR11 | reverse complement strand
AACCGGCTCCAACGCTGCGCAAGATGAAAGCTTCGCGTTTCCGCCGGTTGCTCACACCGCGCCACTTGGCGTATTCAAAACCCCCGAGGCTCTAATCGCAGCTGGATGAAAGTTCAGTGGCAGGTCAGTCATCCTGGAATTCATGGTCGAAGACCACGCCCGAATGCTTGAAAGTAAGGTGTATACCCAGTCGGGGCGCGGAAATGTCGTAGGTATCCAATCCTTTATCGAGGGCGACAGCGTTGCCCCAGACAATTCCGAAAGGCTCCACTATCGTCCTGCCAGTCTCGCTATCGAATGCTTGCCCAAGCGCAGCAACGAAACTCTGCGGAGCAGGATATTCCACCGGCGAAGTCGGCATTCGGTCTCCTGACATTATCCCGATTCATGCCTTCAAGGCGGTGGTCATCTCACGCGCGGACAACACCTTCATGACGCTTAGATCGGCGTTGTCTCATTCGCCGACTGATTGGCCCGATCACTTGCTCCGAGGCGGGCCAATACGGGTCCGGAAAACGGCCGACCTGACCATCTCAGCACGTCGCTCCACCTCTGAGGCGAACAATCTGATGTCATCGCGCTTCATCTTTGCGTCACGCGTCGCGGAGTGACCAACCGGATTGGCATGTTGCCTTCGAAGGCCCGGCTGCTGCGCTCCACGCCCGCCGCGTTTTTGTCGCCGTCCAATTGAAATTGACTGACCAGATCCCGCAGACGGCCTGCCTCGGAGGACAAAGAGGCGGCAGCAGCCGTCGACTGCTCGACCATGGCGGCATTTTGCTGGGTCGCCTGGTCCATATGATTGACGGCTGTATTGATCTCGGCAAGGCCAGTCGACTGCTCGCGCGCCGATGTGGCAATCGCATCCATGAGTTGGTTGATCTGTACGACGTATTCACCGATCGACTTGAGCGACGTACCGGTTTCGAGAACCAGTTTCACGCCATTTTTCACGTCGGTTGACGACTTTTGAATAAAGCCCTTGATTTCCTTGGCTGCTTGCGCGGCGCGCTGGGCAAGCTCACGGACTTCCTGTGCGACCACTGCAAAACCTTTGCCGGCCTCACCCGCACGGGCGGCCTCAACGCCGGCGTTCAGCGCCAGGAGGTTGGTCTGGAAGGCGATTTCATCGATTGCACCAATGATGTTCGAAATCTGCTCCGAACTGTCCTCGATGCGTCGCATGGCCTGCTCCGCCTCCGACACGACAGCTGCCGACCGCTGCGCGCTGATATCGGCTTCCAGGGCCACATTGCGTGCCTCGTCGGTACGTTTGGACGCCATCGACACATTCGAGGTGATCTCGTCCAAAGCTGCAGCCGTCTCCTCGAGAGAGGCAGCTTGCTGTTCGGTACGCTTGGAAAGGTCCTGCGCGGCAGAGGCAATCTCACCAGTGCCGTTGTCTATGCTGTGCACCGTCTGCAGCACGGCTCCGATCGTCGCCCCCAATTGCCGGAGCGAGGCGTTGAAGTCTTCGCGCAAGCTTTCGTATTCGGATGCAAATTGTTCCGAAAGCTGGAAAGATATGTCGCCTGCTGCAAGCCGCCGGAGGCCTCCGCCCAATGTTGTCGTTGCGAAGCGCAATTGTTCCGCCTCGCGTTCGGCGCGCTGCTGGGCTGCCGCGCGCACTGCTTCGCTCTCGCTGCGGGATGCAGCCGCTTCCGTTTCCAACCTGACGACATTAAGAGCATTCTGGCGGAAGACTTCGACGGCACCGGCCATTTCGCCAACTTCGTCGGCGCGGCCGGCACCGGGTATGTCGCTATCAAGGTCACCGTCCGACAGACGCCTCATGGCGGAGGCGATGCTTCGGATCGGATTGGCGATGCCGAATATCGCAAACACCATGCCAGCCATGGCGATCAGTACGGCCAGCGCTGCGATTGCGGACGTCAACATGAAAGCGGACGTCGCTGAACCATCGCTGGCGGCCACAAACCCTTCAGCCTGGTTGAGAATAAAAGCGACCAGATCGCCCACAGCCTTGTCCACCAGCTCGGATTGAGGTTCCATATTTTCCTTGAAGAAACGGACTGCGTCAGGCTCCTTCCCGCTGTTCTCAAGTGCGATCATTTGCTCTGCCAATTCGCGATATTTGCCCACTTCAGGCTTGAGCTGATTGATCAGTTCGCGCCCTCGCTCGGTACGGACGCCCTTTTCGTATTCGGTGACGACCTTCTCGACCGCGGCGCCGGCGGCATCGATTTTTTGCCGTGCGACGGTCTGCTCCTCCGCTGTATCCTCCAGAAGGTATTGAGCGTAGACCAGTTTCAGCTCGAGGAAGTTGTCCTTGATTTCGCGAGCGGTCACGAGCCGCTGCATCCAGAACGTCCCAATCTGCTCGGTATTGGCACGGAGTGTCGAAATCGTGCTCAGCGAGACATAGGACAGGCCAACCATGAACAGGCTGATGATCGACAGCTTCACGATCAGGGCTTGCTTGATACTGGGGCGCTTCATGCGGGTCTCCTCGAAGATAACTGGTGCGACCGGCTTGCCGGTTAATGCAAAATCTCGCACCAGATTCAAAAATTTAGTATTAACTAAACAACGGATCCGTGCGGTTTCCAGAAATCTTCTGCGCCGGCCGAAACTTCCGCGATTATTTAAACGCACAACGACCCCAAGTTACTGGAAACTCCAGCAATAAAGCAGCCATAACGAGCGAAAATCGGATCTCAATCTCCGAAAAATGACGCTCGGCCGATCGGGCCAGCGCCGGCTGATGAACGATTGGCGGACTGCGTGCTTGCCGCGCGGTCCTGAGCAGACATACTGGATCTATGCAACAGTCAGAAAATCAACCCGCCGCCATCGAAATTGCGCTCTGGCGATATCCCAAGAAGGAACACGACTGGAACCGCTGGGAGCAGTCGCTTTCACAGGCCGAACGGGATCGGGCGACGACCTACCGATTTGAAGGAGACCGAGCCTCGTTCATTGCCGGCCGCTATCTCTTGCGGCGGCTGTTGAGCGGGTCTATCGGGACAGTGCTAGGCAATGTCGTATTGTCTCCGGACAAGTACGGCAGACTAGGAATTGCGGACAGTTATCTGATCCATAGGACGATAGCCGCGATAATGACGACTGCGAGGTAGTTTTCGGCGGTTTTTTCGAAGCGCGTAGCGACCCTGCGGAACTGCTTGAGTCTTGAGAAGCAGCATTCGATGAGGTGGCGCTGGGCATAGAGATGCTTGTCCAGCGGGTATTTTTGCGCACGGGAAGGATTGTTGGGGATCACCGCCACGGCACCTTTATCGGCGATGGCATTGCGCAGGCGATCGCTGTCGTAAGCGGTGTCGGCCATGACGATGTCGGCGGATAGGCCCTCGATCAGGGCTTCGGCTTGCGGCGCGTCGCCCTTCTGGCCTGCGATAAGTGTGAAGCGGACCGGGCAGCCGAGACCACGCACAGCCATGTGGATCTTGGTGCTCAGGCCGCCGCGAGAACGGCCAAGGGCCTGATCTTCAGCCCCTTTTTTGCGCCGGCAGCGTGCTGATGGGCGCGGATGATGATGGAATCGACGATCAGGTATTCGAAGTCCGGATCGTCCGACATCGCGGCGAACATGCGCCACCAGATGCCCTTCCGGCTCCAGCGGCTGAAACGGCGGAAGACACTGTTCCACTCGCCGAATACTTCCGGCAGGTCACGCCAGGGTGAGCCGGTACGGACAATCCAAAGCACCGCTTCCACAAACATGCGGTTGTCGCGGCCGGACGAACCGCGCGTGCGCTCGTCACCAATGATGTGACGCGATATCCGCTCCCACTGCTCATCCCGAAGGATCAGACGATCCAAAACACCCATGACTGCCTCCAAAAGACAGTCTTGAATCTGATTTGCTAAGCCTTGGGAATCCCAAGAGTCCACACTTCCTAAGGCTCGAGGATCGTGATACGCCGCAATTCAGCCTCGCCAACACCGACGGGCTTGTAACGGTCGCTGTCGCTTCAGGATGTGATCGCCGGCGATGCTGCAATGCCGATCACGACCAAAGCTGTCGTGGCAAACAGGCTATTCCTGTAAATTCCCGATACAACATTAGAAACATTCAAAAAAACACGCGCCATTCTTGGTCCCTTCCTCACGGATGCGGGCGGAACCTATGGAGCGGTACAAGCCTTGTCAACATAAGGTGATTATTTTAGTCATCTTTTACCGATGAAATCCACTGCCTCCACACTCCCGAGTAGGTTGCACGCGTCACCGAGGCTCAGCAGGCGCCCTACCTTGTGTTTCAACTGCATAGCCGCGACATCGAAGTGGGGAGGGCTCTCGCCGGGACGCTGTTTTTCGCGGGCGATGTGGCTGCAACGACGTTGCTAGATGGGCCCATCAGCCTAACCATTTGACAGATATCCTACAAGTATATATGCAACAAGCATCTTATCGGCGATGCGAGAAAGTGACCGGCATGACATTGAAATCGATGAAGCCGCTGACGCGCGCGCCGCTGCTGCATGTCTCCGTTCAGGAAAGTCTGCGCGCCTATATCGATGACAACGGCCTTGCGCCCGGAACCCTGCTTCCGGCCGAGGGCGAGCTTGCCACCCAGCTCGGTGTCAGCCGCAATTCGCTGAGGGAAGGCATCAAGGCATTGGAATCGCTCGGCGTGCTGGAGACACGGCGCGGTGTCGGCATCTTCGTGAAGGCGTTTTCCTTCGAGCCGCTTCTCGACAACCTCGCCTACGGCCTCGGCGGCGCCCTGCGGCAGATCGAGGAGGTGCTCGAGATCCGGCGTACGCTGGAAGTGGGATTGATCGGCAAGACGATCGACGTGATCGAGGAAGAGGACATCGCCGAACTGCGCGCCACCGTCGGTCGAATGCGCGCCCATGCCGAGCGGGGCGAAACCTTTGCGGCAGATGACCAGCTGTTCCACCGGCTGCTGTTTCGCTGCCAGGACAATGAAACGCTCGTACGGCTGATCGATGTCTTCTGGCTCGCCTTCTACAAAGCGTCCGATTTCGTCAACCTTGAAAATCCCGATCCGATGGCGACCTGGCGCGATCACGCCGCGATCGTCGATGCGATCGAGGCAAAGGATCTGGAGGAGGCGCGCAGACGCCTGGATCGTCACTACGAGGGCATTGCCCGGGTGATTGCCAACAACAAGACAAGTTCAAACATGGGAGGAACACATGAAAAGACTGTCTAGATTATCCGTTATCGCGCTTGGCGCCCTTCTGTCGACGGCTGCCGTTTCGGGCGCTGCAATCCAGGCTCAGGCCGCCACGCTGTCTGGCGGCTTCGATGTCGGCCCCGGCGGCTTCCAGGGCAACTTCAATCCGCTTGCCGCGACCGCTGGGTTTACCTGGCTCAGCATCTACTACGAACCGCTGATCACCTATGACGAGAAGCTGCAGAAGGTCGTCGGGGCGCTGGCAAGCTCCTACGAGATCAGTCCGGACCAGATGACCTACACGTTCAAGCTGGCGGACGCCAAATGGCATGACGGCAAGCCCTTCACCGCCAATGATGCGAAGTTCACCATGGGGCTTGCCATGGATGCGAAGACCGGCTCGGTGCTCGCAGCCCGGCTGAAGGGCATATCATCCGTTGAGACGCCGGACGATCACACGGTTGTCATGAAGCTCAGCGCACCCAGCAGCAGTTTTCTCGACACGATGACCAAGGTGATGATGCTGCCCGAGCATGCGCTCGCCTCGACACCAGCCGACCAGTTGGCGAAAAGCACGTGGTGGTCCACCGCGCCGATCGGCACCGGCCCGTTCAAATTCACCAAATACGTCTCGGATCAGTATGTCGAGCTTGCCGCAAACACCGATTATCGCGGTGGCAAACCGGCACTGGAACGCGTCATCAATCGCTATTTCGCCAACCCGGCCGCAGCGATCGCGGCGCTGAGATCCGGCGAAATCCAGTTCACCTATGTCGATTCCAACGACGTGCCGACCTTCAAGGACAACAAGGACTTCAAGGTCATCGAAGGCAACTCTTTCGTCGTCAACTATCTGGGATTCAACCACGATTCCCCGATCTGGAAGGATGTGCGCGTCCGCCAGGCGGTGATGTACGCGGTCAATCGCGATGCCATCATCCAGAGCCTTTATGGCGGCGCGGCCAAGCCGGCCAACTGCGCCTATGTCGCCGAACAGCTGATACCCCAGGGCATCGACGCCTACGCCTATGATCCTGAGAAGGCCAAGCAGTTGCTGAAGGAAGCCGGCTGGGACCAGATCAACGGCGGCAAACCGATCACGCTTCTGACCTATT
Organism: Rhizobium sp. NZLR11; assembly: GCF_019685115.1. Taxonomy (NCBI): domain Bacteria; kingdom Pseudomonadati; phylum Pseudomonadota; class Alphaproteobacteria; order Hyphomicrobiales; family Rhizobiaceae; genus Rhizobium; species Rhizobium sp. NZLR11. Next base: position 174,469 of record NZ_JABDWD010000014.1, on the reverse strand, counting down.
ATACCACGCCGCTTGCCACCAACGTCCTTGCCGCCGTTCAGGCGATGCTTGCTGAGGTCGGCATCAACATCGTGCCGCGCGCCGTCGATGCGCCGACCTATAACAGCATCGTGCTCAATGCGACGCCGGATATTGCGCAGTTCCAGATGGTTTACGCCGGGCTGCAGAACGGGCCGGACGCCGGAAGCATCAATGTCGGCCTCAACGAGAAGCAGATCCCTCCGGCCGGACCGAACGTCGCCAGAGTTCGTATGCCCGATCTCACCAAGGCACTCGATAGCGCGCTTGCCGAGCCCGACAGCGCCAAGCGGGATGCGGCCTACCAGAATGTCTGCAAGGTGATGAACACGAACCTGCCCTGGGCGACGCTCTGGGTGGCAAACCGTTACGGCATCGTCTCGACCAAGGCGAAGGATTTCGTCTGGACGCCGGCGCCGGGCGGCGGCCCCTACCAGGCCGACCCGCAGAAATGGTCGATCGCCGAGTAGGCGTTTTCCGCAAAGCCGTGAGGGTGGCTTCGGCCACCCTGACAAGAAGGCCCGACGAGACGGATTGGCGATGCTCCGATACAGCCTTAGACGCCTGATCATAGGAATAGGCATGCTCGTCGCCCTGAGCATGCTGATTTTCCTGCTGCTGCGCCTGACGCCCGGCGATCCGATCGATGCCTACATCGATCCAAACCTGCCGATGTCGCCGTCAGATCTTGCCGATCTGCGCAGAAGGCTCGGGCTCGACCAACCCTTGCCCATTCAGTACTTGGGTTGGTTGCAGCAAGCGCTGACGGGCAATCTCGGCTATTCGATCAAGCGTCTCGACCAGCCGGTTCTCAGTCTGGTGCTGTCGCGGATCGGGCCGACGGTGCTGTTGATGGGCACCGCACTTGCCTTCGCCATCGTCGTCGGCATCACCTGCGGGGTGATCGGCGCCGTCCGCCGCAATTCGCTTGCCGATCTCTCCTTGTCGGTCGTCGCCCTTGCCGGCATTTCGAGCCCGGCATTCCTCAGCGCCCTGATCGGCCTTTATATTTTCTCCGTCCGGCTGCACTGGATGCCGTCGGGTGGCATGCTGACGCCCGGCGAGGAATTCTCGGTGGGCGACCTCCTTCACCATCTGATCCTGCCGGCCGCCCTTCTGTCCGTTGCGCAAGCCGCATTGATCATGCGCTACATGCGCGCCTCGCTACTCGAAGTCCTAAACCAGGATTACGTGCGCACGGCCCGTGCCAAGGGCGTTGTCGAATTCTGGGTCATCACCAAGCATGCTTTGCGCAATGCGCTTCTTCCGATCGTTACCCTGATCGGCTCCACCATCGGGCTTGCCATCGGCGGCGCCATCTTCATCGAGAGCGTCTTCAACTGGCCGGGGATGGGCCTCTTGCTCGTCGATGCCGTCCAGACTCGCGACTACCCCGTCATCATGGGTGCGACGCTCGTCATCGGCACTTGCGTTATCGTCGTCAATCTTCTGACCGACATCACCTATGCGGTCGTCGACCCGCGTATCAAGGTGGGCTGATCATGCTGGCACGCTCCCCTCAACGCCGCAGCCCGGGGCCACTTGCCCGCGCCTTCGGCCGCTTTCTGCTCAACCACGCAGCCGTTGCCGGCGTCTGTATTGCCATTCCAATGCTGCTGTTGATCCTCTCCTATCCGCTATGGTGGGCGTTCAAGCCGAACGACATCGATCTTCTGGCGATGAATAGCGGCCCGACGGCAACGCATTGGTTCGGAACCGACGGCGTCGGTCGCGATGTCTTTGCGCGCGTGCTCGAAGGCGGCCGGATTTCGCTCCTGGTCGCCGTCGCATCGACAGCACTTTCCGCGGTCATCGGCTTTCTCTTCGGAGCCATCTCCGCACTTGCAGGACGTTGGACGGACGCCGTCTCGATGCGTTTCGTCGATCTGGTGATGACCCTGCCGCCCGTCATCTTCCTGCTGGTGCTCGCCTCGATTGCCGGCACCGGCATCTGGCCGACTGTGCTGGTCATCTCGCTGCTGTCCTGGCCGCTGCTGGCGCGCATGATCCGCTCGCGGCTGCTGGAATTGCGTGAGCGCGACTTCGTCATGGCCGCCCGCGGCATGGGCGCCGGCATCGGACATCTGCTCTTCCGTCACGGCCTGCCGAACTCGATCGATATCCTCGTGGTCTATGCAACGCTGCAGATCGCCAATGCCATCCTGCTTGAGGCGGGCCTGTCCTTCCTCGGTCTCGGCATCGCGCCGCCGGCGGCGAGTTGGGGCAACATGCTGAACGCGGCCCGCTCGACGGCAGTGCTCGAACAATATCCCTGGCAATGGCTCTTCCCCGGCGGAGCACTCATCCTTGCCGTGCTTGCTATCAACTTCATCGGCGATGGCCTCAGAGATGCCTTCGACCCGCGTGCCGAATTGAACTGATCATCGAAAGAAAGAGAAAATGACCAAATTCAAGGGTGTCGTCCCCCCCGTCGTAACGCCGCTCAATCCGGATCTCACCGTCGACTACCCTTCCTATACCAGGGTGCTGGAACATCTGATCGATGCCGGCTGCCACGGCGTATTCGTGCTCGGCTCGACGAGCGAAGTGATCTTCCATGACGAAAAGACCCGTCGCGAAATCATCGAGCATTCGGCCAAGGTGGTGAATGGCCGCGTGCCGCTGATCGTTGGCGTCATCGATCCGACCACGGATCGGGTCATCGCCCATTCAAAAGTCGCAAAGGCCGCCGGCGCCGACGCCGTGGTGGTAACGGCACCCTTTTACACGGTCACCAGCCAGTCCGAGATCCTCGACCATTTCCGTTATGTGAGAGACGCGGTGGATGTCCCGTTGGTCGCCTATGACATTCCCGTTTGCGTTCACGTCAAGCTGCAGCGCCAGACCGTCGTCACGCTTGCGAGCGAAGGCGCCATCATCGGCCTCAAGGATTCCAGCGGCGACGACGGCAACTTCCGCTATGCGCTGCTCGATCTCGCCGAATACAAGGACGTCTTCCTGATGACCGGCTCCGAGATCGTCGTCGACACCGCCCTGCTGATGGGCGCTCACGGCGTTGTTCCCGGTATCGCCAATGTCGATCCGCACGGCTATGTGCGCCTCTGGGAAGCCGCCCAATGCGGCGACTGGGCCGCAGCTAGGAAGGAGCAGGAGCGCCTCTGCCGCCTCTTCGAAATCGTTTGGGTCGCACAGGGCCGGGTCAGCGGCGGCGCATCGGGCATCGGCGCCTTCAAGACCGCCATGCAGCGCCTCGGTATTATCGACACCGCCGTCATGCCGCGTCCGCGTGCCTCGCTCAATGACGCGGAAACGGCGCGGATCGACGAGATCCTGCGCGCAACCGGTCTGTTGAACTGAGCGAACCGATGGAACAGGCGGCCGGACCGGTACTCGACATCAGGGGATTACGAACGATCTTCCGCATCCGCGGCGGCGAAATCACGGCGGTCAACGATATCGACCTGACCGTCGCCGCCGGCGAGACGCTGGCGCTCGTCGGCGAATCCGGCTCCGGCAAGTCGGTCACCAGTCTGTCGGTCATGCGGCTTCTCACCCGCAACATCGGTGTGATAGCTGCCGGCAGCATCCGCCTGACGACGAGGGGCGGCGCGGTCCGGGATCTCGTTTCGCTTGATGAAGAGAGCATGCGCAAGATCCGGGGCGACGACATGGGCATGGTGTTCCAGGAGCCGATGTCGAGCCTCAATCCGGTTTTCACGATCGGCGACCAGATATCCGAACCGATCCGCATCCATCGCGGTGCAAACCGGAAGGCGGCGATGGACGCAGCCGTCACGCTGCTTGAAAGCGTCGGTATACCGGACTCCGGACGCCGTGCCGGCCAATATCCGCATGAATTGTCGGGCGGCATGCGGCAGCGCGCGACGATCGCCATGGCGCTCGCCTGCGATCCGACGCTGCTGATTGCCGATGAACCGACGACAGCGCTCGACGTGACGATCCAAGCGCAGATTCTCGATCTGCTGCTCAAACTGCAGCGCGAGCGCGGCATGGCCATGCTCTTCGTCACTCACAATCTCGGCGTGGTCGCCGAAATCGCCCATCGCGTCGCGGTGATGTATGCCGGCCGCATCGTCGAAGAAGGGCCGGTCGGCGAGGTTTTCCGCAATCCGAGGCATCCCTACACGATGGGTCTTCTCGCCTCCATGCCGCGCCTCGGCGACGCCGCGCGGATGAAGCAGGCCGGCGAAAGGCTCGCCGCCATTCCCGGCATGGTTCCAAGCCTGATGAACATGCCGAGCGGCTGCGCCTTTTCCCCACGCTGCAAGTTCGCAATCGATGCCTGTCGCGCCGCCGTTCCCGCGCTCGCACAGATCAATCCGCAGCACCACAGCCGCTGCATCAGATGGCAGGAGATTTAGATGAGCGCGCCGCTGCTCTCCGTCCGCGACCTCTCGAAACATTATGTCTCCCGCGGTACGCGGCTGAACATTCTTGAGGGCATCTCCTTCGATATCGGCAAGGGTGAAGTGGTCGGGCTTGTCGGCGAATCCGGCAGCGGAAAGACCACGATCGGCCGTTCCGTCCTCCGGCTTGTCGAACCTTCGTCGGGCAGCGTGCGCTTCGACGGCAATGAACTCACAGCACTTTCCGCCTCTGCGCTCAGGCGGCAACGGCCGCGCATGCAGTATATTTTCCAGGACCCTTTCGCCAGCCTGTCGCCGCGCATGACGATCGGTGAAATCCTGACGGAGGGCCTGAAGATCCAGGGGATCGGCACCGCTCGCGATAGGCTGGAACGGGCCCGGTCGGCCTTGGCCCAGGTCGATCTGCCCGCCGATGCGATCAATCGGTATGCGCATGAGTTTTCCGGTGGCCAGCGCCAACGCATCGGGATTGCCCGTGCGTTGACCTTGTCGCCCGAATTCATCGTCGCCGACGAGCCTGTCTCGGCGCTCGACGTATCGATCCAGGCGCAGGTGATCAACCTGCTTCGCGAGTTGCAGCAGCGGCTTGGCCTGACCATGCTGTTCATCTCGCATGACCTCGCCGTCGTCGAATATATCTGCGACCGGGTGATCGTGCTTTATCTCGGCCGCATCATGGAGATCGCACCGAGTGCCGATCTTTACGCGCGACCGCAGCATCCCTATACGCGCGCCCTTCTCTCGGCGATTCCATCGCCCGATCCGGATGCCCGCCGTGACAGGCAGATCCTTAAAGGCGATATTCCAAGCCCGGCCGATCCGCCGAGCGGATGCGTCTTTCGCACCCGCTGTCCGAGTGCGCTCTATGCCTGTGCCGGCGCCGTTCCTCCATTGCGGGAAATCGCGCCCGGCCATTTCAAGGCCTGCATCCGCGACGACCTCACCTGATCCGTCATCCATCGGGGAAAACAGATGAATGCGAAGACGCCGCATCCGGCCATCGGCGGAAACTGGGCGAGCCTGCTTCTGCCGATCGCAGCCGACGACAGCATCGAATTCGATAAGCTCGCCGAAGAGATCGACATCCTCATCGATGCCGGTGTCGACGGCATCTATTCGAACGGCACTGCTGGCGAATTCCACAATCAGACGGAGGAGGAATTCGACAGGATCCAGACAATGCTGGCCGAACGCTGCGAGGCTTCCTCCATGCCATTCGTGATCGGCGCCTGCCAGCCCGACCCGCGGATCATGCTCAATCGCGTCCGCCGTGCCGCCGCGCTCGATCCCCGCGCCATTCAGGTCATCTTGCCCGACTGGTGGCCGCTTACCGATGCCGAAGCGGTCGACTTTTTGAAACGGGCGGCCGTCGTCGCCGACGGAATTCCGCTCATCCTCTACAATCCGCCGCATGCAAAACGGGTGCTGGCGCCAAAGGAGTTGGGCATGGTCTGCGCGGCAGTGCCGGAGGTGACCGGCATCAAGCTCGCCGACGGCGACGCTTCCTGGTATGCCGAAACACGCCGGCATCTGTCCGGGCTTTCGCTCTTCGTCCCCGGCCATCATCTCGCAACCGGCATCAAGCAAGGCGTCGCAGCAGGCTCCTTTTCCAATGTGGCCTGCCTTAGTCCCCGCGGTGCTCAGACCTGGACACTCTCGATGCGAAGCGATCTCGACGCCGCACTCGAACTGGAACGACACATCTGCATGTTTATGGACGCGCATATCGTCCCCTTTCGCCAGGATTTCGGCTATTCGAACGCCGCTCTCGACAAGCTTTTGTGTGCCATCGGCAATTGGGGACCGGTGGGCACCCGCTTACGCTCTCCTTATCAATCGATAGACTCGGCAGAAGCGGTCAGGTTGCGACGCATCGCACGCTCCGAACTCCCCGATCTTTTCCCCTGAATTTGCTTAAAGAAGGGGCTTTCCGATATGGCGCAGAACGAAAAGCTCTACCATCCCAGCCGGGCCGATATCTTGCTGGAGGCCTCCTTCAGCAGAACGATGAAGCGGTCGACGTCGCTTTTTTGCGTGCGAAAGGCGGGGGCGCCGACATTCACCGCGGCGATCACGGATCCGTCGAATGCCAGAACCGGCACTGAGACGGAGACGAGTTGCTCGCTGACTTCACCGTAACTCACACAAAATCCCTGGCGGCGGATTTTATCCAATTCAGCAACCAACTTGCTGCGATCCGTGATGGTGCGCTTGGTCAGCCGCGGCAAAGTCTCGGGGATCATTTGCAACTGCACCTGGGGGTGGAGATAGGCGAGAAGCACCTTGTACGAGCCGGCGGTGAGCGGTCGTCTTCGACCGATCATCGCCTGTACCCGCAAGTCGCGCATCGGTTCGAACTTTGCAATGCACAGGGATTCGCCATTGTCGATGATCCTGAGCTGGGTCGTTTCGTTCGCCTTCTGGCCAACTTCTTCAAGAACAGGATTGGCTATTCGCACCAGATCAACCTGTGTCGAGGCGGCAGTCCCGAGAATGATCGCAGTCGTCCCCAGCCGGTAAGTGCCTGTATCGCTCTTCCGCACCAGGCCGCGCCGTTCCAGTGTGCGTAACATGCGCAAAATTCTCGGCTTGGTTTCCCCGAGGTTCTGCGCCACCTCAGTCAATCTGATATCCGGGTTTTTGGCGACATTTAGCAAGACGTCGATGCAGACATCAACAGACTGCACGATATCGCTTTTTGACGGTTGTCTTTTGTCCATGGGACCAGAATTTTTTCCGCGACAGAGGTTGAAGGCATGGCATAGTTTGAAGTTACACCTATCGTAACGCGCTTGTTTTCCGTTTGACACCCCCCTTGAGGGGCCCTTACCAATTTGTGTCGAGAGTGGACGGGAACCTGCTCGTACCGACCAAGCAAGGTCGGCCTAAAAACGCTAAACCGGGATTGAAGAAATGGCCGTAAAAACATTGACGCGAGCAGCTATCGGGCTGTTCGGCACGATTGCTATTCCTGCAATGGTCGTCGCACAGGAAACCCCGCTGACGATCGGGATGTCGACGACGCCGACGACGCTCGACCCCCATGAAGACAGTTCGGCGCCCAACAATGCGACCTCGCGCCATATCTGGGACAGCCTCATAAACCTCACCGGAACGTCGGCAAATGCGCCGGAACTCGCCACCGAATGGAAGGTCGTCGACCCTACCCACTGGGAATTCAAGCTGCGAAAGGGCGTGAAATTCCATGACGGCAGCGAGTTCAACGCCGATGACGTCATCGCTTCGCTTCTGCGTGCCCGCGACATGCCCAGCCAGAGCTTTGCTTCCTACACACGCAATATTGTGAACGTCACGGCCACGGATCTCTATACCATCGTCGTCGAGACGAAGGTTCCGGATCCGATCCTGCTGAATTCCGTCAGCCGAATTCGCATTATCAGCGCCGATTGCAAGGAGGCGCCAGTCCAGGATTTCGACAACGGCAAGTGTGCAATCGGAACCGGGGCATATTCCTTCGTCTCCTATTCGCCAGGCAGCAACCTGACCTTGAAGCGCAATGACAGCTATTTCGCTGGCCCCTCGCACTGGTCGAACGTCACGCTCCGCTTCCTGCCCGACGATGGCGCCCGTCTGGCATCGCTTCTCTCCAACGAGATCGACATTGTCGAAACCCTTCCTGCCGATGGAATGGCACGCGTGGAAGCGAGCGATAATCTGCAAGTCATCAACGGCCTGTCTTCCCGCTTCGTTTATCTTGGCCTCGATGTCAGCCGCGATGTTTCACCTTTCGTGAAGGCTGCGGATGGCTCCGATCTCGACAAGAACCCGCTCAAGGATGAGCAGGTGCGTCGCGCAATGCTGATGTCGATCAACCGGCCGGCAATCGTCGACCGCGTCATGCAGAAGAACGGCACGGTGGCCGACCAATTCGTCGCCCAAGGCTATGCCGGCTATTCCGAAAAAGTCGAGAAGGTGGGCTATGATCCTGCCGCCGCCAAGGCGCTTCTGGCCGAGGCCGGTTATCCGGATGGCTTCAGCCTGACCCTGCATGGTCCCTCTGGCCGTTACGTCAAGGATGCCGAAGTTCTGCAGGCGGTCGGCCAGATGTTCACGCGCATCGGCATCAAATCGAAAGTCGAGGTCCTGCCCTGGTCGATGTATTCGGAAGCCTATTCGAAAGGCGCCTACAGCACCTATTTCGGCTCCTGGGGTGTCAACACCGGCGAAACCACCAATCCGACTGTTGCGCTGGTCGCCACGCGCGACGAGAAAAAGGGGACCGGCAGATATAATGGCGGCGGCGTGTCCGATCCGCAGATCGACGAGGTGCTGGCCAAGGCGAGTTCGACGCTCGATGAAGCTGCACGCGCGCCCCTTCTCCAGGAGCTGTCGATTGAGACCTTCAACAACCTCTGGCTCCTACCGATGCATTACGAAAATGTCGTGCTGGGTGCCAAGAAGACCGTGTCCTACACTCCGCGCGGCGACAAATATACGCTCGCTTACGACGTGAAGCCGGCGGACTGATGCATGTCGTCCAAAAGCGTGCAGCGGTTTTGAGACAAATTAAGATTTGAAGTGCGTCGCATCGATCCATTCGATGCGACGCGGTTTTAAAACAGCAGCATGGGGCCGCACCAGAGCCGTCCCTTTCTTCATCTTCCAGGAGACATTCATGCAGGAACTTGGAACGGGCGAAGCCGTCGCCCGGGCGAAGGCCATCTATGACTATGGCCAGACGGCCATCTTCGCCTCTCAGGCCGATCCCCGCCTCCATATGGTGCTTTATGTGCCACCGACGGCGGCAGATGGCCGCGAGCTCGACCTCCTGGTCGCGGTCCACGGCACCGGGCGCACGTCGGCCATCGACTTCCGCGACGGTTTTGCCGAATTCGGGCTCTACAACGACTGCGCCATCCTTTGCCCAATCTTCCCGGTTGGCGTTCTCGGCGATGGTGCGCGTTCCGGCTACAAGTTCCTTGAGGAAGGCGACATCCGTTACGACCAGGTCGTCCTCGCCATGGTCGCGGAGATGGCCGACAAATACCGCCAGGACTGGTCCAAATTCGCCATGTTCGGCTTCTCCGGCGGCGGGCATTTCGTGCACCGTTTCACCATCCTGCATCCGGAAAAACTCTGGGCGGCATCCATCGGCGCACCTGGTTCCGTCACCCTTCTGGATCCGACGCGTGACTGGTGGGTCGGCATTCGGGATCTGGAGGCGCGCTTCGGCAAGCCCTTCCGGCCCGAAGATCTCGCCAGGGTGCCGGTGCATATGATCGTCGGCGATGCCGATCTGGAGACCTGGGAAATCACCCACAAGCCGGGCGGCAAATATTATATGGACGGCGCCAACGACGCCGGCAACACCCGGCCCGAGCGCCTTGCCGCCCTGGCGAACTCATTCCGCAAAGCGGGTGTCGATGTGACATTCGATCGTGTTCCGGGTGTCTCTCACGACCGGATGAAGGTTCTCGGTCACGTCAAGGCCTTCCTGGCAAAGGTGCTGGAGGAGCGGCTCGCGAAATGAGAAATGCAACGATCGTAGCGCCTCAGCCGGAGGCAGTCGAAGCCGGGGCGGAAGTTCTCGAACGCGGCGGCAATGCCATCGACGCAGCACTCGCCTGTGCTTTCGTCCAAGGGGTGGTCGACCCGCAGATGGCCGGCATCGGCGGCTTCGGCTCGATGCATGTCTACATGCCGAAAAAGGGCGTGCACGAGATCCTCGAATTTTATGCGCGCGCGCCGTTGATGGCTGCACCGGACATGTGGCTCGACAAGATCAAGCACCAGAGCCGCGACGGCTTCGGCTACGTGCTTGAAGGCAATATTTCCGATATCGGCTACCTTGCCGTCTGCACCCCCGGCTCGCTCAAGGGCTATGAGACCGCGCTGCGCGACTACGGCACCTTCGATTGGGCCGATCTCATCAAGCCGGCCATCCACCTTGCCCGTAACGGTTTCATGATCCGAAACCACATGCACTGGTATTGGGCCAAGGACCAGTCGAACGACGGCTTTGCCAACACGCTCGACAAGCTGCGCTTTTCTGCAACGGGCCGGAAAACCTATTTCCACGACGACGGCACGCTCAAGAATGTCGGCGACCTGCTCGTCAACAAGGACATGGCCGAGACCCTCGAACGCATCGCGCGAAGCGGCGACTCGGACATTTTCTATCACGGCGAACTGGCCGAACAGATCGCCGACGATTTCAAGACACATGGCGGCTTGATCGATCGGGAGGATCTGGCGCGTTACGAATTATCGAAGGTAGAGCCGGTTTGGGGCGACTACCGCGACAACCGCATTGCTACCTCACCTCCGCCAGGCTCGGGCTTCTCGATGCTCGAACTCCTGCATATCATGGAGCAGTTCGATGTCGGCTCGCTGCAGCATGGCAGCGCCGAACATGTCCGCATCCTGTTCGAAGCGATGAAGCGGATGACGATCGACAAGGACGCGCATATGGGCGATCCCGCCTATGTCGACGTGCCCTATGAAAAGCTGCTGTCGAAAGAGCATGCAAAGGCGCATGCCGGCGCGATCAAGGCGGGCGAGATCGCCAGTGTTTCGCGTCCTGATGGCTCACAGCGCGACACTACCCACATCTCGGTGATCGATAAGGACGGCAATGCAGTCGCGATGACCCACACCCTCGGCAGCCCCTCGGGCGCGATCACCGACGGCCTCGGCTTCATGTATAATGGCACGATGAGCCGCTTTAATCCGCTTCCCGGCAAGCCCGGGTCGATCGCGCCCGGCAAGCGGCGTCCCAGCTCGGCTGCACCGACGATCGTCTTCAAGGGCGACGAGCCCAGCATCGTCATCGGAGCGCCAGGCGGCAGCTATATCGCGCCGGCCGTTGCGCAATCCCTGATGAACATGATTGATTTCGACATGTCCGTGCTCGAAGCCGTCTCGGCGCCAAGGATTGTAGGGGTGTCAAACACGATCGACATCTGCAATCGGATTCGACACTCCGTCGAAGACGGACTGCGGGCGCAGGGCTACCAGGTGGCGCGGTCGCCGCAGACATACGCGTTCGCCGCAGTCCACGCGATCAAGATTGACGGCGGCATCTCGAAAGGCGCGGCCGATCCGCAGCGCGACGGGATGGCGATCTCCGTCGGCTAAAGCATGTCGCGCAAAAGTGCGCAGCGGTTTTGCGACAACGACATGCGTGAAAACAACGACGTCGATCAAAGTGTTACAGCGTCCTTCGCGGCTCTCGGAAGACGCGCGCTGGAGGGAGAGTTCAATGGTCACATCCATTATCAGGCGGTTGATACAGGCGCTGTTCGTCATTGTCGCGATGACGATCATTGTCTTCATCGGCGTCAATGTGATCGGCAACCCGGTCGACATCCTCATCAACCCGGACGCCAATCAGGCGGAGCGGGCACTGGTTATCGCCCATTACGGTCTGGATCAGCCGCTGTGGAAACAGTATCTGCTGTTTCTCCAAGGACTTCTGCATGGGGACTTCGGCAACAGCTTCGTTTATGGGCGGCCGGCGCTGGGTCTGATCCTCGAACGTCTCCCGGCGACGCTCGAACTGGCGATCACGGCTCTCGGCATCGCGCTGCTTTTCGGCTTGCCGCTTGGGCTGTATGCAGGGCTCTACCCCAATCGGATTTCCTCCAAGCTGATCATGAGCGGCTCGATTCTGGGCTTCTCACTTCCGACCTTCTGGGTCGGCCTCATGCTGATCATGGTGTTTTCCGTCGAGCTCGGCTGGTTGCCGACGAATGGCCGCGGCCCAACGCGGGAACTGCTTGGTGCACAATGGTCGTTTCTGACCGGAGACGGCATCCGGCATCTCTTATTGCCGGCCTTCAACCTGGCTCTGTTCAAGACGTCGCTCATTCTTCGGCTGACCCGCGCCGGTGTACAGGAGGTTCTTCCCCAGGACTATGTGAAGTTTGCCCGCGCCAAGGGATTGCGAGAGCGGCGGATCATTTCGGTGCACGTTCTCAAGAACCTGATGATACCGGTGGTGACCATCATCGGTCTCGAGTTCGGCTCACTGATCGCCTTTTCGGTCGTCACCGAAAGCATCTTTGCGTGGCCGGGCATGGGCAAGCTCATCATCGACTCCATCAACCTTCTCGATCGCCCCGTCATCGTCGCCTACCTGATGATGATGGTGCTGCTCTTCGTTGTCCTCAATTTCATCATCGATATCTGTTATACCCTTCTGGATCCTCGGGTCCGGCTGGAAGGAAAGGCTTGACCCCATGGCCGAACCAAACACGCAAGACACAAGCGCTCCAACGCCCGAACCCGGTCGTCTGTCGAAAGGGATCGCGGATTTCTTCAGCTCTCCGGCAGCCGCGATCGCATTCCTCACGCTGGTGATCATCTGTTGCCTGGCGTTGCTCGCGCCATGGATTTCCCCGCAAAATCCCTATGATTTGATGCAGCTCGACATCATGGACGGGCGACTGCCGCCGGGGTCCGAATCCATGACCGGGCTCGTCTATCACCTCGGTACCGACAGCCAGGGCCGCGATATTCTGTCCGGCATCCTCTATGGCCTGCGCACCTCGTTACTGGTGGGCGTTCTGTCGGCTTTCGCTGCTGCCATTATCGGAACCTCTGCCGGGCTGTTCGCCGCTTACATGGGAGGGCGCACGGAAACCGCAATGATGCGGCTCGTCGACCTGCAGCTGTCTTTTCCCACCATCTTGATGGCGCTCATGATTCTCGCCATCCTCGGCAAGGGTGTGTCCAACGTCGTGATCGCACTGATTATCGCCGAGTGGGCGACTTATGCCCGCACGGTCCGCGGCACCGCTCTGGTCGAGCGCGAAAAGGAATATATCGAGGCGGCCCGGATGCTGCGCCTGCCCGGATGGCGCATCCTCTTCAGGCACCTGCTGCCGAACTGTCTTGCGCCGGTCATCGTCATAGCCACCATGCAGATCGCCAGGGCGATCAGCCTCGAAGCAACCTTGTCCTTCCTCGGTCTCGGTGCATCCGTGACCGAACCCTCGCTCGGCATGCTGATCTCGACCGGCTACCAGTATCTTCTGACAGGCCTCTACTGGATCAGTTTCTTCCCAGGCATTGCCCTTCTGGTCACGATTGCGGCGATCAATCTCGTCGGCGACCGGCTACGCGATGTCCTCAACCCGAGGAACATGTCATGACCCCGTTGCTGCAAGTGAGCAATCTCGTCACCGAATTCGGCGACGGCAGGGGACGCCCCAGCCTTTGCGCCGTCAATGATGTGTCGTTTACGGTGGAGCGCGGCAAGGTCCTTGGTCTTGTGGGAGAATCCGGATCCGGAAAATCGGTGACCGGCTTCTCGATCATGCGGCTTCTCGATAAACCCGGCCGGGTTGCCGGCGGCAGGGTCATCTTCGACGGCGCCGACATTGCGAAATATTCGGACGAGGAGATGCGGCAGCTACGCGGCAAGCGGATCGCCATGGTATTCCAGGATCCGATGATGACGCTCAATCCGGTCCTGACGGTCGGGACGCAGATGGTGGAAGCCGTCCAGGCACATGAGCGTGTCTCAAAGGATGCCGCCAGGCAGTGGGCGCGGGATGCTTTGGCGCTGGTCGGAATACCAACCCCTGAAGAAAGGCTTGCCGCCTACCCACATCAGTTTTCCGGCGGAATGCGCCAGCGCGTGGCGATTGCCATCGCGCTTCTTCACAAGCCGGACCTTATCATTGCCGATGAACCGACAACAGCGCTGGATGTGACGATCCAGAGCCAGATCATTTCCGAATTCCAGAAACTCACCGAAGGGGGAAATACGGCGGTGATCTGGATCACCCACGATCTGGCGATCGTCTCAAGATTGGCCGATGAGATCGCTGTCATGTATGCCGGCCGCCTCGTCGAGACCGGACCGGTGGGCAAGGTTCTGACCGATCCCCACCATCCCTACACTGCCGGCCTGATCGCTTCCGTTCCTTCGCAAAACAGACGCGGAGAGCCGCTTCGCCAGATCCGCGGCATGACGCCGGCGATCAACCGCCTCCCACAGGGATGCAGTTTTCGTACGCGCTGTGATCGGGCAACCGACGGCTGTCTGGTCATGCCGGCGCTCATGCCGGAAGGTGATCGCTCCTTCCGCTGCATTCACCCCGTAACGAAAGAGATAGCATGATGACCGCCATGCCCCTGATCGAAGCGAGGAACGTGTCGCAGCGCTTCGGAGCCAAGCCCGACCTGGCCGCCAAGATCGCGCTCAAGCTCAAGCTGGCCAAACCGGCGCCTGTCGTTCACGCACTTGATGATGTCAGCCTCAGCATCCGGCCTGGAGAGGTTGTCGGCCTTGTCGGCGAAAGCGGCTGCGGAAAGTCGACGCTTGGCCGCGCCATTGCAGGGATCACCTCGCCGAGCCAGGGCCACATTCTCTGGAAGGGGATGGACCGAAGCGCCATGTCGAAAGGCGAGCAGCATCAGTTCGGTCTCGCCAGCCAGATGATCTTCCAGAACCCGATGGCGGCTCTCAATCCGCGAATGACCGTCGAGGAGCTTATCTGGGAGGCGCCTCGAACACATGGGCTTGCCCGCTCGACGGAACGCGACGCCTATGTCGACAGATATTTGATGCTGGCCGGTTTCAACCCGGCCATGAAAAAGCGATACCCGCACCAGTTTTCCGGTGGCCAGCGGCAACGCGTCAACATTGCGCGCGCGCTTGCCGTGCAGCCGAAATTCCTCGTCTGTGACGAAAGCGTCGCGGCGCTCGACGTTTCCATCCAGGCCCAGGTCATCAACCTGTTCATGGAACTTCGTGACAAGCTCGACCTGACCTATTTGTTCGTCAGCCATGATCTCGGCGTCGTGGAACATATTTCCGACCGCGTTGCGATCATGTATCTCGGCCGCATCGTCGAAGAGGCGCCCGTCGAGGAAGTTTTCAGGCGGCCCAATCATCCTTACACGAAAGCGCTCTTGGCCGAGGTGCCGCGCATCGAACCCGGCAAACGACAGTTCAAGCCCGTCGATGGCGAACTCCCCAGCCCGATAAACCCGCCGAAAGGCTGTCACTTCCATCCGAGATGCCCATTCGCGATGGACCGCTGTCATATGGAAGTGCCGGTGAAAAAGGAAATTGCACCGGGGCATCTGTCGGCTTGCCATCTCAATGATGAATGATCTCAAACGACAGGACCGCTGACAGCGATCTGTTTGTGCAAGTGGTTCGCGGGTTTGTAGGCGTGGCGTCATCTTGGATGAGTAACGATTTGAGCAAAATTTATCCAGAAGGCCGGCAACTCGACCCCGGCCCTGAGGGAAGGGAAGAATTTTCTGTTGTCGCAAATGAAAAATCTGTTTTACTGATTTTCACTGCTGTGGCTTTAAGGGGGATATTGTCGATGGTGGGGACCCGCAGGGATATTTTGCTTGGTGGTTTGGCGTTACTTGGCGCCGGTGCAGTCGGGAAACCGGCGCTCGCCGCGGCGTCTTCCTATTTTGGTGGCACGATCGTCGATAATGGCGTGACGTTCCGAGGGACCAACTTCGCCAAGATCGACAAACAGTGGCACCGCCAGGTCGTCAAATACTTCAGCAGCGAGCCGATCGGCACCGTCGTCGTCGATACAAGGCACCATTTTCTTTACGTGATTATGGAGAACAAGACCGCCATCCGCTACGGCGTCGGCGTCGGTCGCGAGGGCTTCAAATGGTTCGGCCGCGCCACGATCGATGCCAAATCGCTTTGGCCGCGCTGGACGCCGCCGCCGGAGATGCGCAAGCGCCATCCAGAACTGCCGGAATTCGTGGCGGGAGGCTCCCCGAAGAACCCGCTTGGCCCGCGCGCCATGTACCTGCATCGCGACGGCGTCGACACCGGCTATCGCTTCCATGGCACGCTTGAGCCCTGGAGCATCGGCAAGGATGCCTCCAGCGGCTGTATCCGCATGTTCAACGAGGACGCCATCGATCTTTACCAGCGCTGCCCCATCGGCACGGCCGTACAGGTTCTCCCGCATATCGCCGACCAGGCTGAAAGCACCACTCAGGTCAGCCAAACAACTCCGGTCGAATAAGGAATATCACCCTGATGTCTATCACGACCGGATACACGAGACGCCTTCTTGCTGCCGCCATGCTCCTGGGGCTTGTGGCCTGCTCCACCACAGAAATCGCCTCCCTGGAAGAACCCACCGCAGCGCCGATGACCGGCCAGACCAACGATCCCGCGCCCGGTTTCGAAAAAGTGGCGGCGGGCAGCGAAGAGGATTTTATCCTCAATGTCGGCCGGCGGATCTACTTCAAGCAGGACTCCGCCGCGCTCGATTCCGTCGCCATGGCAACCCTGGATAATCAGGCCAATTGGCTCAACAGGAACCCGACCTGGCTGCTCAAGCTGCAGGGATTTGCCGACGATTCCGGTTCCGCTTCGAAGATGGAGACGCTGTCGCAGAAGCGCGCCGATGCGGCAATGGCCTATCTCACCTCGAAGGGGGTGGACGCCAAGCGCATGTGGGCCAGGGGCTACGGCAACGATCGCGAAGTTCGCGACTGTACGGATCGCTCCTGCAAGGTGCAGAACAGGCGCGTCGTAACCAATCTCCGCACCCAGCCCGACGCGGTCTGATCGCAGGTCGAACCACGCGACCGTCTCTTCGAAGGCGGACGGCTGAGGGTACCGACAAGGCCCGGGTCGACTATAAAGGGGCTTTGCCGCCACCGTTAGTGAGACGGCGGCAGCACGTAGCTGGATGGGGACGGCAGCTCGACGACGAACTTGATATCCGCGGCATTCGCCGCCACGACCAGCTGATAATCGCCCGGTTCGGCCCGAAAGGCGCCGGCCCAGACGTCGAAATAAGCGAGATCGCGCGGCAGGATCTTCATTGTGACCGTGCCGGTCTCACCGGGCTGCAGCGATAACTTTGCGAAGGCGCGCAGTTCCTTGTCCGGCCGCTCCACTTTGGTCTTCGGTGAACGCACATAAAGCTGCACCAGTTCCGATCCCGCCCGGTCGCCGATATTGGTCAGATCGACACTGACAGTCACGCCTTCGGCGCCCATTTCGCTGGCCGAAAGCCGCGGCGCACCCCAGTCAAAGCGCGTATAGCCAAGGCCGAAGCCGAAGGGGAAGAGCGGCTCGACGGCGCGTATGTCGTGATGACGGTAGCCGACGAAGACGCCTTCGGCATAGCGTACATGCCCATCCTTGCCGGGATAGACGATGGGATCGCCAGTGATGGCGGAATTGTCGGCCAGCGCCTTCGGGAAGGTCTGCGGCAGGCGCCCGCCGGGCTCGGCATCGCCGAACAGGATATCGGCGACGGCATTGCCCAGTTCCTGCCCCGGATACCAGATCTGCAGCACGGCGCGAACCTTGCCGAGCCAGGGCATTTCCACCGGGCCGCCGGTCTGCAACACGACCACGGTGTTGGCGTTGACAGCCGCAACCCGCTCGATCAGTTCCTCCTGCCGGCCGGGAAGCCGCATGTCGGGCAGGTCCAGACCCTCGGTATCCCATTCGCCATCGCGGCCGACGAAGAGAAGCGCAACATCGGCATTGCGGGCCGTCTCGACGGCTGCCCCGATATCGGCCTCGCCGAGCGGCTTTTCCAGACCGAAACGGACGGCGATGAGGTTGATGCCCTCCCCGCTCGCGGTAGACGGCTCATACTCGACGGTAACCGCATAGTCCCGGCCGGCTTCGAGCGTCAGGGTGCCGCGCTGCTCGTCATTGGCTGTGCCGAAATAGTTCTCACCGCGCGTCCAGCCATCATGGCCGTCGACCGTCAGCACAGCATCGACGAAGAGCCGCGCCAGGCCGGCATTGGTCATGCCGAAGACATGATCACCGCTCTCCTCGGGCACGAATTGCATCGTCATCCGGGCCGAGAAATCTGCGGGGTCGAGTTCGCCCGACGGCAGCTCGAACCAGAAGAACTCGCCCTTGTCGACGGTCTCGACATGCAGCGGATTGCCCTGACAGCCACGCCCCTTGAAATATTCGACGGTGATCTTTCCCTTGAACACGTCGATCAGACGGTTGTGGCGGCAGCCGACCGCATGGCTGATGCTGTTGGCATAGGAAAGCGCGGCCCGAATGCCTTCGAGCGGGCTAACCGTATAATGCGCCGCCATCTGCGCACTGCCGCCGCCCATGACACGCGCGCTTGCGGCATTGGGGCCAATAACGGCAATCCGGTCGAGCGAGGTCTTGGCAAGCGGCAGGATGCCGTCGTTCTTGAGGAGGACCGCGCCTTCCGCGCCGAGGCGCCGGATCAGTGCCCGGTCTTCAGGCAGATCGATCGCCTGCTCGGTGAGATCGGGCTTCTTCTCGAAGGCGCCGACCCGCTCGAGCAGACGCAACATGCGCCGCGCCGCCGCCCGCACAATGGCGGCCTCAACCTTGCCCTCGCGCACGGCGGCAACCAGCTTCTCGCCGCGATCGCGCGCCGGACCCGGCATTTCAAGATCGAGACCGGCGTTGATCGTCTCTTCAGTCGAATGCGATCCGAACCAGTCGGACATGACGATCCCGTCAAATCCCCATTCCTCACGCAGCACCTTGGTCAGCAGCCAGTGATGCTCGCTCGTATAGGTGCCGTTGAGGCGGTTATAGGAAGACATGACGGCCATCACGCCGGCGCGGCGGACGGCCTGTTCGAAGGGCGGCAGATAGATTTCGCGCAACGTCCGCTCGTCGATATCGGAGGACATGGTCTGCCGCTCGATCTCGGATTCATTGCCGGCGAAGTGCTTGATCGTCGCCGCGATCCCCTCGCCCTGGACGCCGTCGATATAGGCGACGGCGAGTTCGGCGGTCAGCATCGGATCTTCGGAATAACATTCGAAATTGCGTCCGTTGAGGCCGGAGCGATGGATATTCACCGTGGGCGCCAGCAGTACCGCCGCACCCTTGCTCTTTGCCTGACGCGCCAGCGCCACACCCATCTGCCGGACGAGATCAGGATTCCAGGTGGCGCCGAGGGCGACGCCGACGGGAAAACAGGTCGCCTTGACGCCGGCGACCAGTGAGCCGGCGCCGCGGGCGCCATTCGGCCCGTCTGTCACCTTGATCTTCGGTACGCCGAGACGCTCGACAGGAACGGTCGTCCAGAAATCGGCGCCGGATAGCAGGGAGACCTGCTCCTCGAGCGTCATCTGGTCGAGAATGGAATCGATCATGCAAACCTCCCAAGAAAATCTTTAAACCTACCGATTACTCGGTATTTTTAAGATGTCAATCGGGCAAGCCTGATGTATGGATGAAGAGCACCGGAGAAATCAGTTGAGGCGCGCGCCGATCGCCGCTCCAAGAGGCAGGCAAGAGACGATGGCGGAATTATCAGAACAGAAGACCGGACAGGACGAAAAGCGGCAGCGTCGATCCACCAAGGGCGAAGCCCGCCGCGCGGAAATCCTGACGGCGGCGATGCGGCGCTTTGCCGAAGACGGCTACCAGAATGCCGCCATCGCCGACATCGCCCGGGATGTCGGCCTGTCGCTGCCCGGTCTTCTGCACCACTTCCCGACCAAGGTCGATCTCCTGCTCGCCATCCTCGCCAGGCGCGATCTCGAAAGCGCGGATTTCATCGGGCACTACCGCTCCGATCTCAGCGGCCTGCTCAAGGGCATGATTGCAGTCTTCCGCCGCAACGCCGAAATGGTCGAGGTGGTCAGGGCCTTCGCCATCCTGAATGCTGAGAGCCTGATGAAGGATCACCCCGCCAAGCCATGGTTTCTCGCTCGCGCCACCCAGATGCAGAACGATGTCGCCTCGACCTTCGAACGAGCCATCTCAGATGGCACGATCGACGCCAAGATCGATGGCGAGGCGATGGCCGCCGAACTGATCGCCGTGATGGACGGCCTTC
This sequence comes from Rhizobium sp. NZLR11, assembly GCF_019685115.1. Lineage (NCBI taxonomy): Bacteria > Pseudomonadati > Pseudomonadota > Alphaproteobacteria > Hyphomicrobiales > Rhizobiaceae > Rhizobium > Rhizobium sp. NZLR11. Next base: position 154,320 of record NZ_JABDWD010000014.1, on the reverse strand, counting down.
AGATGCTCTGGCTGCGCGATCCCACCCGCTTCGACATGGTCGGCGGCCTGGAAGCCTATGTCGGCCGGCTGTTGGCAAGCCTCGGTTTGGAAGACTGATTGGATTTATCTTCCATCAAGCCGGGCCAACCAGTTCACGATGCCGCTTACGGCTTCGCGATACCTCTGCCCGACCAGCAAACCCGTATATCTCGCACCCTGAATATCTATACGTGCCGCCAATGTGCCGCGCTGTCGCCCGGCCTCGTCCTCACCGCCGCATCGGAGCGGCGGTGCGGGCTCTCCCAAGAAAGCAACGTCAGGCCCTTTGCAGTCTCCAGGTCCTGATTTCGAACGGCATGATGTCGGCGGGTCCTTTCCGCTCCATCGGCTCTTCGAGAATGTTCAGCGGCTGCGAGGCCGACCATCCGGAAGGCAGGGCAAGGGAGAGGCGGCCGCGCCGGCCGGCGGGTTCGTAGAGGCGCAGGATCAGGCCATCGCCCTCCTCGGCCGGCTTCAGGCCCGAGAAGGCGACAGGGGTGCCGGCGATGGTGAGTGGCGCGAAATTGCCGGCGGAGAGATCCTTGGCTTCGGTCGCGACGAGCGGCTGGTTGAGATCGATCGCCTCGTCGAGGACGCCGCCTTCATGCCAAGCGCCTTCATGCGGCATCAGCGCATAGGTAAAGCTCTGTTCGCCTTCGTCTGCCAGCGGATCAGGATAGATCGGCCCGCGCACCAGGCTCATGCCGATCACGTTGCCACGGGCGCTGTGGCCGTATTTGGCATTGTTGAGCACTGCGACGCCGAAGCCGGGTTCGCTGATATCGACGAAACGATGGGCGACGGCCTCGAACATTGCCTGCTCCCAGGAGGTGTTCGTGTGCGTTGCCCGCTCGACGAAGCCGAAGGCGCATTCGAACGTGGCCTTGCGAGCCCGGACGTCGACCGGGTTCAATGTTCGTAGCAGGGTGCGGCGGTCATGCCAGTCGATCGTCGTTTCGATATCAAGCCGTTTGGCGTTGGCTGTCAGCACATAGGTCTGGGTGACGCTTGAATTGCGGTATCGGTGGATGACGCGGATCGCCGCGCGGTGCGGGCCGCTTTCGACGAGGGCGATGCTCTCCGGCGCCTCAAGGCGGACGGCCTTTTCGGCATAATCCGCATCGATATCCCAGGCGTCCCAATTGCGCGGCTTGTCGGCCGGATAGACCCAGAGCTGGTTGGCCGAGCCGTCGACCGCTTGACGGCCCGTCGCCTTGTGGATGAGGCTCGCAACCGCGCCATCCTTGCCGATGATGACGGCGAGATGGTCGTTTTCGAGGCGGTCGGGACCGGCCTTCAGCCCACCCGCCGGCCGGAGTGCGCGCTTGTCGAAGACCGCGACGGATAAGGGGGCGACGATATCCTCGGCAGAGACGACAGTGCCGTCGGCAAACGTGGCGCTGAGCGCCCGCGGCGCAAGCGACGGATTGACAACGACGAGCGCATCAGCAATCCCGCCCTTCGGCAGATTGGCCGACAGCACTTGCAATGCATTTGCCTGCTCGTTCCTCGCATTGTCGATGACGCCATCGAGCTCCTGCTCCGCATCCTGATAGACTTCATGGATGCTCGAGCCCGGCAGAATGTCGTGGAACTCGTTCTTCAGCACCACGCGCCAATCCGCTTCGAAGCTTTTGGGCCTGTCGGCGCCCAGCAAATGCGCCAGCGACGCCAGAGTTTCAGCGGTGATCAGCGCCCGCTCCGCCTGGCGATGCTTGCGCTTGACGCCGCTTTGGCTCGTCAGCGTGGCGCGGTGCAATTCGAGATATATTTCGCCGTCCCACACCGGAAGGCTCTTTTCCCCCGCGGTGCGGTGCGCCTGCTCATAGAAGCTTTTGACCGTGCCCCAGCGCGCCTGCGGGATGGCCGGGAAATCACGCAACTGCACTTCGCGCTCGACCATTTCAGGCGTCACGCCGCCGCCGCCGTCGCCGTAACCTACAGCCAGAAGCGAGGTCTCATGCTGCGTCTTGCCGCGGAAATTCTTCCATGTCGGTACGTAGCAATCGGCCTGCACGAAGCCGTTATAACCTTGCATCGGATTGTCGAAGGTGTGGGTCAGCACCCGGCTGCCGTCGAGGCCCTTCCACCAGAAGAGATCGGAGGGAATATGATTGGTCTCGCTCCAATTGACCTTGATAGTGAAGAAGCTGTCGATGCCGCCTTGCCTCAGTATCTGCGGCAGAGCGCCGGAGAAACCGAAACAATCCGGCAGCCAGCAGACCGTGTGGCGCGTGCCGAAGGTCTTTTCGAAATAGCGCTGGCCGTAGAGAACCTGGCGGACGAGGCTTTCGCCGGTCGGCATGTTGGTGTCGGGCTCCACCCACATGCCGCCGACGGTTTCCCACTTTCCTTCCGCGACCTTCTGCTTGATGCGTTCCAGAAGCTCCGGGTCTTCCTCTTCCATCTGCGCGTAATAATGGGCGGTCGATTGGTTGAAACGGAAATCGTCGGAACGCTCCATCAGCGACAGCGCCGTATTGAAGGTGCGCCGCATTTTGCGCCGCGTCTCGCGATAGGGCCAAAGCCAGGCGAGATCGATATGCGCATGGCCGGTCAGCAGCAATTCGCCATTCGGGGGAAACCGCTTCTGCAGCGCCTTCAATCTTGCCGTCAAAGCCTCGAAGGCAGAGGCCGCCGAAGCGCTCTGCTCGTCGGTCAGTCCTGCGGGATTTGCCTCAAGCTCCGGCAGTTCCCAGATCTTCTGCTGCATCACGGCGTCCGACGTGCGGGAGACATAAGCCGCCGTATCCGAGGGCCAGTCGAGGTTGCGAAGCGCATGCTCGGCCGCCTCCATCAGATGCGGCACGACGTCATGCTCGCCCAACACGTCGATCGCTTCGGTAACCTGCTTCAACAGAAGATGCAGACGATGCGCCGGACCGTCGAGCCAGATGAACCGGGCCTTGTTCAGCCTCGGCGCCCGGTTCGGCTCCCCGAACGGAAAGCGGGCGACGCTTTCCGTCGCAATCTGGAAGCGGCGCCCCTTGACCGGAAATTCCTGATGGTAGGGATCGAGGCCGAATGTCTCGCTCTGGCCATCGGGATAGCTCAGCGTGATCAGGCTCTCGCCGCCGAGATCGAGCTGCAGGCGGATATCTTGGAGAGGCCAGCCCGCCGGGGCTTCAGCGCTCGCGGCAAAATGTACGACGCCCCGACGATGCGGCCAATCCTGCTGATGGCCGATCGACTCGCCCTCAAATGTCCAACCCTCGATCGCCGCACTTTGTCGATCCCGCCAATGCGCCAGCTCGGCAATGCGGACTTTGAGGCCATTGAGGCGTTGGGTGATAGTCAGAGACATGGCTTATCCTGTTGAAAATCGACGGCGAACGATCCGGAATCATGGCTTAGGGCGATGAAGATGGTGCGACAGAGAGCGCGAAAGCTCGGTCCCGCTCCTCCAAGAGTTCCGAGCCCGTTAGATTAAGTAACTTTGATTTCCCGTCAAGCCCGAAGGAAATTCATTCGACGCCATTCTTGTCGATGTCCCAATCTCATTTCCATTTATCCCAGCTTCCTTTCCCAATGTTCGATAAGTCGCTTCCACCCGTTCAAAAAGGAGGCGAACGAACTCTGCTGGCTGCCAAAGCACCGAGAGGGATGATTGCCCGTACGTCTTGAACCGTTAAATTTGGCGACGACCGCGAAACGGGCATGCCGTGCGCGGGTCGTGGACATGGCGCTGAAGCCTGGGGCGTTGACCAGGAGATAGACTCAGTCATAAGCCGTACGGCGGTGTGTACCGGCAACAGAAATGGCTATGTCCGGGTGGCGCCCGTGGTTCCCGCGTCCGCGCCAACAGCTCTAACTCCGTCCCATATATCGCCTCGAACGTCTTGGTGCCCTTATGGACGGCGTGACCATACGGAAGCGGCGATTGGGCGGAATGGTGATTGAAACACAGCGGAATCGCTTGAGAATGGTGGGCCCGTTGCCCATCCCCTGTCCGTCACGTGGGTGGTGGATTTCAGCCGGGGGCAGCACCGCTCGCCGGTATCGGGAAGCACCACGGTGCAGCCGAGGGCGGCGACGCGGGAAAGGTGCTGGCGATCGGAGGAATTCACCCCTAGATCCTGAAGGTAAACAGCTCATCTCGTCAATCTGGACGAGAACACGCCAACATGCATAATGCATCACGTGGTGGGGATTATTTTAGGCTCAATTCGACTTAGGTGGGGGATGCCTTTGGTGACTTCTCCCTAAAGGTGCCGTCATTGCGCGTTCCATTGCAGTGAACCGCGCCGGGTTTGCCGGAGACCCCAACTCGTGAGAAGTAGGGTCTATGACAAGCAAGACGACGAACAAATTCTCTCCTGAAGTCCGCGCCCGCGCCGTTCGGATGGTGACGGAACATGAAGCCGAGCACTCATCGCGCTGGGCGGCGGTATCATCGATAGCGGCCAAGATCGGCTGCTCGGCGCATACCCTCCATGAATGGGTGAAGAAGGCCGAGGTCGACAGCGGCAAGCGTGCAGGTTTGCCGAGTGACGTGGCGGAGAAGATGAAGGCTCTGGAGCGGGAGAACCGCGAGCTTCGTCAGGCGAATGAGATTTTACGCAAAGCCTCGGCGTATTTTGCCCAGGCGGAGCTCGACCGCCCACTGAAGCGATGATTTCCTTCATCGACGAACACCGCTCGGTGCTCGGGGTCGAGCCGATCTGCAGACTGCTGCCGATTGCCCCGTCCACCTATTATGAGGTTATCGCCAAGCGCACGGACGTGGACCGCCTATCGGCCCGCGAACGGAATGATATTGCCATGAAAGTCGAGATACGCCGGGTGTTCAACGAGAACTTCCAGGTCTATGGCGTGCGGAAAGTCTGGCGACAGTTGCAGCGAGAAGGCTTCGATATCGCTCGCTGCACCGTCGCAAGGCTCATGAGAATGATGGGTCTTCAAGGCATCATTCGCGGCAAGCCAGTCAAAACCACCGTGTCGGACAGGTCTGCCCCATGTCCGCTCGACCGCGTCAATCGCCACTTCAAGGCTCCAGCACCCAACATGCTCTGGCTTTCCGATTTCACCTATGTCGCGACCTGGCAGGGCTTCGTTTACGTGGCCTTCGTCATTGATGCCTTCGCCCGCCGCATCGTCGGTTGGCGGGCAAGCCGGACTGCCCATGCAGGTTTCGTCCTCGACGCTCTGGACCAAGCACTTCATGATCGGCGGCCCATCCATCGCGGCGGGCTCATCCACCACTCCGACAGGGGCGTGCAATACGTGTCAATCAAGTATTCCGAGCGGCTGGCGGAGGCAGGCATCGAGCCGTCGGTCGGCAGCGTTGGCGATTCCTATGACAACGCTCTCGCCGAAACGATCAACGGCCTTTACAAGGCCGAGGTGATCCATCGCCGGGGACCATGGCGCAACTTCGAAGCGGTGGAGTTCGCCACGCTCGAATGGGTCGACTGGTTCAACCACCGCCGCCTTCTGGAGCCCATCGGAAACATGCGCCCAGTCGAGGCCGAGGAACGCTACTACGCCATGCTGGACGAACCAGCCATGGCCGCATAAGTTAAACCAAACGGTCTCCGGCAAACCCGGCGCGGTTCAATGCGGCCGGCCCGCAGATCGTCTAGCACTTGGTTCGCATGAGCGAGGGGCGGCGGCGAAGGATCCGGTCGCTCTACAAGGCGAAGCGGACGACCTACCTGTTCGAGTACCATGGCCTTGAAGCTATTCTCCATTGGCAATATCGCCTTCGGAACGCTATCGCCCTCCCAAACGGCGGCGTCCGTCAAACGCAAGGATTGATGCGCGTCAAAGACCGCGCGCGCCGCCTCCGATAGCCTGCTTGGATAGGACCTTAAACCATGGCTTCATCCGAAGGACACGGACATGCGCGATGATGGCATCATCCATAAAAAGGAGACAACAGCCGCGACGCCGACCGCCGGGCTGGCCCCGGTCGAGCGGAACGCCACCGACCTGGTTCTCGAGCGCCGGGACGAGGATCGCTGGGAGGTGACGGTGGCAACGCCGCGAGGCTTGTCGTGGGTGAGAGATCACTTTTGCTGCCCGTTGAGGCAGTCGTTCAACGGAGCCATGTGCCTCGACATCATGAGCGCCGACCGTCTCCTCAAGGAAGCCCACATCGAAGGTCTGACGACCGAGTTTATCGGCCTGTCTGGGAAGGACGTCTACTGACATGTACGCCACCGTCTGCGCCATCGGCCGAGGATCGTGACGCATGCTCCGGTTCATCGAAACCACCCGCATGTAGGTCGCTCCCGACGGGAGCCGTCACCCCGTTCTTGCCGCGGAGGGACCGACGTCTTCGATGGCCGGGCGGGACTGCTGCGGCCGGCGTTGCAGCCAACGCCGAGAACAGACTGACGGAGGCGCCGCGGTCGACCGTAACCGCCGTGGCGCTCGCACATTGACGCCTGAATGAGTCGCCGAGAGCACCTTTCGTACCGTCTGACAGCAAACGGACAGCTGGAGAATTCTATTGCTCGGTTCGTCGCCCGGTTGGGTGTAAGCAAAGGACCGCATGATTATGTTGAAACTGATGACCGCAGTCGCAATCGTCGCTTCAGTACCGGCACTGGCGTTGGCCAGCCCGAGTTGTACAAAAGAGCCGAAGTCCAAGTGGATGTCGGAGAACGCCATGAAGGCGAAGATCGATACGCTCGGCTACAAGGTCAAGACCTTCGAAGTCACGGGAAACTGCTATGAAATCTACGGCAAGGATAAGGAGGGCAAGCGAGCCGAGGTCTACTTCAATCCGGTATCCGGTGACATCGTGCAGAAGGGCGATTGAGCGATGACGGTGATCTCGTCGACGAAGGGGGGCGTATCGCCCTCCGACACCGCACAAAAGAGCGTCAAGGTCTGGGACCCGATCGTCCGTATTTTCCATTGGACCATTGTCACAGCTTGCACACTCAACCTTTTCATCCTGGAGGAAGGGAAATACTGGCATCGCATCACTGGTTACGTGGTGGCGGGAGCGATCATCGTTCGTCTCGTCTGGGGCCTTGTTGGCACGAAGCATGCGCGATTCACCGAGTTCTTTCCGACACCGCGCAAGGTCAAGGATCAAATCAGCGGGATCATTCAGCGCAAAGAGAAGCGATACCTCGGCCACAATCCGCTGGCATCGGTGATGATGCTCTTGCTTATCGCTCTTCTTGGGGCAACTGCCCTGACAGGCTGGATGACGACGTGGGACGCCTTCTGGGGCGAAAAATGGCTTGAACAATTGCACGGCACCATCGCCAACAGCATTATGGTTCTCGTCTTCGTCCACGCTGGCGCTGCTGTCGTGGAAAGCTGGAGGCATCGAGAAAATCTCGTCTGGTCGATGGTTACGGGTCGAAAGAAGGCATGAGGATTCTGCTCATCGAGGACAGCGCCCGGCTTCGTGGGCTTCTTTGCGAGGCAATCCGGGATGAGGGTTGGAAGATCGACGCGTTCGAGACCGCACAGGAGGGACGCGTGGCCCTTCGAGAAGGGGAGTACGACCTGCTGCTGCTCGATCTCGGTCTCCCTGATGAAGATGGGATCGACGTTCTGAAGTCGCTCAGGGATGCGGGCACCCAGACGCCAGTGCTTGCCTTAACTGCAAGAGGTGCGATCGACGAACGGATCGCCGGACTTGATGCCGGCGCTGACGACTATCTGGCTAAGCCGTTCCACAACGGCGAACTCACTGCGCGGATACGCGCACTTATCCGCCGGTCGCCCGTCACATCCATGCCAGTTCTCGAATTCGCGGCGCTGAAACTTGATGTCGCGGCGCGACAGGTAACCTGCGCGGGTGATGAAGTCGCTCTTGCCCCATCGGAGAAAGGATTGCTCGAATTGCTGATGCGCAATGGTGGAAAAGTTGTCGCCAAAGCCAGGATTGAGCATACATTCTCGGAATTTGGCGATGAGAGAAGCAGTAACGCTGTCGAACTGGCCGTATCCCGTCTCAGAAAGAGGCTAGAGAGGCACAATACCCACTTATCAATCGAGACGATCAGGGGCGTGAGCTATCTGATGCGTGAGGTGCGTGATTGAGCCAGTCGCGCGCGACGCTAGGGGCCATTCTCGCTCGCCGGATCGCGTTCTTCGCGCTCTTCGCCATGCTCCTGCAACTTGCCATCGTCTTCTCGGACTACTACTGGAATGTTGGTGAGCTATCTCGATTGTTCGTTGAGCAGGAAACAGAGCGGCTTGCGGCCGGGATCACAGTGGAAGAATCCAGCATTCGCTACCGTCTTCCAGATAGTGTGCAGCAACGTTACCATAAAGGAGACAGCGGTTATGTTGCCCGAATTCGTGCAGCAAACGGTGCGCTGGTGTTCCAATCGTGCGACGCCGCCTGTGAGGATCGCTTCCTCCCAACCGATGTGAACCCTCCGGACTTCTGGCTGCGATCTTTGGTACCTGGAAAGCCTCTGTCGCTGGTCGGCGGGCGGGCGTTCGTAATTGCTAATCAGCGCTTCCTCGTCGACATCGCGACAATCGGTGATCCCTCTGACATTATGTCTGACGTCCTCTGGAACGAGGTGATTGAACACCTGATTGTGCCGATGAGCATTCTCCTCGTGCTCGTACTTGGTGGAACCTTGTTGTCTGTCCGCCAAGCATTGCGGCCGGTCCGAGCTGCCGCAGATGCAGCCGACCGGATTGACCCTATGGATTCACGTTCGCATTTGGACTTCGACCAAATGCCGCGGGAAGTTGCGCATCTTGCAGCCGCAGTCAACCGCGCCTTCGAGCGCGTTGGCGAGTTGATGATGTCGCAGAAGGTCCTGACATCCGGGATCGCCCACGAAATCCGAACACCGCTTGCGGCGCTGAAGTTGGAACTCGGTCATATCGATGATCCCCGTGCCAGGAGGGCAGAAGCCGACCTTGATGACCTGGTGAACTTCGTTGCTCAGCTTACCGCCCTTGCTCGGCTCGACAGCGTTGATCACGGCATGTTCGAGGAGGTCGACCTCGTGGAGCTAACATCATCCGTCGTTGCGCAACTAGCCCCCTGGGTTTACGAAAACAAACATTCGCTGGAGTTCTTCAGTCAGGTCGAAAGCACCATATTCAGGGGTGCGCCTTCTCTTCTAAGAGACGCGGTTCGCAATTTGATCGAGAACGCCGTCAGGCACACCCCTGATCACACCGTGGTGATAGTTTGTGTGGGCAACGGCACCATCGCAGTCGAGGATCGCTCCCCCAAACTCTCGCCGCTTCATAAAAGCGCGTCCAGCCCCCCTGACAGCCTTGGGATCGGGCTGAAGATTGTCGGACGCATAGTAGAAATACATCAAGCGTCGTTCTCGACATCACGATCGAATTCTGGACATATCGTCGAATTGGACTTCCGATAAAGCGGTGCGCTTTGCACGATTTGCACTCAATACCGCGCGTTTCTGCCAGATTATGGGGTGATCTATGGCATTAACTCGTCGATCTTGCTCTGCTTGTGGCTATTGGCGGTAAGCGTCGCGGTCAGGTAGGCCAGCAGATCGACGGCGAGCTTGCAGATCTTGATAAGCGAGGCGATGATCGCCCAGTTCTCAGCCCCTGCGCCATGCCCGACAAAAAGAGCGTCCTTCCGTTTGAGAGCCGTCCCCCGTTCATTCCGCCCAAGTCGGCGATGAAGTGGAAGTTCATTACCCTTGGCATCCGTATTTCGGTCAGAAGGTCTGTGTTCGTCGCGTCGAGCGGTGGGCGACAGGTGAGTTTTTCGGGTCTTAGGTCCGACCGGTGTCGTAATCGCGATGGCCGGATGGATGATTAATCCTATGACCTGTGCCGGCAAGACGATGGGGCCGGCCCGTCGACACTCCCGCTTCGGTTCACGCGTGTGCGAGCAATCGGTTCCAGGTCATCGTTTTGATCGGCAAAGAAGTCGGCGCCAATCTCGTCGCAATTGCCGCCGATTGGGACGTGTTCGGCTCGGTCGTAGACCATGCCGTTTAGCGCGCGCCCTGCTCCATTTTTCGTTCTGCGGACGACCGCTCGAGTCGCGCCAGGACGTCAGTTGGTGTCGGACGCTCTCCTTCCTGATACGCTCGTGACGGCGATGCCGTAAAAGACATGCGGCGACACTTCGAGCACGGGGAGCTCCTGGGGCTTCATGGAGCCGATCTCCCACCAGTCCATGTGCTTCTGCAGAAGCGACCAGGCCCGCATCCTTTCGCTTTGCCACACTCCGCTGGGACTAAACACCTAGGGTTCAACCATGAAAGCAATGTACATTCCCGCACCGAAGTGTCCCTGCTCGTTGCAGAACAGCACGTATTTGCCGGCCTTAAGGGTCAAGGTGGTATTTCGCGACTTGCCCGGATGCACATCGCCGAGCTCTTTGAGGCCCTTGAACTTGTCTTCATCGACGCGCGCGCCGCTTGCATCCATTGGAAAATCCGCGGGGGCAAGGTCCGTCTTGACGAGCAGAAGTTCGTGATCTTCGTCGGTGGAGACGTTCTTTACCTGGAACTGAACTTTGCCCGGTTTGACGTGATCAGTGCTTAGGGTAACGCCTTGCGAGCCATCTGGTTTGTTCCACAGTTCCGCCTTAACCACGGTCTGGCCCAAGGCGTAGGCCGGAACGGCAACGGCAACGGCAAAGAAGAACGCGACCACAGCGGGCCCAATTGGAGATGATCTGATCATTGACGTAGTCCCCTTTTAGCCCTGCGCACCAATCGCCAAAGCAAGACCACAGTATAGCCAACCGGTGAGGACGCGGGTTGATCTGGATCAAAGTCCTGGTTTTGGTCAGTTTCGGCGAGGAAGCGCTTTGTTATGTCAACGGCGGAGCAAAATCAGGCCAATTGGCGGCGCTTACCAGGGCTTCGATGAGTTTCTCGGCTTTTTTCTTGCTGATGCCACCGAACGCCTTGGAAAGCGAAGTGCCACCCTTGAACACAAGGGTGGCCGTATCTTTCTGCTGCAGGCCGAAAAGCCGCTTCAAGGTCCAGCAGACCCAGAAGTCTTTTTCTATGATCGTATTGGTGACGCCTCGGCCAGCACCCGTCTCGCCAAAGAGGGCCGCCCGATCATCGGCAGGAAGAAGAGCAACCTTATCCATCGATCTCACCCGATGCTGCGTTGGCGATCGAGACGAGCGTCGGCCGCATCCATGCGGGGGCCTGGATCGCATTGGATGCAAGCGTCTTCTTGTCGCTGGCCGACAGCCGACGCGACGCGATCTGCCCAACGTCGGCGGCACGTATTGCCCCGACGTGACGAAGGGCCTGTACGACGGTGCCTGCAGCACTGCCCGGAGCAATAAGGTGCTTGGGCGAAGCGTGGCGCAGATCCACGACGCGCTTACCGAGTACGACACGGCGGGAGGGGCCATTGGTCAGATAGGTGCTCTTTGCCGGGACCTGTGTTGATAGGCCAAGGGCATTCGCCGCACGCGCGCCGGCAATCTGCACCTGGGATCCGGTCTCCCGCGCCAACGCTTTCGCCACATCGTCAGGCGTCGGCGAAAGGGCCCCAAGTTGCGGATGAACCTTCGGGAAATCGTACAGTCCTCGCGCCAAGCGGCGGAGTTTCCCATTCTTGGCCAACCGGGAAAGGGCTTGGTCGACCGTCGCCCGCGCGGCCACGTCCAAAAAGTCACTGGGTGTGAAGACGCCGCCACACCCGCTGGCACGGGCGCGCTTCATGATTCGGTCTGGAACTGATGCCGTGAGCGTTTTCATGTGTCAGAAAATAGGCTATATTTTTCTGACATTCAAGCCCTCAGATAGTCGTCGAGATGCTGATCGTCATAGTGTATAAACGCGAACGAACAAAACGCTGCGAAGGGTAATCGAGCGTCACGATGAAGACGGGAGACTTTCAATGAAAGCTGGTGGATCCGCCCCTTCATCGACCGGATCACCCGCCTCGGAGTCTTCCCCGACAGACATGGCCGCATGAACCATTTTGTAGCCGTCGAGGTAGCTCTGATATGGACCGGTATAGCCGACCTCGTGGAACATGATGTGTGAGACAAGTTCGCGGACGAACACGATCTTTGGCCAAAAGTCACCTTCTGGCGCAGGGTGCGAATGCACCTCAGCGGACATCGCCCAGCCAGGTCGTTGGCCGGCGATGCGCCGGCGCGAGCGGGTGATGGTCAGCTTGGGTGGGTGTGCGGATATCGCGAGTGGCGTCGTCGGGGACGAGGTCCTCGAGATGCACAAGCTCGCCGTCGATCCACAACGAGGCACAGGCATCGGCAAACTGGGATCGTTCGAGGAAGCCGGCGCCAACCGGCGAGCGGGCAATGCGCGCATCGAGACGCGCCAATGCGATGCCGGCGCGGAAGGCCGGCTCCATCCGGGTACGTGGGGCAAAATCGGTGGCAGCATTTCGGCGACCGCCCATAGAAAGTGTGCATAACCCGGCGCGTAGAACCCTATTGGTCGGCGCAGGGATTCCTAAGACCGGGCAAATCATGATTCGGTCCGGGGATGGCAAAGAGACGGCTCCCCTCCCCCGAGCATGCCGACACGCTTTCACTGAATGCGTTGCGCAGTCTGGTGACGGGAAATAACGGCGCTGTGGCCGAAAAGTCGGCGCGACAATCCGAACGTAAGGGCATTCGATGCGTTTCTCGTCTAGCTTTCCCCGGATCCCGCGCCGTGGGATTGCATTCGCCCTCGCGTGAACCATTGGCTGCTGTCATAGGCGTGACGGTCAGGACAATGCCGATCGCAGCTAGATCGGCGCGATCGAGCTTTTTCTGTTCAGATCAAACGCCTTGATGGGAAATGAACTGCTGACATATCAGTTGAATTCAAACATATACTTTTTGAATGGGGCGTAACGCAAGGTGGATCGGGCAACACTGCTTTTTGCCTCGTTTAAGCAATATGGAGGTAGTCATCGTGCGTCGAACGATCATAGCCGTTTACCTCGCCGGTGCGGGAACGTTTCTGCCCAGTTGCACAAGCTTTCCCGCGGCCAACAAAGATGCTCCTCGTCGAGAGCAGGCAACAATAGCGAAGGCGAATCTTGCTCGAGATGTAAAAGCTTGCAGCAGCACACCGAATTTCGAAGGAATGCTTCGTACGAAATGTTACTGAGGAACTTGAGTCGCACCCGAGATTCAAAGCAAGCGCGTTCCATATACGCTCGCCTGCGCGCCGGAGGTAATCGCGAAACACAGCGATCCTCGGCACATGTTTTTTTCAACAAATTGATTACGCGACTTTTAATCGAAACGACACACTGAAGATATGCGTCCAGTCCACGATCACCGCCGACAGGGGGAGGACACGTTGGCAGCTGCTCATTGAGGATGAGTTGGCTTGTCGCGGCCAGGTCCGTTTACGCCGCCGTTTACCGGAACATTCAACCTCCAACGAAAGAGGTTCTTGGTGGGCGAGTTAATGTCGGCGCGTTGAGGCTGTTCGGGATGCGAGGAACGATCCTGCCAGCTTAGGCAGGCGCCCCGCCGATTGGATGAAAACATGATCGCGCCTGGCGAGCGCGATTCTGCCTTATGGACTAACGGGGAAGCGGACCTAAACCGGTACCTCGTCGAGGATGCATCCTGTGCCGCGGTTTGGATGGCTGCAAACACAGAAAAGTCTTAGGATCGATCAGATCCGCGCACCCCCCGTCGCATCGATCATCTGGCCCGTCGTCCAGCGCGCATGGTTCGATGCGAGGAAAGCGATAACGTCAGCGACGTCCTCCGCCCGGCCGACACGTGAGAAGACCGAGAGCGCTTCGGCGCCGGCGCGCGCGTCCGGCGATGCCAGCCACTCGGCATTCATATCCGTCTCCGTCACACCCGGAAGCACCGCATTGACCGTAATCCCCCGAGTTGCAAATTCAGGTGCCAGTGCCAGTGTCAATGTCTCCAGCGCCCCCTTGGAGGCCGCATAGGCAGGATGTGTCGGCGCAGCGATCCGCGTAAACCCAGTGGAGATATTAATGATGCGGCCGTTGTCGCGGATGTGGTCCGCCACTGCCTGGATCAGGAAGAACGGCGCCTTATAGTTAATCGTCATCACCTCGTCGAAAGCTGCTTCGCTCGTCTGCTCCAACGGTAACGCCGGCGCGATACCCGCATTGTTCACCAGAATGTCCAGAGCGGATGAGCCCGTCTCTATACGCGCGGCTTCGCTGAACTGGGCCCAGAGGTTATCGGCCGCGTCCTTGCCGTGTCTGAGATCGGCTTTCACAGCGACAGCCTTGACGCCAAGCGCCCCAATGTCGCGTACCGTGGCATTAGCGGCATCCGCGTTGGCGGTGTAGTGCACACCAATCAACGCGGCACCCTCCCTCGCAAACGCAAGGGCGGCCGCCCGGCCGATACCGCGCGAGCTTCCGGTAATGAGGGCTATCTTGTTTGCTAGTCTTTGGGACATGGACCACTCCGTTGCTAAATTAAATAGTGACCCCTATAATAAGAGCAGAAAACCCTCTGTCAACGCATTTAATAGGGACCACTATTTTAATGGAAAAGCCCGTCCGCAAACGAGGCAGACCGCCCGCGCTCGATCGCGACGTTGGGCTCGACATCGCGGCACGGCTGTTCTGGGAACGCGGCTACGAAGGAACCTCGACCGCAGATCTCACGAAGGCCATGGGGATCAATCCGCCGACTCTTTATTCGATGTTCGGATCAAAGGAGGAATTGTACCGTCAGGCGCTCGACTTCAGCATTGCCCGTGAAACCAGCCGACGGTCGGAAATCCTCCAATCTAATCTTCCAGTTTATGAAGCCCTGAGCCGTTACCTTTACGATATCGCTGACGGTGACACCCAACCGGACAAGCCGCGAGGTTGCATGGTATCGACAGCCGTGCTGCAGCATGCGGAAGAAAATGCATCCGTCGCGCGGATGACGGCAGCATTGCGCGAGGCGTCGATCAAAACCGTGAAAGCCCGCTTTGACCGCGCCGTTGAGGAAAGCGAATTGCCGGCGCAAACCGATACCGATACGCTCGCGCGCTTCTACGGTGCAATTATCCAGGGCATGTCCGCACAGGCCTGCGATGGCGCCTGCAATGCGCTGCTGAAGCGGCTGATTGATGTCGCACTCACGGCTTGGCCTGGGAAGTGTAGTACCTAACGGGAGTTCGGCCGAAGACACGTGAACCGTTACGGGCTTACCGCAAGCGTCGCAGAACTTTATCGGTGGTTCGCCCAGGGCGCCTTGAATGGACATGAACCCGCGACCCCGCCGTTCAGCCGCTGTATTCCAATTTGACAATCACAGCGCATGGCTCGGCGGATAGCGCTGCCAATATCTTGTTGCTGCGCCGCAGCATTGGTGATTTGATAGTTCTGTCGCTAAACTCTTTGCTGGGTAAATCAAGTTGTTGAACGGCCATGCTCAAAAACACGTGATCCTAATTGTAGAAGAGAACCGGGGCATCCGCGCGGAAGCGGTAGTTGCGTGTAAAGGGTCCGGCTATGGGACAGCCGAGGCATCCAATGGCGCAGATGCGCTGGAGATCTTGGAAATGCGGGACGACATCAGTCTCGTGTTCACATCCGTTAATATGAAAGGCCCAATAGATGGTGTCCAACTCGCGGTGCGCGTTCATGCAAGATGGCCAAAGCTAGCGATTGTTATGACGTCCGGGGTCGTAAATCTGCGACAGTCGTTGCTACCGCACCGCTTTAGATTTGTCAGGAAGCCGTACGCTACCAAGCCCCTAATGACATGCTTCAAGCTCCTTATTGAATCCGAACATCGAGAAGAAGTCTCGTCGCCACAACGGAGTCCGCAAAGCGCGTACACTTTACGAGCGCCGTTTCCCTGGCCTATGTCTGAGATAGTCTGACGGCCGGGAAATCATCATGAAACTTCAGATCAAGCATCGAACGACCTATCGTTACTTGCGGCCAGTCGGGCTGCTTGCGCACCGCCTGATCCTGTCGCCCAGGACCGACCAACAGCTTCGGACCTTGTCTTTCAGCATTGACTGTTCTGCGAACGGGTCGATCGACTGGTCGAAGGACGTTTTCGGCAACACGGTCGCGACGGTAACGTTTTCTGAACGGACCTGCGAACTGACGATCTCCAGTGCTGCCGTTGTCGAGCAGACCGCCGACCCGTGGCCGGTCTTCAATATAGACATCTCGGCGCATGCCTATCCCTTCACCTACTCGACCGAAGACGAGACCGACCTCGGGGCGTTTGCTGCCGCGACCTCTCCTGGTAGTCGTGTGGCGGATTGGGCCCGAGCGTTCGCGGGCAGCCGCCCGACCGACACGCTTTCGCTCCTGAAAGACATCAATGCCGGCATTCTGACAGATGTCAGCTATCGCATCCGAGACGAGGAAGGCACACAGTCGCCGCAACAAACACTGGAGCAGGCCAGTGGCTCATGCAGGGACGTCGCAGCGCTTTTCATTGAAGCTGTTCGTTGCTTAGGGTTCGGTGCGCGTGCTGTCTCCGGTTACATCTACGACCCGCGGGCATCTGTCGACGACGGCGGATCGACACATGCCTGGGCGGAAGTCTATCTTCCGGGAGCCGGTTGGATTGCGTTTGATCCCACCCATCGACGAGTGGGAGAAGCATGTCTTATTCCCGTAGCGTTTGCCCGCAACAATGGACAGATCATGCCTGTTACCGGCGGATATACGGGAATGCCGGACGATTTCCTGGATTTGGACGTGTCGGTCAAGGTGGTCGAGACACGAGAATAGCGGCAGATGACGTTCGCCTGCTCTACTTAGTCAGTTCGTCTTTGCCGGCGTCACCACCGAAGTCTGCGTGCAGACGACGATGCGCGAAGCAAACGACCGCGGCTATGAATGCCTGCTCGCCGAGGAGGCGACGGAAAGCTATTTCCCCGAATTCAAAGCTGCAGCCATCGCCATGATCCATGATCCGCGCGCAGGGCGCTATCGTCGGCTGGACCGCCCGTGTCGACGACATTCTAGAAAGCTCGCTCATGCATGAAACCACGCGCGAACCTCTGACATCAGGCGGCTGTCAGGCGGTCGTTTCCCACCAGGCTACAATTAATTGCGCCACACGAACGATCGCTGTGGATGCTATGTCGGAAGATTCCACGGATTCACGAGTGCAACTCCCGTGCCTTCGAAATCTTTGATGTTGCGCGTGACCAGCGTCATACGGCGGGTGAAGGCTGTCGCTGCAATATAAGCGTCATTGATCGGTTTGGGGTTGGGCACATGCCATCGGGCCGCCTGAACTGCCACCGCCTCGTCCAGAGGCAGGATTCGGCCGGAAAACGCAGTGAGAACGGTATTTTCCAGCCAGTTCCGAAGCGCCTTCCCGGCGGCGGCATCATTACGCTCCACCAGCCGAACGCCAATCTCCAGTTCGTGCAGGACGACAGATGAAATGAAGGTCTGGGCCGGATCGACGGTTTCGTTCCAGACCACGACATTGGGATCAGCCTTGCCGCTCGCGACCTTGCGCAGTTCGGACACGACATTGGTATCGAGCAACATCATCAGGATAGGTCGACCGGCTGGGCATGTTCCGTGCGCTGCGGGAGCGGCAAGTCAACGTCTTCTGCACCTGGCGCCGCCAGCATGTCACCGAGCGTCCGCATTTTGCCTGTAAGCAGCTTGTACTCCTCGAATGACAGGAGAACATGCGCAGGCCGTCCCCTGTCGGTGATGATGACAGGCCCAGACTTGGTGGCGCGCTTTGCGCGGCCAAGATCCTGATTGAGTTCTCGGCCTGACAGCGTGGTGATGGTCATGGCCAGCCTCCAGCATTTCGTGGTTACGTAACCACATTTAATCCGCATAAATCGGAATTGCAAGATGCAGCGGCTCGCGGGGCAGCGATCGCAAGCTGCGCGACTGACAGTCGGCAGGCGTAAAGCGCTCGAGGAAAGCGTCGCTCGACCGGAAGAAGCCGCCGGCATCATCGCAGAAGATCAACTCGTGCCCGCCAGTCGGGCGGAACTTCAGCGGCATCACATTCGTCGCAGCAGTCTTTCGATCACCGCCCGGCGAAGCGTGTCGGTCTCGCGATGAATCTTCTGGCGGTAGAGCGTATGCCGGAATTCAGCAACTATAGCCGGATCGGAAGTGCTCAGCGCGACGCCCCGCTCGGTGGTCGCGACGTCCACGTCAGGATGTAGATAAGAGAAGCGTGCGATCGCTTCATCGAGATAGGGCCGAAAGATCGGCGCAATGTCTATAGTCACGAATGTCATTCCGAACGAGCAACCAGGAGATGCGAATATAGCCGGGTTGCGACGATTCCAGAATCTTATCGCGAGAGTTGATCCAGACTTTTTTGGGCTTTGCTTCAACGAGATATGAAAGCGCCGGGAATTCGACCCGGATGCAGGTTTCGCATCTTGGATAGTAAACCTGGTGGTGTATATTTGCATCTCGGCGAGGGCGACGGCAGCATGGGGATGAAGGCAGGATACGCGACGCTGCTGTTTGCATATATGCTCTTAGCAGTGTCGGCGGCGGAATCGTTCGCGGATATCCGACCGGTTCGCGACGTTCAGAAGGCGTTGGCGGGACAAGGGTTCGACGCGGGGGTGCCAGACGGCATCTGGGGAACAAAATCCATTTCCGCGTTGAAGGGATTTCAACGCGCTCATGATCTCATCCCGACTGGCGTCATCACCCAAGATTCGTTATGGACGCTCTTTCCGTCTATCGCCACCTCCACACCGCCTCCTGCAGCCAATGCGCAGGATGCCGTCCCCGCACCTGCCGTGCAGACGTCCACGTCGGAAAGATCGTCGTCCGAACCAACGAAACTGCCGATACGCGAGGCACAGGTGACGCCCGCTGCCTCCGCGCCGAGCCCGACAGCGGACAAGAAAGGCGATGGGTCGAGCTACTTCATTGTCATGCTCATTTTTTTCGGCGTGTTCGTGTTCTTGTGGGGAAGATCGAGGAAGGCGCCCATCGCCAATGGACGGCGTCGAGCATCGCGCTGAGACTTCGCCTCTCGGCGTCATTTTGGTCAGCGGGAGGCGCGATGCTCTACGATCTATGCGGGCCTATTCAAGGACGAGCGACGCCTCACCCCTCGAAACTCCACCTGCCCCACGAAAGCGGAGCGCAAGGAGCGGGGCAGTCGGTCCAGCTTCCCCTTCGGGCCACTATGATGAAGCTCCTGCGGCTGCCCTGGTTTCCGCTCATTGCGCGTCGAGAATTCCCGGAATCCCGGCCGCTGGCCGGCGCTATGCTTATTTCTCCGATACTCTTCATTTCCAGGATCAGCCCAAGGCGACATGACCGCGGAGGACCGGGCCTTCCTCAAAGCGAACGGGCACGCCTTCGATAAAGTCGGCGACCTAGCTTACAACGCGTTCAGTTATCGCGGCGGGTCTGGACGATTTCGTCGAGAACGTAACCGTCCTGGTCGACGGCACGCCACAGCCAATGCTTTCGACCGTCGATGGAAGTCACCACCTCGTCCAGATGCCAGATATCTTTCTGCGACGGCTTCGTTCTGCGCAGTTGCTTTGCGTAGGCCGGGCCAAATTTGCGGCCCCATCGCCGGATCGTTTCATAAGAAACGACGATGCCGCGCTCCAGGAGCATTTCCTCGACCAGCCGCAGGCTCAAAGGGAACCGGAAATACAGCCACACCGCACGGCCGATGATCTGCGGTGGAAAGCGGTGGTTCTTGTAGCTGATCGTCGACGTGCTCATCTAGCCGGCTCTATCTGCCAACCGTTAAGCCAACGACAACGTGACAACGCCCTTGAGAAACCCCGATGCCTCATCGGGCAGCAAAGCTCTGCCGGGGCACGGCCGGAAAAACTCATCTGTTCCTCGATAGCCAGGCGCAGGTTCTGCATCAGGTGGAAGCGATCAGCCACTTGATGCGCTTGCGGCGCCCCTTCGCGAGCAGCCTGCGCGTAAAGTCCGCATCGATCTCTGCTATCAACCTCGATAGAGGGATGCTGCGTCAACCATCCTGCAACGCTCGTTACGCTTCGGTCGGCGAGAACGTCCAAAACCGTGCGCCGTTCAAGATCGACGATTATCGTGCCGTAGCGCCACGACTTCCGCCAGCCCCAGTCATCTATGCCGACCACGCGAGCCGGGGTGTCGTCTTTGGCATGCGCGGCACACCGCTTCAAATGTCGAAGGATGGTATCGTCGCTGATGGGCATCCCGAGCCGTTGCATCAATCGCTCGCCGGGGCGGCCGCCAGCATTATGGCCAAGCATGCCCACTATCTCCGCGACCCTGGTTGTCCGACGGGCATAGGGGGCGGCAATCGCTGGGATGCGGTCAGTGAAAGTCCGCCGTTTGCAGAGCCGATATGTGCAACGCCACCGGCTCAACTGGAGCTTCACCGCCACGACTTTGCCCTGGATTGGGAGGTCTTGAAGACTGCGGTGTGACCATCCGTGTCTATTTCTGCTTTGGCATCCGCAATCAGGGCAAATCCCGGACGGCACCCCGCAGGCGGACAAAATCCAATTGCCATCCTCGCTGGGTAAAACATCTTGCACTTTGATACCCGGACCGGGCGACCATTTTGATTTCGTTCGCATGGCTAGCCCGTACCGGCATCGCCGCTAACAGCCGGTGAACCGCCACACAAATTGAGAAGACCCTTTTTTATTGGGATTTTTCGCAAAATTGGTCGGCGCCATTCCGGTCGCCGGCATCGATCCAACTATTGACCGTCAATCACCCTTTTGCCGCATCCCTCCAGGCGCGCTCGAACGGCAGGCGCCAGGCGTGCGGGGCAATGAGTTGGTGGATCGACTTCGGCCCCCAGCCGCCCTGGTCGTAGAGGCGTACGGGCGGCGGGTTATCGAGGAGAGGTTGGGAAACCTCCCAGAGCCGCTCAATACCCTCGGCCGTAGTGAACAGCGTGTGGTCACCGCGCATGGCGTCGAGGATCAGACGCTCGTAGGCCTCCAGAACTTCGCCAATCAGGCCGGTTTCGCTCATGGCGAATTGCAGCGAGAGCTTGTCGAGCCGGAAGCCCGGGCCAGGGCGCTTGCCATAGAAGGAAAGCGAGACCTTGGAGGCATCAGCGAGGTCGAAGGTGAGGTGGTCAGGGCCCTGTGCCCCCACGCCAGATCCCGCAGGGAACATCGATTTCGGGGGCTCGCGGAATGCGATCGAAATAATGCGCTGCCCCTCGGCCATGCGCTTGCCTGTACGCAGGTAGAAGGGAACGCCGGCCCAGCGCCAGTTGTCGATGGCGCATTTTAGGGCGATGAAGGTGTCAGTGTCGCTTTCGGGATCGACGCCAGGCTCATTGCGGTAGCCAATGTATTGACCGCGCACCACGTCGCGCGGCTCAATTGGCAACATGGAGCGGAACACCTTGTTCTTCTCTTCCGAGATTGGCGCAGGCTCAAGGGCGGTGGGCGGCTCCATCGCCATGAAGGCGAGGATCTGGAAGAGGTGGGTCACCACCATGTCACGATAGGCGCCGGTGGTCTCGTAAAAGGCGGCGCGGGTCGAAAGGCCGAGTGTCTCCGGGACGTCGATCTGCACATGGTCGATGAAGTTGCGGTTCCAGATTGGTTCGAACAGGCCATTGGCAAATCGGAAGGCCAGGATGTTTTGCGCCGGCTCCTTGCCGAGGAAATGGTCGATGCGGAAGATCTGCTTCTCGTCGAACACCTCGTGCAGCTTCTTGTTTAGTGCAACGGCACTGGCAAGATCCGTGCCGAAGGGCTTTTCCATAATGATACGGGAGCGTTCAGTCAGCTCAGCTTGGGCGAGGAGTTGCACGGCCAGAAGGGCAGCACTTGGTGGCACGGATAAATAATGCACGCGCCGCGTCTCGGCGCCCAGTGCTTCCTCGGCCCTATCGACCGCTTCCTTGAGAGCATTGGCGCCGGCAGCGAGCGGGACGTAGTCGAGTGATGCGGCAAACGCTTCCCATTCGGACTGCGAGAACTTGCGAGTCAAGAACTTGTCCAGCGAGTCACGGGCAATGGTGCGGAAGGCATCGGCGTCGATGTCGTCGAGCGAGACGCCGATAATGCGGCACCCTGGGATGAAGCCCGCATTGGTGAGGTGGAACAGCCCGGTCAGTAGCTTGCGCCGTGAGAGATCGCCCGTTGCGCCGACGAGCACAACGACCTGTGGATAGCCGGGGCCAACCCGAGTTGAATTCTTGCGCAAAACACTCATCCTCAAGTCTTCCGTTGTCCCTTGGGGATGGAGGTCGACCCCAACTCCGCGCTGCCGCGAAGCGGCTATCTTCGTGCGTGATGCCATGACGTTGAAGCTCACCCCTCTAAGGTTAAATAGAGGCATGGATTGCCTAGCGGAGCAAGGGGCGGCAGTAGCGTCCCGAAGTGCCCCGTCTTAGCTACTTCGGTCGCTCGCTTGTCGACTTTCTTGATAGCAAGGTCTTGAACACCTCATTCAGTAAGATGACCCTCCTCAGAGGCGCAGGGCGGTCATTGACAGCAAATCCAAAGCTGACGCTCGGGGGGCTTCGATATCAGTTGCCTTTGAATTCCGTTTGTCAAAGATCGAGTTCTGCAGTCACGGCAGCGTGCCATGCGAAGGTGACGCCTTCGCCAGCCGGCCAAACCGTCGAACCTTGCTGTTTACGAGCATCAGCGTGCCAATCAGCCCACGCGCCGGCGTTGTCACGTTGTCGTTGGCTTAACGGTTGGCAGATAGAGCCGGCTAGATGAGCACGTCGACGATCAGCTACAAGAACCACCGCTTTCCACCGCAGATCATCGGCCGTGCGGTGTGGCTGTATTTCCGGTTCCCTTTGAGCCTGCGGCTGGTCGAGGAAATGCTCCTGGAGCGCGGCATCGTCGTTTCTTATGAAACGATCCGGCGATGTGGCCGCAAATTTGGCCCGGCCTACGCAAAGCAACTGCGCAGAACGAAGCCGTCGCAGAAAGATATCTGGCATCTGGGCGAGGTGGTGACTTCCATCGACGGTCGAAAGCATTGGCTGTGGCGTGCCGTCGACCAGGACGGTTACGTTCTCGACGAAATCGTCCAGACCCGCCGCGATATCAAGGCTGCCAAGCGACTGCTGCTCAGACTGCTGAAGAAGCAAGGTCTGACGCCGAAGCGCATCATCACCGACAAACTGCGCTCCTAGGGGGCCGCAAAACGGAATGTCATGCCCAGTATCGAACATCGATCACACAAGGGCCTGAACAATCGGGCGGAGAATTCTCATCTGCCATTGCGAAAGCGAGAACGGATGATGCAGGGATTTCGATCGGTCGGCGGTTGCAACGCTTCGTCGCGATCTTTTCTGCAGTCCGAAATCTCTTCGTCGCGCCGCACCAAAAACGCTCCGCTCTGGCCACCCACATCCATCGTATCGACGCTATGGCGCAGTGGAAAGCTGCGACAGCCGCCGGTGCCTGATTACGCAGATACACACCTCATTCTTGGCAGTGGAGAAACAACGTGACAACGCCGGGCAGTTACATGACGGGCGCGGTAATCCCGGTAACGGGTGGCGAAATCATGATCTGAAAGGACCACGCCTGAAGGTTTCCGAAAGTGGAAAACAAGAGTGGCACCTTGCCATCTTGCAGCGAGTGGCACGAGCAAACCTATGTTGGCGCATTTAAAAATACGGACACCCGATTGGCTCTTGCGCAGCACCTGATTACAAGCGCCGGTGAAGTGCTTTCTGCGCCAAGCTTATATGTGCCTGCGGAAAGAAACACTTTTGCCGTGTGTAAGAGATTGGACGGGAGTGATCCGGTCGTTTCATTGGGCAGTCGATCGAGTTCAAAATTCTTTCCTCATGTCAGAAGCCAAAAGACTAGGGTGAAGTTCTGGCGGGCTGCCAAGCCTGTGGCGCTGCGAGACCGGACGAGAACCGTCGATATCGGTAACGTCGAGCATCATACCAAGCTCCGCTCCTATCAGTGCCCTTCCCGAGGCGTAGAATACACAGACTGAAGTCTTCTCGCCGTGTCCTTGGTCCGCTGACACGGCTTCGACGTTTTCCCGCCCTGGCTCTTGCGCGAGCGTTTGGATGAGGCCGACTGGATCGTTCTTGAAGTGCGCGACTTCGGCCGGCACGAAGCTGATGACTCGACCTTCGGGTCCAACGATGTCGGAGAACAGGCGTGTCCAGTCGCCGCCGCCTGGATAAATGTCGATGACGGTGGCACCCGCATCAATGCGTGCAAACCGGATCAACTCGGATGGTTTGGATTGGTCGTACATAGGTCGCGGCCTCTTCAAGCGTCCGAACTCCTCGGCCATTCTCGGGCTTACGGCGTTGATCCGGATGCCGCGGGTCGAGGCTAAGAGCGGCGGAGCGGACGAGGCCTTCGACTTCGCCGTTTGCGACCGGGAAGCCGGTCGCTACTGGGGTCGGATCGTCGAGGAGGTAACCCGACATTAGGGCGACCCTTCGTCGGAGATCAGCGGACGGTCCAGCGAGATGATGCGAACACTCAAAAAAACCGCAGCGGTGTCCCCACACGCTGAACCGCGCCGGGTTTGCCGGAGGCTCCAACTTCTGAGAAAGTGGAGCCGATATGAGCAAGACAACAAACAAGTTTTCACCTGAAGTCCGCGCCCGAGCAGTGCGGATGGTTTTGGATCACCAAGTCGAATATTCCTCGCGATGGGCAGCGGTTTCCTCGATCGCCGCCAAGATCGGCTGCACGGCGCAGACGCTCAATGAATGGGTGAAGAAGGCGGAAGTGGACGATGGTTCCCGGCCCGGACTCCCAGGCGAAGTCGCCGAGAAGATGAAGGCGCTGGAGCGGGGAGAACCGCGAGCTTCGGCAGGCCAACGAGATACTGCGCAAAGCGTCCGCTTATTTCGCGATGGCGGAGCTCGACCGCCCATTGAAGCGATGATCTCCTTCATCGACGAACACCGCTCGGTATTCGGGGTCGAGCCGATCTGCAGACTGCTGCCGATTGCCCCATCAACCTACTACGAGAACGTTGCCAAACGCCTGGACGTGGACCGGCTGTCGGTCCGCGCCCGCAGCGACATTGCATTGAAGATCGAGATACGCCGTGTGTTCGAGGCAAACTTCCGCGTCTACGGCGTGCGCAAGGTCTGGCGGCAATTGAAGCGGGAGGGCTTCGATATAGCCCGCGGCACCGTCGCCCGGCTCATGCGATCGATGGGACTTCAGGGTATTATCCGGGGCAAGCCGATCCGCACGACGATCCCGGACAAGACGGCTCCGAGCCCCCTTGATCGGGTGAACCGCCAATTCAAGGCTCCTGCGCCGAACAGGCTCTGGGTTTCGGATTTCACCTACGTCGCCACCTGGCAAGGCTTCGTCTACGTGGCCTTCGTCATCGACGCCTTCGCGCGCCGGATTGTCGGCTGGCGGGTGAGTCGGACGGCCCATGCAGGGTTCGTCCTCGATGCTTTGGAACAGGCCCTTCATGAGCGGCGTCCCGTTCATGGCGGCGGCCTGCTTCACCACTCGGACAGGGGCGTTCAATACGTGTCGATCAAGTATTCGGAGCGACTGGCCGAGGCAGGCATCGAGCCTTCCGTCGGAAGCGTCGGCGACTCTTACGACAACGCCCTCGCCGAAACGATCAATGGCCTCTACAAGGCCGAGGTCATCCATCGGCGCGGACCGTGGCGCAGCTTCGAAGCGGTGGAATTCGCGACCCTGGAATGGGTCGACTGGTTCAACCATCGACGACTTCTGGAGCCCATCGGCAACATTCCGCCAGCCGAAGCCGAGGAGCAGTATTACGCCATGCTGGACGAACCAGCCATGGCCGCATAACTTAAACCAAACAGCCTCCGGCAAACCCGGCGCGGTTCAGCCTGTGTCCACAAGTGCTTTATCACGCGCTACCTCCCACAAGTTGGCTTGGGTGGCGGTTTGATATCCGGTCTTTAGTTCGACACCTCGCTGGTCTTCTATATCTGCGATATCAAGCCGCCTTGTGAAGCGCTGGCCGTTGACGTTTACTTGAATGGTGACTTCGGGAGTACCCCATCCGATCTCTTCATCCCGCCTGACGGCCGCTGAGAATTCCTGAAATCCGCCTCACGGCGCCGCTATGATGATTTCTCCGATACTCTTCATTGTTGGGTTTGGAACCCGCTTTGCAGGCGGATTCCGTTATCGCGTTTCTTTTCTACCAACGTCCTTGATCACAAATAGCGATTGCTAGAAGCTCTTGGTCGGACCTTTCTCCAGCACCTTATGACCGCCGTATTTCCAAGCGGCGCGTCGGGCCAATGGCAGTCTTGAGGTCAGTGCTTGCGCTCGCCCTTGTCAACCCTGCCCAGGCTTGCCTCGTGTTTCGCGGGAGTTGCTTGCCGCAAGGAATGCAGGGCCGAAATCAGCTGGAAGGCGAGTTGTCATTCGCAGGCCCGATCTGCACGTACCCAGCTTGTGACAGGTGCTCCTGGACGCTCGCGTGAATCAGCGCGGCCTCCACCTCGCCCAAGCTGAGCCCCTTATCGATCCCATAGTCCACGATAGTGTCGACCGGGACGCTGTCGGTCACGTTCATGGCGCGCATAGCCATGAAGTCCAGGACAAAGCGGTTATGAGCATCGGTATCCACGGCGCCTCCTGTCTGCCTGACAGATGCGGCAAACATCGCACGATTCCTGCGCGCTGTGAAAGCAGGATGGTTAAGACGCCGTGACGGAGAACGGCGTGATGGACAGGCTTCGGCGGCAGGGGCCGAGGCGCCCATTGAAACGGTTGATATCGCGCTCAAGCCTGCTATGTTCTCGATTTGTTTCGGCGCAAGTCATATGCCGATCCCATTGCCATCGCTGAAGCCGCCATGAACGACATGAGTTCGACTCCCGTCCGAAAAATCGTCCATGTCGACATGGACGCGTTTTATGCGTCGGTCGAGCAGCGTGATAACCCGGCATTGCGGGGCAAACCGATTGCCGTCGGCGGCTCGGCCGCTCGCGGCGTGGTGGCGGCGGCGAGCTACGAGGCGCGTGTCTATGGTGTCCACTCCGCGATGCCATCGGTGACCGCCAAGAGAAAATGCCCGGATCTGATCTTCGTGCCGCCGCGCTTCGATGTCTACAGGGCGGTGTCGCAGCAGATCCGCGAAATCTTCACCGAATACACGCCTCTGATCGAGCCGCTTTCGCTCGACGAGGCCTACCTCGATGTTACCGAGAATCTCAAGGGCATGGAGATTGCCACCGAGATCGCGCTGGAGGTCCGCGCCAAGATCAAGCATGTCACCGGCCTCAATGCCTCGGCCGGGATTTCCTACAATAAGTTCCTCGCCAAGATGGCGAGCGATCTGAACAAGCCCAATGGCCAGGCTGTGATTACGCCGAAGAACGGGCCGGCCTTCGTCGTGGCCCTGCCCGTCAAGAAATTCCATGGCGTCGGCCCCGCGACGACTAAGAAGATGCACCGGCTCGGGATCGACACCGGCGCCGATCTCAAGCAGCAGACCCTCGAATTCCTGGTCGAGCATTTCGGGACGTCGGGGCCATATTTTTACGGCATTGCCCGCGGCATCGACGAGCGCCAGGTCAAGCCGAACCGGGTGCGCAAATCCGTCGGCGCCGAGGACACCTTCTCAGAAGACCTCCATACCGTTGAGCCGGCCCGTGAAGGGCTTCAGCCGCTGATCGAAAAGGTGTGGGCTTATTGCGAGGCCAATGCGATCGGCGCCAAGACGGTGACGCTCAAGGTCAAGTATGCCGACTTCAACCAGATCACCCGCAGCAAGACGGTTCCCGCACCTCTGGCGGCGATCACCGAGTTGGAGGACATCGTCAGCCTTTTGCTGGTGCCGATCTTTCCGCCCCGAAAGGGCATTCGCCTGCTCGGCGTCTCACTGTCGTCGCTGGAGCGGCGGAATTCCGGAACGCAGCCGCAGTTGCGGTTGGCGCTTTAGACAGCCAGCATCGGCTGGGCAGAAGCGCCCGCGTGGCGCTTGAGCCGGAACGTCCCCGCCGCTAGCGGCCGTAGGATTTCCTCTTCGGGCACAAGTTCGTCGAGCCAGGCCATGCGTTGGTGCCGTGTCAGCACCGCCATCTGCCGGTCGTGGAACGGCGCGATATCAGGGTTCGCTTCAATCGTCAGGATGGCGTAGGCCTCCGGCCAGTCCTCGGTTGCCGGCCGCCAGATCCCCGCGAAATAGAACCAGTCGCCATTGGTGAGCGAGAAGCTGAAGCTCTTATGGCGAAACTCCGAGGCCGGCACCAGGCAGCGGTGGGTCGGGAACGTCCGTCCTTCCGATCGGACGACGTTGACGGCGCGGGGGCCGCCGTCGCGCGGGCGCAGTCCCCACGGCAGTTCCACCATCTCCACATCGCCGTCATGGCGTCTTATGATGACGCGGCGCTTGTCGAGTGGGGCGTCGGACTGGAAAACGGTCGCGTTCATAGTGATTGGAACATATCAGGAACGCGTACATTAGACAAGGTCGATGGATAATCGTGTGCGGATAGCCGAAAGCTGCTACTCTCAATGGATGCGCCCAAATGAGACCGAACTTCAGATGGTCATGCGGCATGTTCGCGATGGCGCCGCCATCGTCGCGCGCCAAACTGCGCTGATCAAAAGACTGGCTGGTCTCCCCCTGCCGACAAGACAAGCTGAAGACCTCCTCGTTCTGCTGGAGCGCATACAATCCGAGCACATATTGCACCTGCAGCGCCTCGGTCGTGAGGTGATGGCACCCACATTCGAAGGGAAGAGCAATGTGCAATGATTATCGGCTGATGGTGGATGTCGCCTCGGTTGTCGAGGATTTCGTCCACCTCAAGATCAAGATCCGTTTCGGTGAAGGCGCGCCGAACCTCGAAGCGCGCGAAGACATCAAGATAACCGATGTCGGCCCCATCGTCAGGACGATCGATGGTGTCCGCGACGAGGCCGAGCTCGTGCAGCGGCGCTGGAGCTGGCCGGGGCCGAACAAGCGGCCGGTCTATAATTTCCGTTCGGAGGGACGGGAGTTCACCTCCAATCGCTGCCTGATCGTTGCCGACGGCTTTTACGAGTTCACGGATCCAAAGGATGCCAAAAAGAAGCGCAAGGACAAGTGGCTATTTACCAAGAAGGACGAGCCGATTTTCTGCATCGCCGGCATCTGGCGCGAAACGCCGGAGATCGGCCAGGCCTTCACTATGCTGACGATGGAGCCGGGGCCGGACATCGCGCCGTACCACGACCGGCAGATTGTCATCCTCGAGCGCAACGCGTGGGCCGACTGGCTCGATCCAACTGTTTCTGCAAAGTCATTGATCAGGCCGCTTTTAGCGGGAACGCTATCGGTGGAGCAGGTCGGTTGACCGATAATCGCTGATTACACGTGACGTATGAAAGTGAGATTCGCCGTCCCCCGGCAGTGCGTTTGCTCGAACCCTCGCCCTACCTGACCTGTAGAGGCGAACTACTGAAGCTGTGTCCTGCACTCGCCTTGCCTTGTTAGCGTCACGGAAGCAGTCATATAAGGCGCGATGAATTCAGATTCCAAAATATTCGTTGGCTTGCGACCCCTCCGCAAAAAGACAGATTCGAACCGGAAGCCGGATGGTCCGAAATGCCAATGGGACGGGTGCCAAAAGGGCGGCATTCACCGCGCTCCCGTCGGACGGGATGGAGAGGGATTGTATCTGCTCTTCTGTGCCGAGCATATGAAGGACTACGGCAGAGGCTACAATTTTGCGAGCAATCTGTCCGATCCTGTCGTCGCTCGCTATCAGAGAGAAGCGGCAAGCGGCGCCCGTCCGACCTGGGGAAGCAGGATCCGTCAGCCTGCGGAGGCAGCGCTCCCCTTCACGGTCCGATCTGGTTCTGCAAAGGCGATGAATGCCCGCAGAAACGCTGCAGAACGTCAGGGGGCAAGAGCGGATCTTCAACGGCGCAAGCTGAAAGTGCTGGAAGCCAAAGCGTTCGAAACACTCGGCCTTCTGCCGGAGGCAAGCCCCGAGCAAATCAGAAGCCGCTACAAGCAGAAGCTAAAGATGCACCATCCTGACGCTAACAGCGGAGATCGGAATTCGGAGGACGAGCTTCGGGCTGCAATCGACGCCTATAAGATCCTCAAATTGAACGGCTTTTGCTGAACAAAAAGAGCGCTGGCGAGCAGCGGCTCGACCTCCATAAACGGCCCGGCCGCACGAGCGAGCGTGCAATATCGATGGGGTCGACACGCGAGGCGGTTGGGTCTTTTCTGTTCCAGGCGACACCGAGCCCCGATCTTGAACCGACACCCCTCACCCTCTTCAGCTCGAACCCGCGGTTCGGCAGATCCTGCGTCCATTCCGGGACGAAACCGATGCCAAGCCCGGCGGAGAGAAGCGATACAGCGAGAAGGTGTCGCCGCAGGGGTAGGCGACATTGCCGCTCAGATCGTGCTCCTTGAATTTTTCCGCAAAATAACGCTCGCTGTAGGAGGGGTTTTGGCGGGAGAAGGAGATGATCTTCTCCATCCTCGATGGCGGTCTCGCTCTTGGCGGACAATGGCCTGGAGATAACGAGAAAGAAGCGTAAGGAGCCGCTCCACCTGCCGGATGAAGCCGAGATTGATGCGGCCTGCCTCGATATGGCGGATGCTGTCATCGGTGGTACCGCTTTCGATATGCTGGCGGATATCGGGATATTTGCGGGCAATGCCTGAGAGGAAGGACGGCAGCATGCCGATCGTGGCGGGATAGACGGTACCGATCGCAATCTTTCGCGCCGTCTTGCCGGCGACCGACCAGGCGATCTAGCAAAAGTTACCGCGAACACTGTCAGCCGCGTTGAGCAGGACGATTTTGGACCGCGGGGCGCGCAGCCGGTTACTACCATTGGCGCGATAGGTATCGGGCGCCGGCACTGTGAGCCGCTTCGCGGGTCTTACCACAGGATCACAAACGGTGACCTGGACCCGCGACTGGTAACTCAGCATCCTGTGGCAATTGCCATCTGCCGCTCGGCCGCGGACGCGGTCCATGGATATTATAACGTCTTGCTTTTTATTGGCGCAGCTTGGGCTTTGATAAAAGCCCAAGCTGCGGAGTAATTCCGGGAGCTCCGGAGCGGACCCGTTACATCATGCCGCCCATGCCGCCCATGCCGCCCATGTCAGGCATGCCGCCGCCGGTAGCATCCTTCTTCGGTAGATCGGCAATCATGGCTTCTGTGGTCACCAGCAGGCCGGCAACCGAAGCCGCGTTCTGCAGGGCGGTGCGCACAACCTTTACCGGATCGACAATGCCCATGGCGATCATGTCGCCATATTCAGACGTCTGAGCGTTGTAACCGAAGTTGTCGGTATTGCTTTCCAGGATCTTGCCGACCACGATCGAACCTTCGTCACCGGCGTTTTCGGCAATCTGGCGAACCAGCGACTGAAGTGCCTTGCGGATGATCGCTATACCGGCGTTCTGGTCGTCATTCTCGCCCTTGATATCGAGGACGATGGAAGCGCGCAGCAGAGCTGTGCCACCGCCTGGAACGATGCCTTCTTCAACAGCCGCGCGTGTGGCGTTGAGCGCGTCGTCGATGCGATCCTTCTTTTCCTTGACTTCGACTTCCGTCGAGCCGCCAACGCGGATGACGGCAACGCCGCCAGCGAGCTTGGCAAGGCGTTCCTGCAGCTTCTCGCGGTCGTAGTCGGAGGTGGTTTCCTCGATCTGAGCCTTGATCTGGCCGATGCGACCGTCAATATCCGCCTTGGTGCCCGCACCATCAACGATGGTAGTATTCTCCTTGGTGATAGAGACCTTTTTGGCACGGCCGAGCATCTCGAGCGTGACGTTTTCGAGCTTGATGCCGAGGTCTTCGGAGATGACAGTGCCGCCGGTCAGGATCGCCAGATCCTCCAGCATGGCCTTGCGGCGGTCGCCGAAGCCAGGAGCCTTGACGGCAGCGATCTTGAGGCCGCCGCGCAGCTTGTTGACGACGAGCGTCGCGAGAGCTTCGCCTTCGACGTCCTCGGAAATGATGAGCAGCGGCTTGCCACTCTGGACGACTGCTTCCAGGATAGGAAGCATGGCCTGCAGATTGGAGAGCTTCTTTTCGTGCAGCAGCACATAGGCATCTTCCAGTTCAGCCACCATCTTTTCGGCATTGGTGACAAAATAGGGGCTAAGATAACCACGATCGAACTGCATGCCTTCGACGACTTCGAGCTCGGTTTCGGCGGTCTTGGCTTCTTCGACGGTAATCACACCCTCATTGCCGACCTTCTGCATCGCGTCGGCGATATACTGGCCTATTTCCTTCTCGCCATTGGCCGAGATGGTGCCGACCTGGGCAATCTCTTCCGATGTGTTGATCTTCTTGGCCTTGGCCAGCAGGTCCTTCACGACCGCGGTAACGGCGAGATCGATGCCGCGCTTCAGGTCCATCGGGTTCATGCCGGCTGCAACGGCCTTGCCGCCTTCGCGAACGATCGCCTGGGCGAGAACGGTAGCTGTGGTGGTACCGTCGCCAGCGACGTCATTGGTCTTCGAAGCGACTTCGCGGACCATCTGGGCGCCCATGTTTTCGAACTTGTCGTCCAGTTCGATTTCCTTGGCGACAGCGACGCCGTCCTTGGTAATGCGCGGTGCGCCGAAGGACTTGTCGATCACGACGTTGCGGCCCTTCGGACCGAGCGTGACCTTCACTGCATCGGCAAGAATATCGACGCCCCGCAGCAGCTTCTCGCGTGCATCACGGCCGAATTTGATCTGTTTCGCAGACATGGAATAACTCCCGGGCCATTGGCCCCATGGTCTTCGTCAAAAGGAAATAAGGAAGCGGCCGAAGATCAGGCGATGACGCCCATGACGTCTGCTTCCTTCATGATCAGCAGGTCTTCGCCGTTGAACTTAATCTCGGTGCCGGACCACTTGCCGAACAGGATGCGATCGCCCGCCTTGACATCGAGGGGAACGATCTTGCCGCTCTCGTCGCGTGCGCCGGTGCCGACGGCGACGATTTCGCCTTCCTGCGGCTTCTCTTTGGCGGTGTCGGGAATGATGATCCCGCCCTTGGTCTTGGCTTCAGCCTCGATACGGCGCACGACGACGCGGTCGTGCAGCGGCCGGAAAATGGTATTAATCATTTTGGGGTTCCTCAACGGGGTCGCGGCCGAATGGCCAATCCCGATACCTCACCTTAGCAGTCTTGCGTTGAGAGTGCCAGCGAGGATTCGTGTCATGCCGGTATTTGTCGAGCCCATTGAGTTGCAGCGCGGTCGAAGACCGTACGCGGTAGCGCACCTAGATCGCTAGGGCCAAGTCTGCAAGAAGGGTCGAAATCGACGTGAGATGTATATGCTCTCATGCATCGGCGCGTATGTATGCCTGATATCGTGAAACAGATACCGCCCGCAGCGATTGCCATCTTTCCAACACTGGGTAAGAAACGCTTCGAAGTATAAAGGGAATGTGGGCTGCAGTGCAGCCCTGCGTCGATCGGGTGGGGATTCGAAAGTCAGCCATTTCGCGATGCTGTGTCGGCCATATCCGGTGCGACGTGCTATCTCGGAGCATGACAAATCTTCTTTGCTCAGGGCATGGACCGTATCGAACACCTGCCTGGCGAATAGGCTTCAGCCAAATATAGCCCAATCACAGCCGACGTCAGTGGCCTTCGTCATCTCGGCACTGGCGTTGCCTTCACGATTGCCAGCCCGGACCTTCAGGGCATCCACGCCAAGCTGAGGGGTGAGTTCATCCCCTGGTTGGGTGGCCAGGACATGCAGAAGTGGCAGCCCCACATCACGATCCAGAACAAGGTCTCGAGGTTGGTAGCGGATACTTTGCACGTGTCGCTCGTGAGAGAATTTCTACCGCATCCTATCGAGATTGTCGGCCTTGATCTGTGGCGGCATCTGAATGGTCCGTGGCAGCACGAAACGTTCGCGATGTTTGGCAAGGTTCCCTGACACGGATCACCGCACCAGGGGCCGGAGCTGCTGCACAGTCAGCCTAATACGAGCCGCTGAGGGGTTTTCAAGTGGGGTTCGGTGCTCTCGTCCACAATTACCCCTCAAACTGCCAAGCGACACCGACGAACGCCCGTCCCAAAACGAAAAAGCCTGCCGCGGGAGGAGGTGCGGCAGGCTTTCGAAAAGAACCGAACAACGACTGGGAGGAGGAGTGCCGCTGTTCCAATAGACGTCCCTTGGGAGGAGGAGTGGGCCGTCTGAAACACGAAGCTCTGCGGGAGGAGGTGCATTGCTTCGATGAGGATTAAGATATGCTATCGTCGCGGATTTAACAGTCTCAATGCTGCAGTGCAGGTATGCGCGGGAACCATAGCTCCATATCTCGCAAAAGCGTGAAGTTGAATGAGATAAGCTCTCACTATCTTGAAACGAAAACGCCCGCATCATCAGCGGGCGTAGAAGCAATCAAAAGTGGGCAAGTACCCCTGTTAGCGAGCAACCGATGCGCGGGCAACGCTGCGAATATCCGCGCGGTCAATGCCAAGGTCTTGCAGTTCGCGACTGGACATGCGGCCAAGTTCGGTAACGGTCTGACGGAACTTGCGCCAGTTGTTGAAAGAGCGTGCTACGTTCAAAATAATCCCCTTTCCGGAGAGCTTTTGACGTCAGCAACCCTTGGTCCCGGCGTCGTTTCGATGATTGGAATATAGTCCTTTCAATCGGTTTAAAACAGTGACGATAACTCACGCCACCCATGCGTCTGGCGCAAAGGTTTGAGGGGTTCTGCTTGAACGCTATGCAGATCGAGCCCTGAACCGATCGAAGGCCGTGAGGCGCTTGATCGCAGAGGCTCAGCCACATGCAGGCATGCTCCAGCGTCCGCGCCATGGGTAGGGTCGCAGAATTGATGCCTCCAAAGGACGTTCGCAGGCGCTGCTTTGGCTTAGACCTGAACAGCTTGAGTCTTCCCTGCAACACTCCGAGCAGAAAGCTCGCCAAAGGGGTTAGAAACGATCTTCACTATCGCCAAACTGGTCCGGCGCAGCCATCGTCGGATGGCAAATTCCAAATTGCCCCAAGGAGACCAAAATGCGGCGAGATCCTCTGACCGAACGGGAGACACGCAGGAAAATCTCCGATCCTTACGATGTCGATTACTTCGCGAAGAAACACGGGATAAGCTCCAAGGACGCATCGCGAATTATTAACCTGCATCGTTCTGATCGCGACTCGTCAGACCGGGCCGGATACCAGTTGAAAAGCACGCTGTGAACGCGTTCGTCCATCTTGCTCTCTAAGCCTTGAGCCACCGAGCGCGTTGCAGCCAAAAATAGCTCTGTGGCCGAGAGGTTAGAACGCGCGACCTCATCTTACAGGCCGACTACCCGACGAAGCGGCATGTACCGGCGGAACTTCGCGTCGTCTTTCGACACCTGATGCGGAGTTTTAGCGGTAAGCCGCATGGGATCTCGAGGGAAATGACTTAGCGAAACTCTGTCTTGCGGGATTCGAACTGTCAGCGTCCCATTCGCGGCGCAAATTATTCCGCTTGCTGTCCGTTTATCCACCGGTCGCCTTGAAGGGAATCGAACCGTCGACCACGTCTTTTGAGGCGGCGCGGGGCATAAACGGTATTTGTGGGACTGGACCCTGGTCAGACAGGGCTGGTTGCGTTCGCTTACTTCACAATGCGATAGGCGATATGCCGAGCGAGTGGCGTGTCGAGCATGCTGGTGGGCTCAAGCTTGATCTGGTTGGGCAGCGTGTCGAACAGGCGACTCCCAGCACCAAAGAGCACCGGCACGATATGCAACTCGATCTCGTCGACAAGCCCGCCGGCCAGTGCTTGGCGAAAGACGTCGGCTCCGCCCATGAGGCTCACATCCTTGCCTCTGGCCGCCGACTTCGCCTGCTTCACCGCGTCGGGAATTGTCCCAACCGCGTGATAGATTCCAGTGCTGTGCGAGGCGAGTAACGGCCGGTGAGTGACGACGAAAAGCGGCAGCTTTAACGGCCCCGTCGGCCCGTTCTCATCCCAGTATGGGATCGAGTCGTCATAGCATTTGCGCCCGCAGATCACGCTGCCAACATTGCTGGTGAGGCGCTGCACATATGCATCGCCCT
Organism: Rhizobium sp. NZLR11; assembly: GCF_019685115.1. Taxonomy (NCBI): domain Bacteria; kingdom Pseudomonadati; phylum Pseudomonadota; class Alphaproteobacteria; order Hyphomicrobiales; family Rhizobiaceae; genus Rhizobium; species Rhizobium sp. NZLR11. The sequence continues at coordinate 118,480 of NZ_JABDWD010000014.1, read as the reverse complement.
CTGCACCGCTGTTGAAGAACCATTCGTGAAGAAATTCGCCGTTCTTGCCGAGTGGTTCCTCCCTGGTCTGGTTTCCTGCGGTAATGAAGCCGTCGAGCGACATGCTGATATTGAAAGCGACCTTGGTCATTTGCATCTCCGTGACCGATCGGTTGCGGTTACGCCTTCATGACGAATGAGAGTCGGTCAAATCTACATCGGGGACAAAAAATAACTCGTCGCGGCCTCTTGAAGCGTCCGAACTCCTCTGTGATGCACGGCATCTATCCGCAGCAGATTCCGGCAGCCACGCAAGGTGAATGAAGCCGCTCCTAAAGACTGCTCTCCGCCCCTCCCCACTTCGGCTTGTGTGTTCCGGTCGATCCATTATGCGATGTTCCTGGCCTAAACCGTGAACGCCATTGCAACAAGCCGGACGCTGGCCTCGAAAGCTATCGCCGTGCCAGACCCGTTGACCCGCTATCCCAGTGTTGTCAAAGCTGGTTAGAGCCGCGACGGTTCCAGCCAATTAGAAACGCGACACTTGTTCCTCGGATCAGCCCCCGATCCGACCGGCTGGGCCGGGTTGCTAGGGAGGAGCGGGGGCGGATGAGATGCCTTCTGGCGAGCCAGCAGAACACGCCCGTCCCATCCTCCCTTGGCCTCCACTTCATCGCGCGACACGAGATGTCCTTCCCGAAGTGATCGCGCCAGCGCTTCCCGTGGTCCGGTGAAATCAGGCTGTGTCGAGACCATTGTAACTAGCGATAGTAGTCGGTAGATCCGCTCCTCCGTTATCGAACCCACCCAAAGCGGGGTCTGCTCTCTATCCTCGAGCTTCATATCGGTTTCCCAAAGACGGAGAACGAGCCGCGCGGTCGACGGGGCCAGCGCGGTTGAGGACCGAACGAAGGCTATATCCGGTAGACGGCCGCTGGCAAAATGAGGCACCACCGGAACAACGGTGGTATCTGTAGACGCGGTGAGCCATTTAAGTACAGTGACTGGCGTCCAACCGAGGGATGGCCTCCAACCGTCCTGCTGCAAAAGATCCTGCAAACCCTGCAGGCTCCCCGCCCACTGGAATGTGAGCGGCTCTTCCACTTCGCCGGTGAGATCGACCCGACGGTCCGGAAGGGTCTGCCAACCAGTCGTCCACCAATCAGCAACGGCGAGCGCATGTATCGCGTTTTTGGCCGCGTACCGCGCAATATCAGTGGAGTGGCTGTGATAGATGTTGCCGGCGCCTGCAAGGATAATGGCTGCGGACGCGGTCACGAGCAGCGCTGAAGATCCTATTCGTTCGACCGGACGCCGCAGATAAAAGATGGCGAGCAGAATAAACCATGCGGATCCAACCGCCGCTCCGCCGGCCACATCGGAGAACCAATGTGCACCGAGGTATAGACGCGAGCACGCGATCATAAAGATAAGAACTGCGGCTCCCGTGCCGATCAAGACGCGCAGTGCTGGGCGAAGCTCGCCGGCGATCAGAAATGCAAGAAAGCCATAGAGCGCCATGTTCGTCGTGCTATGGCCGCTCGGAAAAGAAAACGCGCTCCAACCGGAATACAACAGCTCATCCGGTCTTGCCCTGTGAAGTGCCACCTTGATGACCGTATTGAGAGCCGACGCGCCACCGACAGCAGCCAGCCAGAAGGCAGCCGTGCGCCAAGCCCGCTTCCAAGCAAGCCATAGGAATATGACTGTGGTGACGACCACCACAACTTTGGTGTCACCAATCTCCGTGATGGCAACCATGATCGCATCGCCTAGCGGCGTGCGAACCTCCTGCAATGCGTTATAAATGGCGTGGTCTGCGAGAACCAGCGGATCACCATTGACCACATCTTCGAGAATGCCGAGGAACAACCAGGCGGCCCCGCCGAGTAAGCCAAGCATGATGGCGAGAACCCACGCTTCCGGGCGCGCCGGATCGAGCATGTCGCCGACACGGCGGCTGAGCCACGTGTTGCGGGTCTCAGACCACCTTCGTGCCTCTGTGACGAGAACCTCCAGAAGGGGAAAACCTCGCCTTAATACCCACCGCCCAAGACGCCACGTCACCCAACCCGTTGCGAGCAGAATGACTAAAAGGATTGCCAACGGCCTTGCTGCCGAGCCCAGAGCACCGAACGTTACACCGACGAGAACGCCCGGTAGAATGTGTGACGGTGCCCACACCAGGGCCGAAGTGATATTGACCGCATAGAACCGCCTGACGGGCATCCCGAGCATGCCCGCGAGAAGCGGGATGAATGCTCGAACACCAGGCGCAAAACGGGCGATAAACACGCTCTTGTCACCGTGCCGCTTGAAGAAGGCTTCGCTACGCTCGATCAGCTCCGGGTATCGCTTTAGCGGCCAGAGGCAGAGAATCTCGCGATGGTATCGGTGGCCGAGCCAGAATGATAAGCCGTCTCCGACGATCGCGCCAAAAGTCGCTGCGGCCATCAAGGGCCAGAGGAGGAGAACGCCATTCGGCACTAGCGCACTTAAGGCAATTATGACCGCCGTGCCGGGGACAACGACGCCCATGATTGGGATCGACTCGGAGAGTGCAAGCAGGAACACTGCAATGTAGGCAATATGGGAATGCGCGCTCAGCCAATGGATCACCGATGAGAGAAACCCCGCGAGCATTGCCGGTAACCTAAAAGATTCGAGTGATCAGGCGGTCAGCTTTGGTGCCTTCGCGATATATTGCAAGGACCATGAGTGCTGCGATGACACCGGTCAGTGCTCCGCCGAAGACGTCGCTGGCGTAGTGGGTCCCGATGTAAATGCGGGAGAAGGTGACAAAGCACGCCGCCGCAAGGAAGGCAAATCCGGAGCGTCGGGCGCCGTGAAGGAGAAAAGCGGCCGCAATCGCAAAGGTCGCCGTTGCATGATCGGAGGGAAACGAAAAGTCGGCGCTCCGTTCGATCAGCAGGTTTGTTACTCCGCTGTCATAGGGACGAGCCCGGTGGATAAAGAGAAGAATGAGTTGGTTGAGGCCGAGTCCCAGCAAGAACGAGAAGCCTGCCGCCACGATGACATGCCGTATATGCGGCCTGTCAGACCCGCGCCACCATTGGAGGGCTACCGCCATCACCATGACCGGGACGCCGATACCGGAGATCCAGACCATCAAGTAGTCGATCGCAGCGCTATGTCCCGCTAATCCATTGATGGCACGTGTTACAGCTACGTCGAGTTCATACATTGTCACACTCCAGTTCAACCCTTGCAGCCCCGAAGACATCAATCTCGGCTAGTCAACTGACGCTTGGATATTGGTTGGATCTCCACCTGCGCTCGGATTGTGACAGCCACGAAAGCGGCGCCAGCAAGGAATGTCGCCGCGGGCCCGGTGATGTCCCATAGTGCGCTGTCGACCGCTTCAGAGTTCGTCGTTGGCGGCAATCAGCTTTTTGCCCTCACCCACCGCCAGCAGCTCCCCATCTTGACCGACGACGGCCAATTCGTCGCCTCCGTGCCGCAGGCTCATGAAGGCGACGATCGTGACGATCGCGGCAAGGAAGATTGCACTCGTTATGATCGTGCCGAGGCCGAGGCCGCCATATTGGGTAGGCTGAGACATCAGATCGCCAAACGAGGCACCCAGAGGTCTGGTCAGAATATAAACCAGCCAGAAGCCGAGTATCGGATCGAGACCGAGGAAGAAATAGCCGATGCTGAGCGACAGGATGATCATCCCGAACAGGATGCCGGTCGCCAGATATCCAAGCGCGAACGTCTCGGCAACCAGATCGCCGGCCGCCGTGCCGAGCGCAAAGGTGAACAGAATGGCGAGCCAATAAAAGGCCTCGCGCCGATCGGTGAATATGGAGTGGATTGACAGCGTATGCTCTGTCTGGAACCAGAGAAGGAAAGTCAGCGCCAAGGCGATCGAGAAAGCGATGGTAGTATGCAGCAGCGGTACATTGAAGTTGTCGACCAGGTTGTCGGTAATCAATGTGCCAACGATGCTGATGAGCACCACCGAAAGCCAATAGGCGGCAGGAACATACTTCTTCTGGGCAAATTGCCAAACCAGTGCGCCGGCCAGAATCGCGGACATGATCAGCGATGTCGCCGTCAGTCCCAAGCCCATTTGCATATCGAGATAATCGGCCGCCGTTTCGCCCATGGTAACGGCCATCAGTTTGATGAGCCAGAAGTCGGCCGTGACGCGGGGAACGCGATTGTAGACAACAGCTTTCGCGGTTTCTGTCGTAGCGGGCATGGCGAGTATCCTTGAATGGGCGATTAAACGTCTCGCGGTTGAGCGGCGCGAAGGGCGCGGAACAACGGTTCGCGTCGGCCTACTGAGATGGCTGGGCCGGATGATTGAGAACCGCCATAAGGGTGGCGAGCGTCTTGTTGACGTTGTCGGCCGACGGGGCCGATTGGCGTAGCGCCTTGAGCGCAGCATCGGAGGCAGCGTCGATGCTGTTCCAGTCGTTCGGATTCAGCGGACGGATTGCGCTCTCTGCCTGATCCCATGCGGTCTCGTAGTCCGTGATCCGCTTTGCGGCCGATGTCAGATCACCCTTGGCAGCGAGGGCCTGAACGTCGGCAACGATGGTCTTGAACGATGAGAGATCACCGAGGTCTGCCGTTTTGGCGGGCGCATTGTTGGCATAGAGTTCAAAACCCGTGAAAGCCGCCACCGGAGCAATAATGAGCGCGATGGCGAGAAAAAGCTGTCTCATTCAAAAATCCCCTAAATTCTGGAACGCGTCACGCCTGCATCGGCTTCGGGGTGATCGGCTGCCCCTCGCTACCGCCGGCGCGCTCCCCGTCTAGCCGTTGGCGTTTGCATTGTCCGGCAATGACTACGCAGATACTATTAGCGGAGAATTAGAGCCGGTGCCTGTGTCGGTCCTGACACGGTAATCAATCGGTCGCAATCGCGTACTAAGCGGGGGCCGGCGGTGCCGCCGGCCCCCGCAAGCCTCACTTCTCCGGGGTCAGGTAGAGACGACCGCCTTGCCGCCTTTGATCGCGAAGGTTAGCTGAACCTTCTCGCCGACGCGGAGTTTGGTATCCTCGATCCCTTCGGGCAGGGTATAGTTCTTGCCGTCCGACAACGTGATCGTATCGGCCCTCTTGCTGATCGCGGTGATCATGCCGGACGTCTGGGCAGCGAGTGCCGTGCCCATCGGTGCCAGCGCCAGTATTGCGGCCATAAGCATTTGTGGTTTCATTTCTTTCTCCTTTCATGGTTTCTGCCCCCAATCTGTAGAATTTTTCGCAAGGCAGCGCCGGCGCGGCCGATGCTTATTCGCCTCTCAACTTCTCGGTGACGTGTGCCCCGCTGCGCATCGCCTCGCTCGTCGCGGCCAGCAGAGCGGCGCTGGTCGCGGTGAGGACGAGGGCAGCGAAATAGCCCCAGGGCAACGAAAGCGACTCGGGTGGCGGGTCGAATACCCCAGTCAGCAACTTGACGAGCACATGGGCTATGAGCGCTCCGGCCGAGAGGCCGAGAAGCATGCCGCCGCCGACTACCAATCCAGCTTCGCTCCAAACAAAGGCGCCAAGCTGCCGCGGCTTGGCACCAAGCGCGACGAGGATGGCGAAAGAGCGTTCCCGGTCGGCCAGCCCTAGCCCCAGGACCAGTCCGCCCGAGACGGCAAGCATGACCAACGCGAAGATCAGCTCAAGCCGCGTCAAACCGGCGAGGTCGATCGCTGTGAGGCTCGATCCGATCAAAGCAACGGCATCACCAATCTGACTGACCTTGAGCGCTGGCAGATCCGCGATCGCGCTTCGGACAGTTCGGGCGACCCGGGCCGGATCGCCGTTCGATCGGATCAGGACAATCTCGCTTCCCGCGGAACCGGTCTGTTGCGCAATGTAAGCTGCGTTGGCGACCAGAAACGAATCCCTGGGCGCCGTGGGGAATTCGCGCACCACGCCTACGATGTGAAAAGGCACGATGTGGTATTGGTGATCAGCCGCGTTTTGCAGACGAAGATTGATGCTGTCGCCGCGACTGAGCTGATAATCGTTCACGGTCTCCTGCGATACGAGCACGCCATCGGATGTTCGTGCGAGATCGGCGAGCGTCGCCCCGGCGTCGCCATTGGCGAAATAGGCATCGGACATCGCTGTGGCTGACCCGATGCGCGCCGGATCGATACCATAGAGATCCTGAAGGTCCGTTCCAACGTAAGCGTATCGATGTTGCATCGGCTCGGCGGCCAGCACCCCCGGCAGCTTGGAAAGACGATCGAATGCCTTGGATGCGGGCTCGGCGGGTGTGCCCGTAACGGTGACGTCGGCGCCATTGGTGAGCTCGGCGTCGATCCGGGCCTGAGCCTCGTAGGTCGCGTTGAAGATTGCGGTCGATGCCGCGAAAGCGAAGGCAAGCGCTGCAAGGCCTACGCCAGCGGTCAGCCGCGGGCCCTGCCGCCCGAAGGTCGCGGCGATGACATCCGCGAGAGAACCGGCGACAGGTCGCAGGCCTCTGGCGATGACCGACCGGCCGTGCTGCAGCCCGGCCCCGACCAGCCGCACGGCAAGCAGCGCCAACCCGCTCCATAGGAGGACAGGAGGCAGGAAGGACGTGTAGTCGACCGCCGTCGCTGCCACGCCCTCCGGGGCAAGGACGACTTGGTATCCGCTCGCCGCCGACCGCCAGTAGAACGCGGCGGCTAGCACGAGCAACACCAAGTCGACGTAGCCGCGACTCCAGAGCGGCGTCCGGTGCTTGCCGATTGACCGGCGTGCGGCGGCAACCGTCGAGCCGCGAGCGTCGCGCCAAGTGGGGATCAGGATCGCCGCAAGAGAAAGCGCCACTCCGGCCACGACCACCGTGCCGAGCAGGGCAACGGCTTCGCTGCGCAAGAGCGCCACCCCAAGGATGAGGTATCCGGCCACAGCTCCGACGAAAATACCAAGTAGCGAGCCGCCGATGCCCGCGACAGCCGCCTCGACCGCGGCAAGGCGAAGAACAGTGTCAACCGTCGCTCCGCGCAGCCGCAGCAACGCTTGGTCGCGGCGGCGCCTGTCCCGTCCGGCGCCTGCGACGGCAAGTGTGAGCAGGACAGCGAGGATGACCCCTGGGGCGCCAAGGAACAGGAAGACCAGCCGCACATAGAGGGCATCCTCGCGCACGGCTTCCAGGCGAGCCGCCAGATTGTTTGCAAGCAGCGCCGCACCGGCGGCGCGGGCCTCGAAATTTTGGCCGCGCTCGGTCGCCCATGTGCTCGCGGCAAGCGGATCGGATGGCAGGTCGTGATGATCGAGCCTGATGTGGAACTCGCTCCGAACGGTATCCTGCCGGCCGGCGCCTTGCTGCTGGAACACCTGCTCCCACTGAGACATCGGCAACAGCAAAACGTTGTCGGGCGGGGCTTGTGGTGCGGCGCCAGGCGGGACACCGATCGCCTGAAACATCGCATCGGCGTTCGGCAAATCGACGATGCCGGCGACCGTCACGCTGATATCAGGCGCTCGGTGGCGGCGGATGATGACTTCATCGCCCAACGAGATATGCAGGTTGGCCGCAGTTTGCTGCGCCACCAGGACACCGTCGACCGATCCGAGCAAACGCCGGATCTGGGCCGGGAACTGGCCAACATAGCTCGCTTCCATGCCGAGTACCGTGCCGCCGCCCGTGGTCTGGACGGTGCCCCCAGTGTTCGCCTCGAAGCCGGGCACGTCGGCATAGCCGACCGTTTGCAGTGCGGCAACCGGCGCGGCAGAGCGGATTCCGGCCTCGACCTCTCCACTATCTGCCCCCGGCTGTAGCTGGACCTGCCAGTCGACGGGAACCTGGGCGATCGATCGCGCGGTCATCTCGGCCGCGCTGGACTGCAAAAAGGTACCCAGACACGTGACGAAGGCAACGGTCAGCGCGACGCCTCCGATGGTGCCGACAAGGCGACCCGAACGGGTTCGGACAAGTCCGATCAACCAGTGCTCGTACATTCGGACCTCGCGCCCATAATCTCGAATTTGCCGTGTCGCATCCGCCAGATGCGGTTCATCTTTGCAGCCACACGCTCGTCATGCGTAGCGATGACGATGGCGCTTCCCGACTGCCGACCCCAGGCGAGGAGCCGGTCGATCAGCATGGCGCCGCCTGCCTGATCGAGTTGTCCCGTCGGCTCGTCGGCGACGATCAGTTGCGGACTGGTCGCTACGGCCCGGGCTACGGCGATCCGCTCGGCTTGGCCGCCGGAGAGCTGTTCCGGCAGCTTTGCCGCCAGGGCTTCGACCGCGAAAGCGGTAAGCGCAGCCAGGGCCCGCGCCTCAGCTTCGGCGCCGTTACTAAGAAGGATTGGTAACTCGACGTTCTCGGAAGCAGTCAGCGCGGGCATCAGGTTTGCCGACTGGAAGACGACGCCGATCCGCTCCGGGCGCAACGTGCCGGGCGGACCGAGCCCGGGCCACTCGATTCGGCCGGAGCTTGGGCGATCCAGCCCGGCGATCAGGTTCAAGAGTGTCGTCTTGCCACAGCCAGAAGGCCCGATGATTGCGACGGTCTCCCCAGCGTCAATTCTGAACGAGCAGCCCTGGACGGCTGAGACAACCCCCCGCTCGCGCTGAAAGCTGCGCCACAGATCGGCAGCACTGACCAAGGGCTTAATCATGTACGATGCGTCCGTCTCGGATATCGATAATGCGATCGGCGCGGGCGGCGAGCGCGCTGCTATGGGTGACGACGAGAACGGCTGTACCAGCGCGGCAAATGTCGATGAGGCGATCGATGACACCCTGTTCCGTTGCTGCATCGACCTCGGCGGTCGGCTCGTCGCAGAGTAGGATCGACGGCTTCGCCGCGAGAGCGACGGCAAGTCCGGCTCGCGCTGCTTCGCCGCCCGAAAGCTGGGCGGGCAACATGTTGGCGAGACCGTCGAGGCCGAGATTGCCGAGCAGGCCATTGATTTCGCCAGGCCGGTCGGAGCCAGATATCTGCATCTGGAGACGAACGTTCGCCCGCACCGTCAAATGCTCGAACAGATTGGCGGACTGCATGAGTATGCCGAAATGACGGGCTCTCAGGCGAGCCCGATCGGGTTCCGGGCGCCGGGTCATGCGCTCGCCAAGAATCGACACTGTGCCGCCATCCGGCTCGTCGATGCCGGAAAGACAGGCAAGCAGTGTCGACTTGCCGCTACCCGACGGGCCTCGCAATGCCGCGAATTCCCCACGCTCAAGTGTCATGGTGACCCCGCGCAGCGCCACGACCTCGTCGTCACCGGCGTGAAAGAAACGGTAGAGCTCGGTTGTCTCCAGCACGGTCATGCGTTCACTTCCATTGCAGCGAATTGGAGATCAGCTGCCACTGGTCGACGTTATCCGCGCCGGCCGGCGCAGCCAGATCGAGGGTGATCGTCTTGCCGCCTTTGAACAGAATGAAACGCTCGTGCTCCAGGCGGATCTGCTTATTCGTGACCGGGTTTGCCGCGGAATTCGACTGGTAGCTGATGCGAACAGCCGGTCCGGCCACGAGCTTCACGGCCTTGACCGCGTTGACCTTGACGGCGTGCCCGGTTTTCTCGAGGTCTGGGATTTCGCCGGCCCGGACTGAGGCAACCGTCGGAGCCGCACTCGCCGTCCCCAGCGCGGCGTCTATTTCATCGTATTTGTCGAAGAACCGAACGCTGGCGCCGCTCAGTTTCCGCGACCATCCCTCTGGCACTTTCAAGCTGAACCCATCCGGCGCGGTGTAAACCACAAAGACTTGGCTGTCGGGAATGTCGCCCGGCGGGTTCGTTTCAGGCGCAACGAGTTTTTCCTGCGCCGCGGCTGGAAGAAGTGCGCCAGATGCCACCATCAGCAGCGTGGCGAATGCGGCGGCGATCCAACAACGAACGGTCATGACTGAGACTCCTTTTCAAACCTGCAAGGGCATATGACGCTCGTAGAATTAGGAGGGTCTTAGGCGGCTGCTCGCCCCCAAGCCGCGTCGAGGACTTCTATTCTGGCAGACGTTCGGTCTATGATGGGGGATGCGTGTTCTCGTGATCGAAGATGATGCCATGCTGGGCAAGGCCTCGTACAAGCTCTGGACGATGCCGGCATGTCGGTGACTGGGTGCGTGACGGGCAGCTCGGGCACGAGGCCGTCGCCGTTGGCGGCCACGGTCTCGTGCTGCTTGACCTCGGCTTGCCCGGCCGCTCGGGACTGGAAATCCTCCGTTCGCTGCGGACCGCCGGCGACAAGAGGCCGATCCTTGTGATCACCGCCCGTGACGAACTCGAAGATCGCATCGCGGGGCTCGACCTCGGGGCTGACGACTATTTAGTGAAGCCGTTTGAAGTCAAGGAACTGCTGGCACGAATGCGTGCGGTTTTGCGTAGGCATGGCGGCCAGGCGGTTTCGGTGCTTGGTACGAGCGAAATCGAGCTCGATCTATCGAGCCACGAGGTGAAATATCGTGGCTGCGGCGAAGTATTGCCAGCGCGCGAATTTGCATTGCTTCAGGCATTGATGGACCGTCCTGGAACCATTCTTTCCCGCACCCAACTTGAGGAACGGCTCTATGGTTGGGGTGAGGAGGTGGAAAGCAACGCTATCGACGTGCTCATCCATTACGTGCGACGCAAGTTCGACAAGGACATCATACGCAACGTCCGCGGGGCCGGCTGGATGGTCCCGAGGTGACCAACACCCTATCGATCCGACGCACTGCCTTCTTATGGCTCGCGGGCTTGATGGCGACCATCGGCGTCTGTGCGGCGGCGACGTCATACTTCCTCGTCCAGAACGAGGCATCTGACTTCCTCGACAATCAGCTTCGGCAGGTCGCCCTCTATGTCGGAGATACGCCTGCTGCACCGTCAGGCACGGATGGTTTTGTGCCGCACGATCCCGAGGACGACTTCGTCATCCAGGTTTGGGGTGCGGAGGGACAGCCGCTACGACAATCGGATCCGTCGATCGCAATTCCCTTGCAACGCTTAACCGGTTTGGCCGATATTTCAGCCGCCGATAACAACTGGCGGGTTTACACGCTGGTGACGCCGGATCGGACTGTTCAGGTTTCCCAGGAGAGGAGCGTACGGCAGGAACTGGCAGCCAATGCAGCGCTCCAGGCGGCGCTCCCGATAGCAGTGCTTATTCCATTGTCTTTGCTAACGCTGAGCTGGATCATTGATCGGATCATGGCCCGACTCAATCGCCTGGCCGTCGCGATCGCCTCCCGAGACGCCGCAGCGGACGACCCCGTACCGATCGACGACGTGCCGGCAGAAGTCATTCCCTTCGTAAGCTCAATCAACCTGCTGCTCGCGCGACTGCGGGCATTGCTTGAGCGACAGCGCCGGTTCATTTCGGATGCCGCCCATGAACTGCGCACGCCTCTCTCGGCGCTCCAGATTCAGATCGACAACCTTCGGCACGACGACCGCGATGGACGATTTGCCCGGCGGTTGTCCGAGCTGGAGGCCGGGATCGGCAGGTCCACAAGCCTTGTAAACAAGCTCTTGCGCCTCGCCCGTTACGATGCCCGCGAACCCGCGCCGAGCCCACGGCCGGTCGACCTCGCCCAGCTTACTGTCGACACGATCGCACGCCTGACCCCGCTCGCTGGCAGCCGGTCGATCGATCTTGGCATTACCCGCCGGGATGAGGCCGTCACGATCGGCGCGCTTGCGGATTTCGAAATCATCCTCGACAATTTGGTTGAGAACGCCGTGCGGTACACCCCGTCGGGTGGAACCGTCGATGTCGCGGTGGAGGTCACCGGAGAAGAAGCACGGATCGAGATCCGCGACACAGGACCCGGCATCGCCGAGGACGACATGACACGCGTCTTCGAGCGGTTCTTCCGTGCCAACCCTCACGATAGCGAGGGGAGCGGCTTGGGGCTGGCGATCGCCAAGGCGGCAGCCGAAAGACAAGGGGCGCGGGTCGCGCTCTCCATGCGCCAGGACCGGCCCGGCCTTATCGCGTGCCTCGTTGTACGGCTGGTCCCAATGAAGGCGTCGCGTTAGTTCCCGCCTGACAAGTATGATGCGGTAGAATGCGGACGGATAGATTACGAAGATTGAGAAAATGCAACGGATCTAGGTCTCGTTGAGGGTCGTCGACACCGGGATGGCGCAAGCGTCCCAACTGAGCAGCAGCGGATATGCACTGCGCCTCAGTCGGAACCTTTTTTCTCATCCTTGATCCGCCTGAAAGCTGGTTGAAAGCTTGGGCCAGCTATCTTCCCCTTATCGCAGAGGAGCGCGTAGCCGTCGTGGCAACGTAGGTGCGATACGAAAACTCAGGAGGAGACCCCATGCGTTCTACACGCACGTTATTCAATTCAGCTGCACTGTCAGTCATCATGCTCGCGTCGATGCTTGCAGCAAATTCTGCGCACGCAGCCGGCAAGATCACGCTGATGGTCGGCGGCTACGAAAAGCAGATCTATCTGCCCGCAAAACTGGCTGAAGGCCTCGGTTACTTCAAGGATGAAGGCCTCGATGTCGAGCTTCTGAACGAACCGGCCGGTGTCGACGCGGAGAACCAGCTTCTGGCGGGCGCGGTCCAGGGCGTTGTCGGCTTCTATGACCATTGCGTCGACCTGCAGGCGAAGGGCAAGTTCGTCGAATCGGTCGTCCAGTTCAGCCAGGCTCCGGGCGAAGTCGAACTCGTCTCAGCCAAACATCCGGAAATCAAGTCCATCGCGGACTTCAAGGGTCATAGCGCGGGGGTCACCGGTCTTGGTTCCTCGACCAACTTTCTGACCCAATATATGGCCAACAAGGCTGGCCTGAAGTCCGGCGACGTCACCTCCGTTCCGGTCGGCGCAGGCGCGACCTTTATCGCCGCCATGCAGCAGGATGCGATCCAGGTGGGCATGACGACAGAACCGACGATCTCCCGTCTTCTGAAGACTAAGGAAGCAACCGTCCTCGTTGACATGCGCACAATGGAAGGTGCACGCCAGGCACTTGGCGGTACCTACCCCGCAGCCTCGCTCTACATGGAAACTTCCTGGGTCGATGCCCACAAGGACGATACCCAGAAGCTTGCCAATGCCTTCGTGAAGACGCTGCGCTTCATCAATACGCATTCCGGCGCCGAGATCGCCGACAAGATGCCGAAGGATTTTTATGTCGGCGACAAGGAAGGTTACGTCAAAGCGCTCGACGAAGGTAAGGCGATGTTTACCGCCGATGGCGTGATGCCGGAAGATGGTCCGAAGACCGTTCTCTCTGTTCTTTCTTCCTTCTCGAAGAATATGCAGGGAAAGCAGGTCGATCTTTCGAAGACCTACACCACGGAATTCGTCAAGAAGGTCATGTAGGCGGCTTTCAGAACCGCCTCCGGCACATTCGCCGGGGGCGGGCATGTCCTCGGCTTCGCATGCGAGCCTTACCGGCGCGCGTCAGGAAAAACCAATGTCAGACATCCACATTCGGAAGCCGGCAATCGAGCTTCTCAATGTCAGCAGGCGCTTTGTCTCTCCGACAGGCAAGTCGCTGACAGCATTGCGCGATTTCACAATGTCCGTGGAAAAGGGCGAATTCGTCGCTGTCGTCGGTCCGACCGGCTGCGGCAAATCCACCACGCTTAACCTGGTCACGGGCCTTGCGCGGCCGAGTGCGGGCGAGGTCAGGCTGATGGGCGGACCCGTCAACGGTATCGATCCGCGGGTCGGCTTCGTCTTCCAGACGGACGCGCTCTTTCCCTGGAGGAACGTCATTGACAACGTTATGGCCGGCCCCCTGTTCCGCGGCAAGAGCAGGAATGAGGCAGAAGATAGCGCCAAGCGCTGGCTTCAGCGCGTCGGCCTTTCAAAGTTTCTGCACCACTATCCGCATCAGCTTTCGGGCGGTATGCGCAAACGCGTCGCGCTGGCGCAGACCTTCATCAACGAGCCGGAAATCCTGTTGATGGATGAACCCTTCTCGGCGCTCGATGTGCAGACGCGCACCGTGATGCACGAGGAATTGCTGAGACTATGGGCGGAACGGAAGGCTTCGGTCGTTTTCGTGACCCATGATCTGGAGGAAGCCGTCGCGCTTGCCGACAAGGTCTATGTGCTGACAGCCGGCCCAGCCACGGTCAAGTCCGTCTACACGATCGATCTTCCACGCCCGCGTGTCGTGTCGGAAATTCGCTACGAGCCGCGCTTCATCGACTATTGCAAGACGATCTGGGAGGATCTCCGCCAGGAGGTCGAGGCCAGCTATCGCCGTTCCAGCGAAGCTGCGTAAGGAGACAAGCATGGCAAACATTATCGCAGACAACGTGCCGGCCGTCATCTTTCGCCCCGGCACATCGGATTCCGAAATCGAAGCCGCCGCGCTCCGCGCGATCAAGAGACGTAAGCAGCAGGTTCTGTCGCTGCAGATCGGGATCTTCGTCGCGGTTGTGGCACTCTGGCAGCTGTCATCCAATCTGCTTTGGATCGATCCGTTTTTCTACTCCAGCCCGAGCGACATTATCTTCCGTCTCTATGATTGGGCGGTCAACGGCACCAGTGAAGGTTCACTCTGGTATAACCTTTGGGTGACGATGGAAGAGGCTCTGATCGGCTTCTTCTGCGGCTCCATTACCGGTGTCATCGTCGGTGTAAGCCTCGGTCGCAACCGTTTTCTGTCGGATGTTCTGTCGGTCTATATCAAGGCGATCAATTCCATTCCGCGTGTGGTCCTGGCGCCGATCTTCATCATGATCCTCGGCCTTGGCCTGCCATCCAAAGTGGCACTTGCCTTCATCATGGTATTCTTCGTCGTGTTCGCCAATGCGTTCCAGGGGGTTCGAGAAGCCGACCGCAACATGATCGCCAATGCGAGGATCCTCGGTGCTTCTGACTGGCAGGTTACGCGGGCCGTGATCGTTCCTTCGGCCATGAGCTGGATTTTTGCGAGCCTTCACGTCTCCTTCGGCTTTGCCATCATCGGCGCTATCGTCGGCGAGTTCGTCGGCGCCCGCTTCGGCATCGGCCAGCTGATTTCAATCGCCAAGGGTACCTTCGACGCCGCAGGCATGTATGCCGCCATCGTCCTTGTGATGATCGTAACGCTGATCGCGGAATTCATCATGACGCAGATCGAAAACCGCTTGGCGAAGTGGCGCCCGCAGCAGAGCCTCGATATTCAATAATCGCCCCAAGGACAGCACAAGGGAACACCGACGCCCCCCGGCGCCGGTGTTTTTATATTGGCAGGATCTGTTCGATCAGGATCTGACAGCCGGAATCCGGACCGTCAGCAGCAGCCCTCCGGTCGTTGCGTCGCTGAGCGAGACATTTCCGCCGGCGCCGTTCACCACTTCGCGCACGATCGCCAATCCCAGCCCGCTTCCTTCAGCCTGTGTTCCGATAACCCTATAAAACCGCTCGAACACATGGTCCCTTTCCGGCTCGGGAATGCCGGGGCCGCTGTCCTCGATCTGCAGAACGGCCTGGTCACCCTCTCGCGTGGTCCTCACTGTCACGGTCCCGCCAGGCGGGGTATAGCGCAGAGCGTTATCCACGAGGTTGACGACCATCTCGCGCAGCATCGTGCCATCGCCCTCCACGACGATCGGCTGCTCGTCGGCCTCGAGGCCGAGGTCCAGACCACGCCCCAATGCTTCCTCTGCATGATATTCCAGGACCTGGCGGACGGTTGCTGCAAAATCGATCCTGTCGCTACGAGGCCGACGGCTTCCTGGCTCGGCACGCGAGAGCGTCAGCAGCTGGCTTGCCAGTCGTGTCATCTGGCGCGTGCTGGTTCGCAGGGACTGCAAAGCCTCGTCGCGCCGCGCCGGGTCGATCTCGCGCGCCGCCACGCTTGCCTGCGTCGCAATGAGCGCGAGGGGCGTGCGCAATTGGTGTGCTGCGTTTGCGACAAACCGCCTCTGTGCCGCGATCTGGTTTTGCACGCGCTCCATATGGTCGTTGAGCGTCGCGACAAGGGGGCGCAGTTCCGTCTGCACAATGTCAGGCGACAGCGGATCAAGCCGCTCGCGCCCCCGGTCGCGAACGGCGTCGCGCAGGCGCAGAACCGGCGCCAGGCCGCGCTGCAGACCGACAATCGTGACAGTTCCAGCAAGCAGTACGAGGACCAGCTGTTTGCTAAAGTCAGAGAACCAGAGCCGGTCCCTCATCGCCGTCCACCCGTTGCGGGTCGCCGCGACGGTTACCGAGATATCGCCATCTTGCTTCAACCCGACCAGAGGGTGGTAAAGCGTCAGCAGGCGCACCGGGCTGTCGTGAAAGACTGCTTCTTCGCCGATCCCCGGCCCAGTCGATTCCGGGAGGTCTGGAAATCCGGCGACGAGATTGCCCCAGGCCGTGTTCACCCGGTAGAAAACGCGGTCCTGATAACCGGTATCGAACATTTCAAGCGCCGCCGGCGGTATATCGATCTGTGCTGCTCCGATTTCGTCGACGGTGACATCTTCGGCAATGACGCGCGCCGAGGCCATCAATGTCTGGTCGAAGATAAGGCTAGCCGTCGCATTGGCTGTGAGGAAGCTGAGGTAGAGATTAATGCAGATCGCGCCGATGAGGGTCAGAAACACCCATGTCAACAGCTGGATGCGCAGACTTGCGCCGAGCAGCCGGGTGGTTTGCCAAGCGCCTTTTCCGAGACTTTTGACGTTTTCACCCAGCATGGCGCAACATGTAACCAAGGCCACGGAGCGTTGCAATCTGGGCGGAGCTGCCCTCGAGTTTCTTTCGCACGCGATGGACGTAGATTTCGATCGCGCTTGCGTCCGCCGTGTCGTCGAAGCCGAAGACGCTTTCCAACAATGTTGCCTTTGCGACCGTCGTGCCGACCTTCAGGACAAGGAGTTCGAGTACCGCATGTTCTCGCGGCGTTAGAACCAGCGTCTCGCCCGCCAGAGTGAACTGGCGCGTGCCGCCGTCGAAAATTAGGTCTCCGATGGCTATCTGGGGCGCTGCCCGGTCATGGCCGCGCCGGACAAGCGCGCGGATGCGGGCCTCCAGCTCCGCTATTTCGAAAGGTTTGGCAAGATAATCGTCCGCGCCGCCGTCCAGTCCGGCGACCCTGCCGTCGAGGCTGGCATTGGCGGTGAGGATGATAACGGGGACCTTGTTGCCGGCTTGTCGGAGCCCCTTGAGCAGTGTCATTCCGTCAATTTTCGGGAGCGACAGATCGAGAATGACGACGGCATACTCCGCTACCTTGAGGAGATGCCCCGCGTCTTCGCCATCATGTGCGATATCGACCGCATAATTCGCCTGCTTGAGCGCCTTGCCAAGCCACGCCGCTAACTCATGATTGTCTTCGACGAGCAGGATTTTCATAGGAGGACAATACTACAAATCATCCGGGAATGTCGCGACGTTAGTGATGTCTGCTCCTAGCATAGAAAAGACGGCACAGTCGATGAGACTTGTCGGAGAACTGAGTTGGTAGAGTCCTTCCAAATTCCATAGGGCCATCACTTCTGCATGAATTTCCGCCTCGCAGCCCGCGCGACGCTCTCGGCCAGGATCAGCAGGCATCCGATGATCAGTATGCCGGCACCGATTGAGCCGCCGAGCAACCCCCATTTCACCGAAAAGCCGACGGCGATGATCAGGACTAGCGCCAAAAGGGCCAGTGCGCCGTCGTCTATGAACATGCCGACGAGTTCGTTGATTGCGATTTTGAGAATGTTCATTGGGCAGGTTCCATATGCGCGTTGTGGTACCGGCGAAGCACTTTGACGGCCACCAACGAGAAAAGCGCCAATACGCCGAAGATCGGCAGCAGCGAGAGATCGGCGCCTGGCCAATCCGTGCCGATGCCTTCACCCACCCAGAAAATACCAAACGCGCTGAGCATTAGGCCAACCACTAGTTTGAGCTTGTTTTCCGGAACGGTCGAGAGCGGCTTGTGGACGAAAAGGCCGATAAGGAGAACGAGAAGGCAGGCCGCCAACGCCCCCAGGCTCGCATAGCCGAGCATGCCGGGACGTGCGCCGGTGGCGATCACAATGAACACCACCTCCACCCCTTCGAGCAGGACGGCCTTGAATGATACAACGCCGGCCAGAAAGTCTGCCCTGCGGTTGTCCGCCTGCCGACGAAGGCTGTCCGTCTCCTCGGCAAATGCCATTTCCTCGTCATGCAGAGCGATGAAACCAGAAGCTCGCAAAATGGCTTTTCTCAGCCAGCGCAGGCCGAACAGAATCAGCAGCGTGCCGATGACGAATTGCATAATGTCGATCGGGATGAGGCCGAGCAGTGGCCCGAAGACCAGCACCAAAACGGCGAGAACGACAAGCGCCAGGCCCATGCCGATGAAGGCCGGCCGCCAACTCTGGGTCACGCCGACCGCAAGGATAATGGTGAACGCTTCGACGACCTCGACGAAGGAGCCTAGAAAGGCTGCTGTCACCGTGGAGATGATACTTGTTATTGTTGTCATGATCAGTGTCCATGTTTAGTCCGGGAGAGTTCGGAAATCGATGTGGCACGAGGAACCTGCAGGCGCCAGCAGCGTCCGGCAAATGCGCTGTCGATGACCTCGCGGGTCAATGGCGGACAGCCATCTTCCTGCCGGCCGATAAAGTCGTTTTGCAGCTGGCCACAAGACTCTGCCAATTAATTCAAATAGATAACACGCCACATTCCTCCGGATGCAACAACATTGGCGACGCTGCCATTTATATCGCGCTTCGTCGCCGGTGAGAGTCCACAAACTTCTGCGGCGCCGCCTGTTATGGAGAACGTCGCGTTCCATATGCGTATTTATAGATTGTTCTTGATACGAAACTTATAGGCAATACGCCTTGGCGCCGCACCTTGGGGCCCTTCTATGCATCGTCTGAGCATAAGGTCGAGTCTGCTGCTGGCTTGAGATTGTGATCTAGGCGCGATCGTTTCCGTCACCACCTGCCACAACAATGCTTTAAATCGCCATTCACATCGGCAGCATTTGCCGACACGAGAAGCGGAGGGAACGTGCGTATTCTGCTTGTTGAAGACGACAGCATTCTCGGCTCATCGCTGAAGAGGGCGCTGGAGAAACATGCCTATGGAGTCGACTGGATGCGCGACGGCCAGTCAGGTCTTGAAGCGGCAGAGCACTCGCATTTTGCAGCCGTCATCCTCGACATCAACCTTCCGGTACTAGGCGGCATCGGCGTCCTCAAAGGCATAAGGCGGAAGGGTAACACGGTCCCGGTCCTGCTCCTGACAGCTCTCGATGCCGTCAGGCAGAAGGTGGAAGGGCTCGACGAGGGCGCCGACGACTATCTGATCAAACCCTTTGACCTTGACGAATTGCTTGCACGCCTGCGCGCCCTCATCCGTCGCCGCGAAGGCCGGGCCGAAAGCATCTTGCGGTGCGGTGATATCGAGGTGGATCCGGCGGCGATGGTGGCGCGCAAGGGCAGTCTGCAGGTTCACACCACGGCCAAGGAATTTCACCTGCTCAAGCTCTTGATGGAGCGAAGTGGTCGCTATGTGACCAAGAACGATATCGAATACGCTCTCTACGATGCCAACAGCACCGTCGAAAGCAATGCCATCGAGGTGACGATCTACAATCTGCGCAAGAAGCTCGGAACCGATTTCATCAAATCGATCCGTGGCATCGGTTACATGATCGAGCGATGAGCCAGTCAACCCTCACACGCAAGATTTTCTTCAGGATCGCACCTGTCGTGGTGGTGACGATTATGGTGATCGGCGCTTTCGCCTTCAACAGTGGCACACGCGAGATCAACAACATCTATGATGCGCAGCTCATCAACGATGCAAACGTCTTGTGGCGATTGTTGCATAACCGGCTGCAACATTCGCTCGACCGCACGCCGCAACAGGTCGACGATATCGATTTCAGCATGGACAATCAGCTCGCCTTAAATGAGGATGCTGACGACTACGCCGACGCGCACATGTTCCGCGCCTGGGTAGACGGCAAGATCATGTTCTTCAGCAGCACTGCCTTTCAGTCCGACGTGCCACACCAGCAGGCGGGTTTCACGAACCTGAGCTATCGCAACGAGGACTGGCGCGTCTATTCGCTGCCGATCCCGGATTCCGGAATCGTCATGGAAGTCGGCGAGAAGATCTCGCTACGCCAGACACTGGTATCCAACATCTTGTTGAACCTCTTCTTTCCATTGCTCGTCTTGGTACCGGTGATCGGCTTCTTGATCTGGCTCGGCATCAATAGCGGCCTGCGCACCATCCATGGACTGGTCCACCAGATTCGAACCCGTTCCCCCGACGACCTTTCAGAAATACCGGTCGGCGATCTGCCTAGAGATCTCTTGCCGCTCGGCCGTTCAATCAATCAGCTTCTCGGCAAGCTCGGGCGCTCGCTGACGCTGGAAAGGCGCTTTTCGGATCTCGCCGCCCATCAACTGCGTACGCCGCAAGCAAGCATCAAACTACTCTTGCAGATGTTAGATGGCACCGACGACGAACACGAGCGCAAGGCGATCATTGCCGATCTGGTCACCAGCAACAACCGGGCAACCCATCTGATTGAGCAATTGCTGCGCCTTGCGAGGGTAAGCCATCATCCCTTAAATCCGATGCCTGTTCGTCTCTACCATCTGATGGCATCGACGCTCGCGGAAGTCGGCAACTTTATCACCAGCCGCAAGCTCGATGTCTCTTTGGTCGGTCCTGAATCGGCTGAGGTGAGGACGGACGCATCGCTGCTGCAGATGATGGTCGGCAACCTCCTGGACAACGCGATAAAGTACACCCCACCCAGCGGTCGGATCGAGGTGGTTCTCGCCCCGGAGGCTGACTTCTGGCTGATTTCAATCAGTGACAGCGGACAGGGAATTCCGCCCGATGAACGTGAGGCCGTCTTCAAGCGCTTCTATCGTCTGGACACCCTCAGCGCCGAGGGCGCCGGCCTCGGGCTTGCCATAGTCGCCGATACCGCGGATCGTCTTGCGGCATCGGTGAAACTTTCGACACCTGTCTGGGGACAGGGCTTACGGGTGGAGCTGCGACTGCCGAAGACCTGAACCCGGACCGATATCTCCCGTTCCCGATCGAAGCCCTGTAGAAACTGACCACGCTCTCAAAGCGCGGCGAGAATCGCAGGCATTTCAGGACGCGGCGTCCCGCATATTTCATTTTCGCATCATTTTCCCTTCAGTCCTGCCTCATCGACGCCCGGTAAACACCGCCGCAGAGAGTTCGAAAGGGCATTTGATGCAGGTCTTCTCCGATTTTGACGGCACGATTTCCATTCAGGACGTGACGGACATCGTACTGTCGAACTTTGCCGATCCCGAATGGGAAGAGATCGAAAAGCAATGGAAGGACGGCCTGATCGGATCGGCCGATTGCATGCGCCGGCAGATTGCCCTCATCCGCGCAAGCCGCGGCGACCTCGGCGCACTGCTCGATACGGTCGCGATCGACCCCGGCTTCAAGTCTTTCCTCGACGATTGCCGCCTGGCCGGCCTGCCGGTGAGCGTCGTTTCCGACGGCGTCGACCATTTCATCCGTCACGTCCTGCTGCGTAACGGCATTGCCGATCTTGCCATCATTGCCAACCGCCTTACCTGGCGCCTCGTCGACGGCCGCGAGGCCTACGCCCTGTCGCCCGCGCTCACGGCGGCCGGTTGTTCGTCGGGTTCGGGTGTCTGCAAATGCCATGTCATCTGGGGCATCGAACCACACATCTATATCGGCGACGGACGAAGCGATTTCTGCGTTGCCGGCATGGCCGATCTCGTCTTCGCCAAGGACAGGCTTGCCGATTACTGCACCGACCGTGGCATCCCCTTTATCGGCTTTGCCGACTTCACCGATCTGCGTTCCAAGCTGAAAGCAGTCCTTCCGGGCATCGCGCGCCAAGGCCGCGCGGTCCCCCAATCCCAAATCGCATGAACCAGACGAAGAGGCATATGATGAACATTGTGAATGTCGAAACCTTCACCGAAAAGTCCCCGCTGTCCGGACGGTCGGAGGCCGAGCTGCGGCTGATGGAAGAAGCCTATTGCTCGCATGGCGATACGGTCCATTACGCGGCGGAGCCGAAATTCTTCGAGGAATGCGAAGGCTCCTACCTTTATGACGCAAAGGGGACGCCATTCCTCGATCTGCAGATGTGGTATTCGGCCGTCAATTTCGGCTATCGCAACGAGAGGCTGAATGCCGCCGTCCATCGGCAGCTCGACCGGCTGCCACAGGTCGCCTCGCAATATCTGCATCGCGAGAAGGTCGAGCTTGCGACGATGATCGCGCAAGATGCCGAGCGCAAGTTCGGCCGCAAGGGGCGCGTTCATTTCAATGTCGGCGGCTCGCAGGCGGTCGAAGATTCGCTGAAGCTGGTGCGCAATTATACAGGCGGCAAAAGCCTGATGTTCGCCTTCGAAGGCGGCTATCACGGCCGAACCCTCGGCGCCTCGGCCATCACCTCCAGCTACCGGTATCGCCGCCGCTTCGGCCATTTCGGTGAACGAGCGCAATTCATCGAGTTTCCCTATCACTTCCGCGGCCCGAAGGGCATGTCGAAGGAAGAATACGGAGAGCATTGCGTGCGCAAGTTCGCGCGCCTCTTTGAAAGCGAGTATAACGGCGTCTGGGATCCCAAGGTCGGCAGCGCCGAATATGCGGCCTTCTATATCGAACCGATCCAGGGCACCGGCGGCTACGTCATCCCGCCGATGAACTTCTTCACCGAACTCAAGAAGGTCCTGGATCAGCACGGCATCTTGCTTGTCGTCGACGAGATCCAGATGGGCGTCTACCGGACCGGCAAGCTCTGGTCGATCGAACATTTCGGCGTTCAGCCCGACGTTCTCGTCTTCGGCAAGGCGATCACCAATGGGCTCAACCCGCTGTCGGGCGTCTGGGCCAGGGAGGAAATGATCAATCCGACGGTCTTCCCGCCCGGCTCCACCCATTCCACCTTCGCCAGCAACCCGATGGGCACGGCCGTTGCGCTCGAAACCATGAAGATGCTGGAGGAGGAGGATTTTGGCGCCGCGATCATGGCCAAGGGCGCCTATTTCCTCGATGGCCTGAAGCAGCTTCAAAAGCGTCATGCGATCGTCGGCGACGTCGACGGCCTCGGATTGGCTCTGAGATGCGAGATCTGCAAGGAAGACGGTTTCACGCCCGACAAGGCGACGATGGACTGGCTTTGCGACGAAGGCATGAAGGGCGACCTCCAGGTCGGCGACAAGGTCTATGGCCTCGTTCTCGATGTCGGCGGCTACCACAAAAACGTCATCACCCTGGCGCCGAACCTGCTGATCTCACGCGAAGAGATCGATCTGGCGCTGACGCTGCTCGACCACGTCTTCACCCGCGCGGCCCGGAGGTAGCACGGTGCAGCTTCTCCTCCTTCATCTCGACGATGCTTTGGAGTTGCAGCCGGACTTCGTGCGCGCCTGCACGCTTGCAGGCGCGTGCCACCATGCCGACAAGCGGGGCGGCAGCGCAATCAGATTATGGGGCAGGCAGAAGATGCTGTCCGAACTCGGCCGGGATATCTCCCGGGCGCTGCCCTCTCGAGGCCGGGGACCGCAGCTTGCCTTCATGGGCTCGGGCGATTTCCATCATGTGACCGCTCTGCTTCTCGATATGGCCCTCGAACGGCGGCCGGTTTCGACCACTCTCGTTCATTTCGACAATCACCCGGACTGGGTGAATTTCGAGGGCGGCATGCATTGCGGCTCGTGGATCAACAGCGCCCTGTCGAACCCGAGGATAGACAAGGTCGTCACCGTCGGCGTCTGCAGCAGCGATCTGCGCAACCCCGAACGCAAGGGAGCCAATCTGCGGTGGCTGAGGGAAGGCAAGCTGGAGCTTTTCCCTTACGAGCATCCGCCAAGCCGCGTCTCTGCCGAATATGGCAGCGGCGCCAGCTACCGGCAGGACGGGCGCGCCCTGTACTGGAATTCCATCTCCGAGATCGGCGAAGAGAATTTCATCGACCTGATCCTCAGCCGCATCGGCACCGAGGCGGTCTATTTCACGATCGACAAGGACGTGCTTGCCGCCGATGACGCCGTGACCAACTGGGATCAGGGTCGCATGCGCCTGCCCTATCTGATGGCACTGATCAGCGAGATCGGCAGCCGCCATCGCGTCGTCGGCGCCGACGTCATCGGCGATTATTCGGTGCCGAGTTACGCGGGCGGCCTCAAGACCCGGCTGCTGAAGCAGGCGGAAATCTTCATCGATCAGCCGCGGCTGCGGCAGGCGGCGGATGCCGTGCGCAACATCAACAGCGCCGCAAATCACGCGTTGCTGGAAGTCCTGGCGGAATCGATGGAATGACCGGCGGCCTCACCTTGCCGATGTTCGGCCTGATCCTGTTCTGCGTGGTCGCCGAAACCGCCCGCGAGGTCTGCTTCAAGCAGGCGGCCAGCGACACCGCCATTCTGGCAACCCTGGCCAAGCCTCTGACCTGGCTCGGCATCGCCTTCTGGGCGATCGAATTGCTTGCCTGGACGGCCGTGCTCACCCGCGTGCCGCTGACCATCGCCTTTCCTCTGATGGCGCTCAGCTATGTCGGAACCGTCGTCGCCGGTGCCGCCGTCTTCAAGGAAAATATCAACCTTCGCCACGCGGCGGGCGTGTTTCTCATTACCGCCGGCGTGGCCTGCGTGGGAGCAACCGGACTATGAAAATCTTTGCTCATACCAGATGGGATGTCGCCCCCGTGCTTGCGGCCTTTGCGCATCTTGTCTTTGACGTCTACCTGATCGTCGGCTTTGAAAGCCGGCCGCTCTGGGTCTCCGCGATCCTGGGTTGCCTTTATGCCGTATCGATATCCTGGAACATCAACAGCATCTCGCACAATTTCATCCACACGCCCTATTTCAAGCCACGCTGGATGAATTACGGCTTCAGCCTGCTGGAATCGGTGGCGATCGGTTTTTCTCAGACCTATTACCACTGGGTGCACATGCGCCATCATTCCGGCAACAGCGACCGGCCAGATGAGAACGGCGGTACGATCGATCTCCTGTCGATCTATCGCTATGGCCGCAACGGCGAGCCGGAGAATGTCTGGTCCTACACGCTGAAAAGCTTCTTCCGTGACAGTCTCGGCGATATTCACAAGGCCATCGCCAAGAACCGTCCTTTCGACGCCGCGTGGGGCCGTTTCGAACTGCTTGCCTTCCTCGGCCTTGCGGCGATAGCGCTGATCTACGATTGGAAAGCCGTGCTGTTCTTCGTGCCGTTTTACTACGCCGGCAACTGCCTGTCGTCGCTCAACGGCTATTACGAGCACCTGCATGGCGATCCGGACGAACCGATTGCGTGGGGCGTGAGCAGCCACAAGCCGTTCTACAACTGGCTTTGGTTCGGCAATGGCTATCATGCCGAACATCATTACCGGCCGCGCACCCACTGGACGAGGCTTGCGGCACTGCACGAACAGATCAGGGAAGACCAGGAAAAGGCAGGCACGCATGTGATCAGCACCTGCCATGCCCTGGGCTTCATGGCTCCGGAAAACCGCGAGATGGAGCTTCGGCATGAGGTCTGAGCAGTTGAGCTTCTTCCTGCCGGGAACGAACGGCAAAGGTGTGCTGCTGATCCACGGCTTGACTGGCGCCCCGGCCGAAATGAAGCTCGTGGCGCGCCGACTCAACCGGCGCGGCTACAGCGTTTACGCGCCGTTGCTGGCCGGTCATGGCGAAGACATCAGGACGCTGCGCCGCACGCGGTGGGAAGACTGGTTGGCAAGCGTTGTGCGCGGATCCGAATTCCTGGCAGAGCGCACGCAAGCGGTTTTTGCCGCCGGCATCTGCGTCGGCGGCAAGCTGTCATTGCTGGCCGCCAAGCACCGGCCGGACCTGATCAAGGCTGTCGCTATCTACTCGCCCTGCTTCCACTACGACGGCTGGGATGTTCCGCGACATTATACGATGCTGTCGCCGCATATCGGCTGGCTGTCGCGGGTGCCCTTTCTCGACCGGCTCAATTTCAGAGAAAATCAGTCGCTCGGCATCAAGGATGATCGCAGGCGCCGCCTGGTCGAGGACATGGCGGGCGAAGGCATGCTCGACAAATTTCCCGGCCGCGGCATCGTCGAGATGTATCGATTGGGCAAGGCGCTTCGCGGAACCCTGCCTGAGATTCAGACGCCAACGCTGATCCTCCACGCCGAAGAGGACGATCTCAGCAACCCCCGGCATGCGCTTTATATATCCAATCACATCGGCGGGCCGCATGAACTCAAGTGGATCAAGGACAGCTACCACATGATCCATCTCGACCAGCATCGACAGGTCGCGGAATTCACGGCCAATTTTTTTGAGGCAGGCCATGCTGAAACTCGCTTATAGACAATTTCCCGCAGAAGACGGCGAGCCGGTCGCACAGGTCTACGACACGATCCGCGCCATCGGCCGCGAAGCGTGGAATGCCTGTTACCGCGGCCAGGTCGAAGATTATGATTGCCTGCTTGCGATCGAAGACGCCGGCATCGGCGAATTCGATTGGCGCTACATTACGATCGCCGAGAACGGAAGGATCAGCGCCGCCATGCCGGTGTTTCTGTGCCCCTATCCGCTGGACACGACACTAGAAGAGGGTTTAGCGCGCCGGCTGATCCGCCGCGTGCGACAACACGTTTCAGGCTTCCTGGTGCTGCGGCTTGCCTGCCTTGGCTCGCCGTGCACCGAAAACGGCGTCATAGGCTTTCATGCCGAGGTGCCGGAGGACCGTCGTGAGGCGCTGTTCGGCGAACTGCTCGACGCCTTCGAAAGGCTTGCGGCTCGGGAAGGCTGCGCGCTGATGGGGATCAAGGATGTTCCCGCGCCGGTCGCCCTGGAATTCGGCGCCGTGCTTTCGGAGCGGCGCTATGCCCCAATCTGCGGCCTGCCATCCGCCTGGCTCGATATCGATTTTCGGACGATCGACGAATACATGGCCCGGCTGTCTGCGGGCACGCGCAAGGACATGCGGCGCAAGATCAAGTCCTTCGACGCCGTCAGGGTCGAATTCAGAACGGATGTGGGTGACGTGCTGCCGCGGATCATGGCGCTCTACCACGATACGCGCAATCGCAGCGAATGGCAGTTCGAAGAGCTGACGCCCGCTTATTTCGAGGGGATACTGACCCATATGCGCGGCCGTTCGTTCTGCGTCCTCTATCTTGTCGAGGACGAGCTGCTGGCTGCCAATCTCATCGTTCATGATGATCGCGTCGCGATCGACAAGTTCTTCTGCATGGATGGCGAACAGGGACGGCCGTACAATCTCTATTTCCTGAGCTGGTTCACCAATCTGCGTTACTGCCTCGATAGTGGTCTCAGCCGTTACCAGAGCGGCCAGGCATATTATGAAAACAAGGTGCGGCTTGGCAGCCAGCTGGCGGCCAACACCATGTTTTTCCGCCACCGAAATCCTGTGCTGCAGACATTGCTGCGGCTGGTCTCTCCGCTTTTTTCCGCGGAGCAGGCCAAGTGATGACGTCGATGCGCCTGACATGGCTCGCCGTGCCTGTCCTCAACACGCTGTTTCAGATTTTCATGAAGCTCGGCGCGATGCAGTTGAACCGTGCCGAGGGGGGGACCTTGCTGCACGACGCGCTTGCCTCGCACTGGATCCTGGCAGCCCTCGTCGTCGAGGTCGTCTGCTTCTTCGTCTGGATGACGGTGCTCGCCGAACTCGACCTCAGCCGGGCCTTCCCGCTCTCGGGTATCAGCTATGTCCTAATCATTGCAAGCGGCTGGTTGATATTCGGCGAGCCGATCGTCGCACTCCAGATCGTCGGCAGCGGCCTGATCCTTGCCGGCGTCTGGCTGATCGCCGGCGCATCGGAGGCGACGCACGCGGTCGATGAGCCTGGCAGCGTGCACGCCCTGCGCCGCGCGCATCCTGGCGAGGATCGGTGATGGCGCAAGCACAAGGCTTCATCCTCCATAGGATCGGTGCTGCGGCCGCGGCTTTCACCAACTGGATCATGGCGCGGGCGCTTTCGCTCATCGTCACGCACGGCTCCCTCGACGTTACCATGTCCAATGGCCGCCTGCTCTCCTTTGGTGACGCATCCGGTGAGCGGGTGCATGTGCGCTTTGCCGATCTCGCTGCGCAATGGGCCTTCCTGATCGATGCCGATATGCGGCTCGGCGAACTCTACATGGACCGCCGCTTTCTCGTCGAACATGGTTCACTTTTCGACTTCCTGGCGATGATGCTGCGTGAGGCCCAGAACGCCAAGCATCCGCTCATCGCCCGGCTGATCGATCATGCGCGCACCTGGCTACGCATCTTCCGCCATCGCAATCTGCCGGCCCGCTCCAAGGCCAATGTCGCCCACCACTACGATCTGGATGGCCGGCTCTACGAACTCTTCCTCGATCGGGACCGGCAATATTCCTGCGCCTATTTCGACAGCCCCGACCAGTCGCTCGATGCGGCGCAGCGCGCCAAGAAGCGGCATCTCGCCGCGAAATTGCGGCTTGAGCCAGGCAAGAGCGTGCTCGATATTGGTTGCGGCTGGGGTGGGCTGGCCCTGCATATGGCAAGGCATGTGCCGCGCGGGCATGTGCTCGGCATCACCCTGTCGGAAGAGCAGCATGACTACGCCCAGAAGCGGCTTGCCGAACACGAGCGGATGGAGGCGGATATCCGGTTTGCCCTTCAGGACTATCGCAGCTTGAGCGGACGGTTCGACCGGATCGTCTCGGTCGGCATGTTCGAGCATGTCGGCCTGGCATCCTATCGCGCCTTTTTCGACACATGTGCGGATCTGCTGGAAGATGACGGCATTATGGTTTTGCACACGATCGGCTGCTCTGCGACACCCGGGTTCACCACGCCTTGGCTCGACAGATATATATTCCCCGGCGGCTACATTCCCGCGCTGTCGGAGATCCTTCCCGAAATTGAAAAAGCCGGTCTTCAGGTTACCGATATCGAGGTCCTGCGCCTGCACTATGCCTGGACGCTGGCACATTGGCGAAAGCGCTTCCTGGCGCGCTGGCAAGAGGCTGCCGCACTTTACGACGAACGCTTCTGCCGCATGTGGGAATTCTACCTTGCATGCGCCGAAGCCGCATTCCGCTACGAGGATCTGGTGGTTTTTCAGATCCAGTTAAGCAAGCGCAACAACGTCATTCCCGTGACGCGGGACTATATCGGCCAGCATGAGAAAGCGGCAGCGCAAAGCTCAAAAGCCTATCTGGAAGGAGCGATTGAGCGTGATACCGATGACGTTCTGATCGGCTGAGCCAAGTCTTGAGGTTATCGGGCTGTCGGCCGCATCGCCTACCAGGCGGCTATATTTGTCGTAGGCCTGCACGCTCCAGGCCGATGAGAGCGTATAGGTGGCGGCCACCGTGAATCCGATGGATTTGAGACCGCCATTCGCGTCAAACGCCTCGACGCGACCACTGTTGGCGGCTTCCTCTGCGGAAACCGCGAAATTGTTGCGTATATAGGTGCGGTTTGCCAGAGACAGGCGCGGACCGGCAGACAGCAGCCAGCGATCGCCGACGGGCTGGAACCAATCGAGATAAAGATCTGCAAGCGCACCGTCGCCGCCCCACAACGCTTGACGTGTTTCCGCCCGAACACGCAGGCGATCCTCTATCGGCCAGTACTGCGCAAAGACGCCGGCGTCCAGATTCCACTGGACCGAATGCAAACCCTGCAGTTCGGATTCGTCGAATGCCGATCGTCCACCTCTCAGGCCGACGACGGGGCCGATTTCGACGCCGCCGATATCGAAGAGCCCGTAGTCGATATTATCATCCGGCGCGCTGTATTCAGGCGCCTCGCCAAGTCGGCGAAAATCGAAAGACGGCATGCCGCTGAAGGAAAGATGCTTCGATCCTTCATAGGAGGGACCGTATTCCACGGATCCGCCAAGCGTTATGATCCACTGATTATCGGAGGATTTTGCATTCTGGCTCAAGGCCGAATGAGAGCCCAGGAATATCAGCGGCAACGATAGCGCCGCCGCGCGGAATAATGCCGTATCCGATGAGACCATATACGCCCTGCTCCGCACCTCGAACGTCAGCGAACGATCCCACTTTCGCAGGCGGCGCCGTTGCAGTCTTTTAAAACAATTTCCTATTCTAGCCAACTGCCTTGGGGCATGCAGACAGGGCAATCGGGTGAATTAACAGGTGACAATGGGCTGAAAAGCTGAATCTGTCGGCATCCTCTAATTGGTGGGAGGATGAAGTCGATGGACGATGTGGCTTGCGATCTCGATGCAGTCGCCGAGACGGTTGTTTTTCTGGGTTCTGTCGCAAATTTTTAGCAAGGTCGCAGAACCAGCTGACGCTGGACACACCTACGCAGCGAGTGAAGCGAATTGCTGAAATGGCGATTGGCCACTGGGTGAAAATTGGCCCTTGCGGATCATGTGCGCCACTTCGATACCATCCAGTGTCGCTGACGCAGACTGAAAGGATTTGAAGCCTTTCATCGGGCCGGTCAGCTTCTTGATGAACCGGTGGTCCTGCTCAATCATGTTGTTGAGGTATTTGACCTGCAGGATCTCGATCAGCCAGAACCATCCCTGCAACAGCAGTAGCCAGTTGATGTTTTGCAATCCTGCCAGGTTGGCACCGCTCTTATCGATGACGACCTTTTCAGGCCAGCCATTGTTCTTGATCGTGCGGGCGAAGAAAGCGCTGGCCGCAGCCTCATCGCGATGCTCAGACAGCATGAAATCAAGGGTTCTGCCGAATTTATCGACAGCCCGATAGAAATAGGTCCACTTGCCTTTGACCTGAATATAGGTCTCGTCCGTCCGCCAGGAGCTGCTGGTTGCGGATTTCCGGCGACGAGCCCGGCAGGCGAGAAGCGGCGAATACTTCACCACCCATCTGTTCAGCGTCGCGTGGTCAACGGTAACGCCGCGCTCGGCCATGATCTCTTCCAGATCACGATAGGAGACTGCATATCGGACGTAGAAAAACACCGCGTATAGAATAACCTCTTTCGGGTAATGGCTGCCTTTGAAATCGACCATGATCTGGAACTCAACCTGCCTGCTCATCTTCAACCCAGATCTATGGCATCACCAACCTGGCGGCAAATGCGCTGAGAAATTTGCGACAGAACCGGCAGAGTTCCTTGCGCCACCGAAAGAGCTGGCTCACGTGGATGCCGGCCGCACGGGCAATCTCGGAAAGAACCGCACCAGGCTCAAGGCAGGCTGAAACGAGCCGCTCTTTGTCCTCGCGAGACCAGCGCCGCCGGCGCTCCACAGACGTGATGACTTCAATCGGATGCTTGGTCATAGGACTACTCCTAGTGTTTGCACTAGGACTTCCGATGTTCGCATCAACCTCGCAAGACGGCCCTCACCGGGGGCTTACAGATAAACCGAGCCACCTCTATACGCAGCCATTGGAAACAGTATCTTCCAGCTTAGTTCTTTTCAGGCGGTTGCATTCCGTGGCCTGCCGGCACTGCTCTTCGCTAGCTCACGACTATTGGTCGACTGTTTTGAGCCCTGAATCGAAGTGATCGTCGATTAGATTCAGAAGTGCCGGGAGGTCATCTTCGATAATGAGTCGCAGAATCTCTTGGTGTTCGATAACTAAATCGTTGAGATTGTCGTAGAAGGGCACGAGATTTTTAAGGCAGAGATAGGTCTCAGCTGTGAGCGTCGAAAACATTCGATCTATGCGTGCGCTCCCCATTCCGCGCACTAAGACTGTGTGAAACTCTAAATCACAGTCGATGACACCGGACCGGTCGGAGCGCGATGCCGAGACGGACATACGATCCACGGTCGCACGCATGGCATTGATGGTACGCGAGTCCTTGCTTGCAAAGACATAGCGCGCCGCCTCCTTCTCAACCATGCGGCGAGCGGAGAAAATGTCCCGGAAGTCGCCTATACCAAGAGTGACGACGCACACGCCCTTGTTAGGCAGGTTTGTCAGAATCCCTTCCTGTACAAGGCGCTGTAGCGCTTCGCGAATTGGACCCCGGCTTACACCCAGTTGCTCTGCTAGTTGCGGCTCTACTATCCTAGTGCCTGGACCGAAAGCCCCGCTCAAGATTTTGCGCCGAATGCGATCTGCAATAAGCGAAGGTGTTGTCTGCCGTTTAAGCGGTGCAAATTCGTCTCCCCCAATCGGCATCGATCAACACTCCTCACTGCATGTCATGGACGAACTGGGTAGGCCAGTCGCCGCCGCACTCGCTCTCGATTTGAGGGGAGCACGGCAGCAACCACGTTCACGGATCGGCTTACTCGCTCGACATCACTTCCGTAATGAACTTGGACACCCGCGGGGCGTCAGCGCCAAGATCCTTGAGCATCGGGTATTTCAGGAGATCGGACGCGGGGATCTGGAGCGGCGAGTATTTCTCGACAATATCCTTATGAGCCTCCATCGCCGCGCGGTTAGGCACCTTGTACAACAGTTCCGTGATCAGACCGCCTTGGACTTCAGGCTTGAGGATGAAGTTGAGGAATTTCTCAGCAGCTTCCTTATTCTCCGCTTTCTTAGGCATCACATAAACGTCAAGGACGGTGTCGGTCCCTTCCTTGGGGATAACGTATTTCACGTTCGGATTTTCGCGGATAGCCAAGTTGCACCAGTTATCCCAAGCCGCAGCCATGTTGATTTCGCCGGAGATAAGGCGCGTATGCATCGTAAAGCTGTCAAACGTTAGGACGTTCTTTTTTGCATTAACCAAGAGGGGACGAATCTTTTCGAGCGCCTCCTCAGAGACGTCGTTGATTGAAAGGCCGCTGTATAGCTGCGCAGGCTCAAGGAACCAGCGCTCGTCTGACACCATCGTATACTTGCCTTTTAGGTCATCAGACGGGTTCAGAACATCGCCCCAGCTCGTGGGCGCCTTGGAGACAAGATCCGATCGGTAGCAGAGGCCGAAGGTATCCCACGCCCATGGAACACTAAATTGCAGGCCAGGATCATAGCTCAGCTTGCTGGCTTCTTCGTAAAGGTTGGCAAGGTTTGGCAGTTTTGAATGGTCAATTTCCGACAACATTCCGAGCTTGTTCAGCGCCTCGACAAACGGATGCGACACAACCAACAAATCGAAGCCGGTCCCGCCACTGGCGACCATTTTCGCCATAGTCTCTTCGTTCCCAGACGTCTCCACAAGGTTGACGTCGATACCAGTCTCTTTTTTAAAGTCTTCGAAGAGGGTTGGAGGATAATAACCGCTGAAGGTGACAAGAGTTAAGCTCTCAGCTCGGGCTTCGACACCTATGGATGCCGCCAGAACTACTCCAGCGGCAAGTACGGCACGCATGCTTGAAATTCTCATTTTTTTGCTCCCCTTTGTCGATTCTGACTATGGTTTGACGATCAAAGCCGCCGACAACAATAATAATGTCAACATTAAACACTGGCAACAAAAAAGTGCAATGTCCAGGTCAAACATTGCGCCTTTTTCGTGTCGATTTGGAAATCTGGAAGCAAGTCCCGTCCGGAGACATCGGCCTGCTTCTATCCTTATTGAGTAAGAACCTTTCCATCGGAGCCGTTCCAATGGAGCCACACCGGAGTGTTGATGGAAACATCCTGGTGATCTTGTTCAGCTACACCTTGGAGGACATCAATCAAGCTCGATTTCCCATGCACAGCAACCCGCAGGTGAAGATGCTGGCCGAGATAGTTCACTTCTTGGATGACACCCTGAACAGAGTTGTCGAATGAGTCAACGCGCTGACCGAACAGCCGGATCCGTTCGGGTCGGATCGCGTAGGTCACATTGCCCCGGCTTTCGCGATCCCCTTTGAAACCGCCAAATTCCCCAATTTTGACGTCATACCCATCTGCTATACCCTCGAAGAAGTTCGTCTTACCAACGAAATCGGCTACAAAGCGGGAAACTGGTCTCTCATAAAGATCCGACGCTGTGCCAAGTTGCTCGATCTTCCCGTTGCGCATCAACGCAATGCGGTCCGCCATCACGAGCGCTTCCTCTTGGTCGTGGGTGACAACCACAAAGGTAATTCCTAGATCGTGCTGCAAGCGCTTCAACTCTAATTGCATTGCTTCACGTAGCTTTTTATCAAGGGCACCAAGTGGTTCATCAAGGAGCAGAACTCTGGGCTGCATAACGAGAGCCCGAGCGAGTGCGACGCGTTGCCGCTGACCACCTGAGAGTTGGCTCGGTAGCCGGTTAGCCATCTCATCCAGGTGCGTAACGTCGAGCATCTCTTTGACGCGTTTCGAAATCGTGGGAGAGTCTACCCCCTTTGCTTCCAACCCATACCGGAGATTCTTCTCAACCGTCATATGCGGAAACAGCGCGTAGGATTGAAACATCATATTGACTGGCCGGTGTCGTGGAGGAATCGCGACAAGGTCTTTCCCGTCCAGAAGCATTTTGCCGCTCGTCGGGGTGTTGAAGCCCGCGATTATTCGCAGCAGCGAGGTTTTTCCACACCCTGACGGGCCAAGGAGCGCGAAGAACTCGCCCTCCTTCAGATCAACGGATACGTCGTCGACGGCGACGAAAGCGCCGTATGTCAGAACGATGTTTGAAAGTTCGATCACATTTGCCATCGTGGGCCTCAAATCGTAGTCTTGTTGAACCGTTGCGCGAGAAGCACCAGCATAAAGCTGGTAAATATCGTCACGGTCGCAAGCGCGTTGATATCCGGTGTTATTCCAAATCGCAGCATAGAATATATTTTCATCGGGAGCGTTTGTGCGGTGTTCGATGGGCCAGCTGTGAACGAGGCGATAACGAATTCGTCAAACGAGAGTGTGAAAGAAAGCAGTGCGCCGCCGATGATCCCCGGCAATAGAGCCGGTACCATGACGCGCCAGAATGTCCTCCAGCGGCTGGCGCCAAGATCGATGGAGGCTTCAACCAGGGAATAATCGAAACCTTCAAGACGCGTGCGCACGACAGCAGTTACAAAAGCGATACAGAAGACTACGTGCGCGATGATGACCGTCGGCAAGCCTAACGGAAATCCGATCAGCGCGAAGAAACTCAGCAAAGCGACGGCGAGCAAGATATCTGGAATGACCATCGGCATATAAAGGAAGCCATTGATCAACGGCGAAGAGCGTATCTTACTAACACTGAGCGCCAGCATGGTCCCTACAACAGTAGAAAGTAGCGCGGCCGCTACTGCGACGATGAGTGTGTTCAAGAGCGGTCCAAGGATTGCTCCGTTCGACAACAGCTTTTTGTACCACTTCAACGACAAGCCGGACCAAGTGGTTGGGAGCCCCGATTCGTTGAAGCTAAGAACCACCATGGCCATGATTGGCGCATACAGGAACAGCAGCGTTAGAACTAGGTGAACGGAAAGAAGTCTGTTTGCTCTACGCATGCAGTGGATCCTCCAGTTTTCGACCACGCAGCTGGATCCAGCTCTGCGCCGCAAGCAGGCCGACCATAATCGTGAGAAGAACCAGACCCAGCGCCGCGCCAAAGGGCCAGTCTCTTGCCACGGCGAACTGGTTCTGTACCAGATTGCCGATCATGGTGACTTTGCGACCTCCCAGTAGTTCCGCGGTCACGAAATTACCGACAGATAGAACGAATGCGAATACACCTCCGACCGCAATACCGGGCATGGTGAGCGGTAGGGTGACGTAAACAAAAGTTCGCCAAGCCGGAGCACCGAGATCCTCGGAAGCCTCTAGAAGTTCGAAGTTGAGCCGCTGGATTGCGGAGTAGGTCGATAGGACCACGAAGGGTAAGAAATTATAGACGAGACCAACGATGACCGCCCCTTCGGTGTACAGCATGTCCAACGGCGAGTTGATAACGCCCGTGGACATAAGAACGGAGTTAACCACTCCCGCTCGGTTCAGTAGGAGAATCCAAGCGTACGTTCGCAGGAGATAGTTGCTCCAGAACGGTAGCATGATCAAAAACAGCATCGGCATTTGCCATCGCGAGGGCAGGCGAACGATCGCGTAAGCGGCGGTATAACCTATGACAAGCGAGACAATGGCTGTGATCGCCGAGATACGCACTGTGTCAAGGAAGATCCGGAGATAAAGACCATCGAATACCCTGATTAGATTATCGAAGGTAAATCCGGGAACGACACCTCCATAGGTACCCCGAGTGAAAAAGGCGTAGACCAGAACGAGCAATAAGGGGGCGACGAGGAACATCGCCCACCAAAGGAGGGTTGGCAGAGCCAAGACAAAGGCTGTAAGTTTTCGTCCCATGTCAGTGGCCTGTGCTTTTACGATCACCAGCGTTGAAGCTGACATCACCAAGGACAGCCTTCAGCTCCAGGAACTCGTTAAAGGCATGTGCACCACCTTCGCGCCCGTTGCCGGACTGTTTGAACCCGCCGTAGGGCGCGTAGGCGTCCCAGTCAGGGGAATTCAGATAAACCGATCCAACGCGTAACTTTCGATACAGCATACTGATGCTGTCGACGTCATTGCCTGTGATATGTGCCGCCAAACCGTAACATGAGTCGTTCGCAATGCGGACAGCATCGTCCAAATCGTCGTACATCATGACGCTGAGGACGGGGCCGAATATTTCGTCACGGGAAATTGACATTTCGGCGGTCACATCAGTGAAGACGGTGGGGCGTACAAAATACCCGCGGTTGACGCCATTTGGGCGTCCAAGACCACCACAAGCCAATGTCGCGCCTTCGTCAATTCCGGCTTGAATCATCTGCTGAACGCGGTCGTACTGAGCAGCATTGGCGACCGGGCCTAGGGTCGTTTTCGGATCGCTAGGTGAACCGACCACATAGGCATTGGCTGCTTGGATCGCGAGAGCGACGGCTTCATCATATCGCTCACACGACACGAGCAATCTTGTCCCCGCGTCGCAAGCTTGACCGTTGATGAAGAAACAGTTGTCGATAGCGGCCGGGATAGCCGACGCAAAGTCAGCATCGTTTAGAAGGATGTTAGCGGATTTTCCACCCAGTTCATGCACGACGCGCTTAACAGTGTCAGCCGCAGCCTTCGTGATCAAGATGCCTGCACGTGTTGAGCCAGTGAAGGACACTGCGTCAATTTCTGGATGACGCGAGATCGCGTCGCCAACGATTGGGCCTTCACCGTTGACCAGGTTAAAGACCCCAGCCGGAACGCCAGCCGCATCGAAAATTTCCGCCAGAATGATAGCGTCCAGTGGTGTTGCTTCCGCGGGCTTCAAAACCATGGTGCAGCCTGTCGCAATCGCGGGCAAGATCTTGGTGAATATCTGACCTATAGGCCAGTTCCACGGTGTGATAAGACCGAGCACGCCCACCGGCTCCTTGAGAATCGTCGTAGTTCCCCGCCGCTCAACGAACTGGAAGTCTTTCAAGATGTCGATGGTGGCCGCAGTATGCGCTTTGCACCAGTCCAAGAGAGCGCTGCTACTCAGGGAGATCGTCATTCCCATTTGCTGAGTCACGATCTCGGCAATCTCTCGTTCACGTTTGCGAAATGCAGCGTCGATGTTTTGAAGAACTTCAATCCGCTCGGTGATAGAGGTCGACGAGAAGCTTTCAAACGCAGCGCGCGCCGCTTTCGCTGCCCGATCGACGTCTTCTGCCGTTCCTCTAGCACAGAGGGCAAAGGCAAGCTCTGTCGCCGGGTCGATCAACTCTCGTGTCGAAGAAGATAGGGGGGCCACCCACTCTCCACCGATGTAGAATTGGTTTGCGTGTTCCATGTCGTCAACCCAGTTCTCTAGGCGCTCGCGCGCAGGTTAGTTTTCTCTTTCGTCGCCATCGAAGCGTCTGTTCACCCCTGTTCGAGCGGCGTCGCCGGCTCGTTGCAGTTTTCGTTTAACACGATTGCTGCGGCCTTCTCACCGATCGCAATCGTAGCGGCGTTAAGGTTGGCGGTCACGATTTCCGGCATCACAGAGGCGTCTGCCACGCGCAGGTTGCTAAGTCCTCGTACGCGCAGATCCGGTGTAACAACCGTCCCCGCCCGTTCCTCCGAGCCCATCTTGCAGGTACCACCCGGATGATAGGCCGTGTTCACATTGGCTCTGAGCCAGGTTTCGATCTGAGAATCTGAAGTGCAACCCGGACCCGGAAAAATCTCCGTGGACAATACATTTTTGAAGGCGGGAGCTTCTGCAATCCGCCTCATTAGCCTCACTGCGTCGGTTAAAGCGCGGATGTCGTCCTCATCTTCCAGATAGTTGAAAAGAATTGAGAGCGTCTCATCAGGGTTTCTGGAGTTGATTTGACAACGTCCGCGGCTCCTAGCCCGTTGGAGCGTCATGTGCACTTGAAAAGCAGGGTAATTCCGCGGCGTAAAACTATGCGGTTCGAAAGCGATCGGCAGCATTTCGAGTTTGATATTGGGATAGTCCCTAGTGGGGTCCGTCTTCAGATAAGCGGCGGCCTCGAAGTGGTTGGTAGCAGCAGGACCTGTCTTCGTTAGGAACCATTCGATACCTGTTTTAATGCGGGCTAGCCCTCGTGTACTGCGGTAAATGCCGACGTCGCGAGAGGCTTTAAACTGAATGATGACATCTGGATGATCCTGGAGATTCTCACCGACCGGAAGATCGGCGACAAGCGGGATTCCCAAGCGCTCGATCAGGTCTTTGGGGCCAACGCCTGAACGTTGCAAGATCGCCGCAGATCCGAACGTGCCCGCTGAAAGGATGATCTCACCGTCTGCCTTCGCCGTCAGAGTATGTCCTTGCTGTTTGAACACCACTGCCTTCGCCGTTTTCCCGTCGAACAAAAGGCGGTCAACGACGCAACGTGTCAGGACGGTGAGATTTGGTCTGTCTCGTACCGGATCGAGATACCCCCGCGCCGTAGACCAGCGCCTTCCCCGATAGATCGTCTGTTCGTTCGGAGCAAAGCCTTCCTGGACCGTTCCATTACTATCGTTGAGATAATCAAATCCGCTCTCAACGCCAGCATTCATGAAAGCCGTATTAACCTCATCTGCAAACGGATTTGGCGCCCGTGTGTACTGCGGGCCGTCTCTTCCGCGACCCGGACCGTGCTGATTAACCGAGTGCTCCGATCGGGCAAAATACGGCAGAATGTTTTGGTAGTCCCAGCCAATGCATCCGTGCCGAGCGGCCCAATTCTCGAAATCCATCACGTTGCCGCGGGTGTACGCCATTCCATTGATAGAGGAGGAGCCGCCGAGGAGGCGACCTCGAGGATGATCGATTTGTCGCCCCTGCAGGCCGGGCTCCGGGTCCGTCCGGAAACCCCAGTTCTCGTCGCATGGGCCCATGAAGGCGTCCAACGCCGCTGGCATGTCGACCCTCCACTTCTTGTGCGTACCGCCGGCTTCGATGAGAAGGACGCTCGTGGAAGGATTTGCCGATAGCCGATTTGCGAGAACACAGCCGGCTGACCCGCCGCCAACGATGATATGGTCATAATGCATTTCGCCCATCGAGTTTCTCCTGCCATTCCTTGACGCGTACCTGGTCGGCGCTGTTCAGCGATTGCGCTGACTACGCGACACCTCCGATACAAAGGTACTTGACCTCGAGGAAATCTTCTATTCCATACTTGGAGCCTTCTCGGCCAAGCCCGGATAGCTTAATGCCTCCAAATGGTGCCTCGGCGGTCGAAATAAGACCGGTGTTAATGCCGACCATGCCGTATTCGAGAGCTTCGGCCACTCTCAGGACTCGGGCCATATCTCGGGCATAGAAGTAAGAAGCCAGGCCGAATTCCGTAGCGTTTGCCTCCCTTATGACCTCAGCCTCGGTTGAGAACCGAAATAGGGGCGCCAAGGGCCCGAAAGTTTCCTCATTGGTGACAATCATCTCGCGGGTAACGTCAGTCAAAATGGTCGGCTCGTAAAAGGTACCTCCCAGGCTATGGGCCTTACCGCCAGACAATATGTTAGCACCTTTGCCAACAGCATCGTCGACATGCTCCTGAACCTTTTCTAAGGCAGCCCTGTCGATAAGCGGCCCAAGAACGACACCTTCGCCGAAACCATCGCCGATCTCGAGCTTAGAGACAGCTGTAGCAAGTTTGGCTGCGAACGCATCGTATACTGCTTCCTGAACGTAGATACGGTTGGCACACACACATGTTTGGCCATTGTTACGGAATTTGGCTGCGATGCAGCCTTCCACGGCCGCATCCAAGTCAGCGTCTTCGAAGACGATGAAGGGCGCGTTTCCGCCCAGCTCGAGACCAAGTTTCTTAATGGTCTTTGCGCTTTGCTCGTAAAGTTGAACGCCCACCTCGGTCGACCCCGTAAAGGTGATCTTTCGTACGCTCGGGTTAGCGGTCAATTCGGCTCCAATTTCGGATGCGGATCCGGTCAGTACACTAAAGAGTCCTTTCGGAGCGCCAGCGCGTTCAGCCAAAACTGCCAAAGCAATTGCCGAAAAGGGTGTTTGAGACGCCGGCTTCAACACCACGGCGCACCCAGCGGCAAAAGCTGGTCCCGTTTTTCGTGTAATCATGGCGTTGGGGAAGTTCCACGGCGTGATTGCTGCCACAACCCCAATCGGCTGCTTAATCGCCAAAATCCGCTTGTCAGCCTGTGGAGCAGGGATGGTATCGCCATAGACGCGACGAGCCTCCTCCGAAAACCACTCGATAAAACTTGCGCCATATGTAATTTCACCGATCGCCTCTGCGAGTGGCTTACCCTGTTCGGCGGTCAGGATGCGGCCGAGATCCGTGGCATTAGCAACGATCAACTCGAACCAGCGGCGCAGAAAGGCCGATCGTTCCTTCGCTGTCGTGGTGGCCCATTGTCTTTGTGCGACCTCAGCGGCCTCAATCGCACGACGTGTCTCGGCACGACCAAGGCGAGGGACAAAGCCCAGCGTCTCGCCGCCGGATGGGTTCGTCACTGCAATTCCACTGCCGTTGGCTTCAATCCATTCGCCGCCAACGAGCGCAGCTTGCTTGAGCAAGGTCGGGTCATCAAGTTTCATCAGTTGTCCTCGTGATCTCTGGAAAGAGTGTTCCGGCAATGTCGCCTCGTCGGCGTCAAATAGATAATTGCAGCCCAACATTATGGCTGTCTCGTCATAATGTCAACATTCATACGTTAGGCCTGGGGACACTCTTTGGTACGCCCGACATTACTGGAAACGCCGCCGCGCTCTGATGCAAAATGCTATGAAGGCATCGGAGTAAGCGAATGTTGACATTATTCTTGTAGATAGTATGCATTCGCGGCGTTGCGAGCAGAAGCTAACTCGTCATGCTCATGTCAACCCAGCGCACCTTTATGCAGACGGAGCACAACTGTCTCGCATGCAGATACCTCTTATCCTAGGCTGAAACCGGGAAATTTGTTTTGATGAAGGGATCGTTCAGCGGGGGAACCCCGACACCGGAGCTCACAGTCAGCCACTGGGGCGTTCATCGTATCGCACGCGATGCGATCGGGAATCCACGCCTCGAAGGGACGGCGATAAGAATCCCAGCATGATAGGGCTCGATCTTCTCTCATCTGAGGTGCAGTCACTGCGCAGCGACCAGCGTTCCGTTAGAGCTGGCTCCGACATGGCCCAGGCGCTCATCGAGAAGGTAGGGGAAATGAACGGTTCGTCGAGGTTCCCGAAGCCTTCGATCTTGTTGCGGGGGAGCTCCAACGTGTGAAAAACGCCAGCGGGAATCGCGCGATATTTGGTGGCTCCTACGGTTGGGGAAGCGCAGGTCGCTTTCACCACGCTCAGAGTCAAATTCACCGG
Organism: Rhizobium sp. NZLR11; assembly: GCF_019685115.1. Taxonomy (NCBI): domain Bacteria; kingdom Pseudomonadati; phylum Pseudomonadota; class Alphaproteobacteria; order Hyphomicrobiales; family Rhizobiaceae; genus Rhizobium; species Rhizobium sp. NZLR11. The sequence goes on along the minus strand of NZ_JABDWD010000014.1, from coordinate 77,073 downwards.
TTTCTAAACGTTATCGGAGGGTATGTGCGCGGTCGCGATTCCTACAGTTTTGGCGCGGGATCCGTAATCATGCCGCATGTGGTGGCGCCGATGGAACAACTTCTCGAGCAGCATACCGATTGGGATACCCTGTCCAACCACACCCAGATTTTTGTCGCTTTCGGTGGCATTCCGCTACGCAACACGCAGATGACTCAGGTGGTGCGAGCCGCCATCGGGTGCACGAGGCTCTCGATATGATGAGATCGAGGCAAGTGCGGATCGTCAACATTAGCCCCTTTAGGCAAGATATCGACGGTTCTTCGGACTGGATACCGATCCGCCCGAACACTGACGTTGCGCTTATGCTTTCGCTTATCCACGTCCTCGTGACTGAGAATCTGCACGACCGCGCCTATCTGGAGAAGTTTTGTACCGGCGAGGAAGAGGTGAGGGCATACATCCTGGGAGAAAGCGACCGAGTGCCCAAGACGCCGGAATGGGCATCGGCAATCACCGGCGTCCCGTCTGAAACGATCGTCCAACTAGCGCGGGATATGGCTGCTTCGAAAACGATAATCAACGCCTCGTGGTCCCTTCAACGGCAGAGCCACGGGGAACAGGCCTATTGGGCGCTGGTTACCCTGGCGTCTCATTTGGGCCAGATCGGTACACCAGGAGGCTTCCGTCTCGGATACGGGACGTTGAACTCGATAGGCTCCAAAGAGCTACGCGTTTCAGGACCGAGGCTGCCGCAAGGCAAGAACCCGGTTGAGGAATTCATTCCGGTCGCACGTATCGCTGACATGCTTCTGAACCCGGGTGGAAGGTTTGATTACAATGGCGGTATCTACTTTTATCCGGACATAAAACTCGTGTATTGGGCAGGTGGGAATCCTTTCCATCATCATCAAGATCTCAACCGTTTTATCTCGGCGTGGCCGGGATATTGATTAGGACTTGACAAGCAACGACCCAGCGACAGGGGGAGGCGATCATCATTCGCTCATGGTTGAACATCAATTACGTCCCCTGTTCGGCTTCTTTACGTCTTATACCAACCGTCATTGATCAGAACCCTTGTGCCCAATTGCGTCTGCCGATCGACATGATTTTCCATGGTCGTTGCTGGAGTTTTCTCCAAGCGTAGCAGCAGTGGTCGACGATATCCTCGTAGGACTTGAAGACGCGGTTTGAGAGCCAGTTGTCCCGCATGAACTGCCAGATGTTTTCGACGGGGTTCAGCTCGGGTGATTTGGGCGGCAGTGGCAGGATGGTAATGTTTTTGGGGACGAGGAGATTGTTGGGCATGTGCCATCCCGCCTGATCCATGATGAGCACGGCGTGTGCATTATCGGCGACGTTGCGGGATATCTCGATCAGGTGCTGGTTCATGGCATGGGTGTCGCACCAGGGCATGACGAGAGCATCAGCCTTGCCCTGCCTGGGGCAGATCGCACCGAAGATGTAGGCCGAGCGCGTTCGCTGGTCATGGGGCGCAGATGGCCTTGATCCCCGCTTGGCCCAGCGGCGGGTGATCTTGTTCTTCTGCCCGATACGAGCCTCGTCCTGGAACCAGATTTCGATCACTTTGCCCTTGGCGGGACCTGCGGCGATTTCTGCCACAGCGGCGGGGAAGTTTTTTTAAATGCCTCGGCCTCCTCCGGATCCTGCGCATGATGTCTTGGACGAGCCGAGAGCTTGCGATAGCCCATGGCGCGCACTTCGCGGCCCAAGGTCTCCTCGCTCACCGAGACGCGGAACTCTTCCCAAATCCATTGTGCCAGATCACACAGACGCCAGCGAACAACGCCATCCAGATACGGGGTCGGTCCGCGTTCTATGGCCTGCGCCAAGGCCGCTCGCTGTTCGTCGTTCAGGAGAGAAGGCTTGCCCGGAGCCTTGCCGTTGATCAGACCGTCGGGCCCGCGATCATTGAAGCGCACCACCCAGTCGCGCACGATCTGAACCGTAACGCTGCCGAGCCGAGCTGCATCCGCGCGCGAGCCGCCATCATAGATCGATGCAAGCGCCAGAAGCCGTCGCGCCTGATCGGCATCACGTGTCTGCCGAGCCAAAAGGCGCAACCTGGCTCCGGCGAAATCCGACCGCAAGCAAAGCGCTGAACCCATCGCAAACCTCCAGTTTGCACAAGAGATTCAGATTCGTCGGCCCATGGGAATCCCCCATAAGAGTCACACTCACTGTCGGTTGGTATTATACTTTACCGACAGCAATATACGCTTCCGAGCGCGATTTTGCTGAATTTCGCGTTTCATCGGCAGTGGTTTCGGAGCGAACCAGCCAAGTGCCCCGTGAGCTTGCCGTTTTCGTAACTGACCCACGGTGATCAACTCATCGCCGGATGAAGCTGCGGTAATTTACCATGTGCTTACGAGTTGTCCGAGTTCATCGAACTTCCGGAACGGACACTCAAGCCCTTCCTCCCGGTTATTTTCTAGAATGGGTGTAGAGCTCGCAAATACCCCAACCGATTTTCGTCCATACCAATTGCTTTGTCGATGGCCTGATTTCGCGCCTATGTGAGAGGGTGGAATCTTTTCGACGCGGTTGACTGCGCCGGGCGCTACGGCGGCATATATCCCCTTTAATCTCATCGATAGCCCACCATTGCTTGGTCATCAACTGACACCCGTCGGTGTGCGAATTCACATTAAACTCCCCGGTATTCGTGCAATCGCGCCTATCTGGACCTCAAGGCTTTTTGTCGATGTATAGGGTGTTTCGCAAGTGTCGGCACCAGCGAAGCAGTGATGTCACGCGTTCTAGCAATGTCTTTCTACCTGCGCCGTGCGGACGAGACAGCTTCAGTATGCGCTCGATCTCCTTTTGACTGTGATGAAGCATGATTTCCGCCTGTCGAATGATGGTTGCTTAGGCTTTGAGTGATTTGATGGGGCGATCGATCGACACAACAAAGGATGCCTTGCGACAGGCTTGTGTCTCTCGCTGTAGCCTAGAAACTTCAAAAAAATTCGATTTGCACTGGCGATGAATTCACCGTCCCCCGCGCCTGCAATCGTTGCTCGGCTGACTTCGGTCTTTTTTTCACCGAAAGCTCCCGCCCGTTGGCCGCGTCAGAATGTATCTGTCGATGCCGCCTTGAAAAGCTAGCTCACCCGGTCCTTGTACCTATAGTACGCGCCGACAGCGGGCAGGAACCAGGGCCAACCGAAGTAACCGGGTATTGCTGGCCACGGAAGATCCTCAAATGGAAGGTATTGCGGGTGGCCCAAGACCTTTTGCGCGAGGTGGCGACCCATGTATGTCGACAACTGCGCACCATGACCGCTGTAACCCATCGCGTATGGCATACCGCGGTAGGTGCCACTTCGAGGAAGACGATCTGCAGTCATGTCAACCGCTCCGCCCCAGCAATAGTCGACCTTGACGTTCGCCAGTTGGGGAAAAAATTCCTTAAGAGACGTGCTCAGGACCTCGCATGATCTTGCGTGACCTTCGCCTGTATAAGCAGCGAACTTCGCTCGACCACCAAAAAGCATACGGTTATCGGGAAGGATGCGGAAATAATTGCCAATGTTGGCTGTCGTTGTGACATTCCGGTGGTTTGGCATCAAAAGGTTGATGACGGACGGGGCGAGTGGTTCCGTCACAATTATAAAGCTTCCGACAGGCACCAGCCGTCGCTTAAACCACGAAAAGGGGCCGATCCTGGACGTACCTGTCGCGAGCACGACCTCGCGCGCCGTAACGGTTCCACGCGGTGTCTGGATGCGATATCGATTTCCCACGCGTGTGATCTCGGTGACGGGACTTTCCTCCCACACCTGCCCACCGTGCCGAACTACTGCCTGCGCCAAACCTGCGGAATAACGGCCCATATGCATTTGTGCAGACTTTTTGTAGAGCAGACCGCCGCTCAACTTATTTGTCTGAACTTCTGATCGGATCGCCTCCGGTCCCACAAGGGCGAGATCTGCATCCACTTCCTTGATCATCACCTCGAATTGTGACTTCAGACTTTCGAAGTGTGAAGCCTTAACGGCCGCTTTTAATTTACCGACGCGTCTGAATTCACAATCGATGCTTTCGTCCTTGACTATCGTTTCAATCAAATCCACCGAACGATCATAGGCGTGATAGAGTTCGCAGGCGAGCTCCTGACCGTATTTCTGCTTTGCGACCAGATAGGATCCCCCGAGACCGTTGTTCAGATGTCCACCGTTCTGACCGGACGCCATGGCGCCGATACGTCCGGCGTCGGCAACCACGACAGCCGTACCGGTTCGGGCAAGGTGATAAGCGCACGACAAACCAGTAAAGCCGCCGCCTACGACAAGCACGTCAACTTCTCCCGAGACTGACGGTGGCGCCTCAAAGTGCGGCCTTGAAGAATCGTCAAGCCAGTATGAAACTGTTCTCATTGTCATTCCCTTTAGGCCCTACCAAGCCCTAGTTTGCGTCTGTGCATTTAGACCCGAGGAGGATCGCAACGGTCGGCAATGCTGTTCTTCAGTTCGAAAGCCCCGCTAATAAAACGCCGCCGCTATTTGACGCCGCCGCTGGCAAGTTTCCGCTTGTCGACGATGTTCTCGAGCGGCTGCCCGTTGGCCCAACGCTCTAGGTTCGATAGAAAAAGCTTGGCGGCCGCAACCGGGTAGTCATGGAGGTCCGACGACATGTGGGGCGAGACAATGACCTGTTCCATTTTCCAGAATGGGTGCCCCTTTGGCAGTGGCTCGGTAACGAATACGTCGAGAGCGGCGGTGCCGACGCGCCCCTGTTCCAACGCGTGCATCAAAGCTACTTCATCGACAAGCCCGCCCCGACCAATGTTGATAAAGGTCGCGCCAGGTTTCAACAAAGAGAAACGCGGCCCATCCATGAAGTTCCGCGTTTGCGCAGTCAAAGGCATCGCAAGTATCACGGCATCGGCTGTTGGAAGTATTTCGCTAAATTTGTCTATCGAGTAGACCCGGCCAAAAGTGTCGTCACGCTCCACATTGTTACGGCCCACGACAATCAGGTTGTAGCCGACGGCCGACAACATCTGATGAATTTCACGACCGATGGCTCCGGGTCCCACGATCACGACAGTCTGCCCCGCTATTGAGCGAGTGGACCGAGGCACCCATTCTTCTGCCTGCTGGTAGCGGTATGTTGGATAGAACTCCTTGGTGATTGCGATCAGCAGGCCGAGCACATACTCCGCGATTGGACGTTCGAAAACTCCGCGTGTGTGTGTGACAACCACATCTGACGAGACGACCTCTTCCGACAGAATAGCGTCGACGCCAATGCTTGCAGTGTGGATCCATTCGAGGTTTACCCAATGCGGATTATCCCGGATGACTCGCGTTGAAACATCCCAGAGAAAAAGGGCATTGGCGTTAGGTAGGGCAAGTTCAGCCTCTTTGTCGGTCCCCACGTAAACCATATCCGCGAAACGCGATGCACTTGCGAGGATTTCGAGTTTGACGTGCTCGTTTGGAATCAGCGCGACAACTTTTTTCTTATCCGGCATGTGGGCCCCTCAAGTATGTAAATCGATAAAGGATCGTTGACACGCAAAACGTAGAATGTCAACATCTCTACAATTCACGGCATCTGAAAGGCTGGTTTTGCTGGCTTCGGAGCTTATTCGAGAAAGGAAATATCGTGGCGATAAATGAGAATGGTTCAGTGAGCTGGGCGAAGAAGGCGGCTGCGCTTTCACTGCGCACCGACGCGTTTATTGGCGGAAGAGCGGTAGCAGCAGCCTCCGGGAAACGGTTCCCGACGATCAACCCGACGACGGGCAAGCCTATCATTGAGGTTGCCGAATGCGACGGTGAGGACGTCAATCGGGCCGTTGCTGCGGCCCGCGCCGCCTTTGACAAAGGTGTTTGGTCCAAAATGGCACCGGACGACCGTAGAAAGCGCATGATCAGATTCGCGGATCTTATCGAAGCTAACCTGGAGGAACTTGCTCTCCTGGACACAATTGATGCCGGAAAACCGATATCAAGCGCAATAGTAATGGACGTGCCTAAAAGTGCCAGAACTATCCGGTGGTGCGGTGAAGCTATCGATAAGCTCTACGATGAAATTGCGCCTACCGCACCGAATGCCCTTTCGCTGATCCGGAGAGAGCCGCTTGGTGTCGTTGCAGCGATCGTCCCCTGGAACTACCCTCTTTTCATGACCTCATGGAAGATCGGCCCAATTCTTGCGGCTGGTAATTCCATTATCATCAAGCCCGCGGAGCAGTCGCCGCTGAGTGCATTGAGGCTTGGAGAGCTGGCGATGGAAGCCGGAATCCCCGAAGGCGTTTTCAACGTGGTACCGGGCTATGGTGAAACGGCTGGCCGTGCCCTTGGACTGCATATGGATGTCGACGCGATCGCGTTCACCGGCTCCACCGAAGTTGGCAAGCTGTTTATGATTTACTCTGGGCAGTCGAACATGAAGCGCGTGACGCTCGAATGCGGAGGCAAATCGCCTCTGATCATTCTCGCGGATGCGCCTGATCTTGACGCTGCTGCCCGCTCTGCGGCTTGGGGTCTTTTTCACAATAGCGGCCAGTCCTGCGATGCGGCCGCGCGCCTCATCGTGGAGCGCTCAATCAAGGAAGAGTTCGTTGAGCGCGTTCTCAAACTGACAGCAGCTTATAAGGTTGGGGATCCGTTGGACGCAGAGACGGAGCTTGGGCCCGTCATAAGCGACACCCAGATGGAGCGAATTCAAGGCTACATCGAAAAAGGCTCGGCCGAGGGTGCCACACTTAAACTGGGAGGCAACCGAGTTGCCGGCTATGACGGCTACTTCCTTGAGCCGACGGTGTTTGACCACGTGACCAATGACATGACGATCGCAAAGGAGGAGATCTTTGGACCGGTTTTGTCAATTCTTGAAGCCGTTGATCTCGATCAGGCGATCAAAATAGCCAATGACACGGATTACGGTCTCGCATCGGGTATTTGGACCCGTGACATCAACAAGGCTATTGCTGCCTCCAAGGCCTTGGTCGCCGGCGTCGTCTCAATCAACAACTATGCTGACGGCGACATTACCACGCCCTTCGGGGGCTTCAAGCGCTCCGGGTTCGGTCGAGACAAATCGTTGCATGCGATCGAAAAATACAGCGACCTGAAGTCCACCTGGATCAAACTTCACGCCTGAGGCCCCACAGGTCGCAATTGCGGCCGCCGAACGGTGGCCGCAGCAAACCCAATCAAACGCAAACTTACGGCGGGACAACGTCAAGATTTTGCTGGACGGAATAGTGCTTTAACTGCATAATGTTGACATTCCTACTGTTGATGGCTTGCCAGTCTTGGAGAGTAAAGTGACACAAGTTACAGACGGAGCGCCTGCTCCAATCGTCGCCGGGAAGCTTTATGCCCTGGGTGCAACTGTCTCTCAAAACGGGGACATCCACTGGGTCGCAAAAGGGCGGAAGGGGGATGCCGCGCTTAATGCATATCTCCTCACAGAAGGAAAAGAGGGGCTGTTGGTTGATACCAACTATCCGATTATCGAAGATGCACTCATCGGCCAGCTGAAGACTTTCGGGCTTAACGATTTAAAGATCGTTTTCACCCGTGCTGTTGAATTTGACAGTATGGCGAACGCAGATGTGATCGTCGATCAGTTTCCGGTAAGCGAGATTTGGTCTCACTTTGCGGCGTCTGACTGGGTCTACCTTCGCACCGAAGAGCCGCTTCCTGTGCCCAATTACGAATCAAAGATGTTTGGGGCGGACGGCGAAGTCGCGCTGTCGGGTGGGCGCGTTCTCGAGACAATCAACGCCAAGCTGAAACTGCTCAATGCGGCATGGCTCTACGATGCAACAAGTCGGACGCTTTTCACGTCTGATGCATTCTCTCACGTAATGGCGCCTAAGCCTGGTGTGCGCGTCGTGACGGAAGAAACGGACAGCACGACCGCTGACGACGTAACCGAGCACCTGCGAACGAAGTTCAAATGGATCGAAGGTGCCGACACAGAGCCGTTGCGTGAATTCGTGCAGCAAACCTTTGAAAAGTACGACATTGAGCACATTGCGCCGACAATAGGCTGCGCAATTTCCGGGCGCAATCTAGTTGTTCGCCACAGAGATTTTGTGATCGATGCACTTCGTAAACTCGACGGAAAGGAGAACTTGAATGGTTAAGTCTCACCATTGTGACCCGCACGGCATCGTCCATCATCGCCTACCACGCGAAATAGCAAAGGGCGTGTATTGGCTGGGTGACTGTTTTCTTTGGGAAACTCGCGCCGGTTTGGAGCATTCCTATTCGTCAGTTTATCTGGTGTCAGGAAAGGAACGCAGCATCCTCGTCGATACGGGCCATATCAAGGACTGGATTGTCGTCAGGGATCAAGTGGAAAGTCTGGTCGCTAAAGGTGTTCCAGCACCGGAGTACATTTTCCCGACGCATCCTGAGGTAACGCATTCAGGCAACCTCGGACGATGGCTTAATCATTACCCCAATGCCCGTGGCATCGGGGACATGCGTGACATGCAGTTGATTTTCCCGAAGCATGTCGATCGTTTCGTGACTGTCAAGCAGGGCGACGAGATCGATTTGGGCGAACGAAAGTTCGTCTTTGTCGAGGCCGTCTTGCTTGATCTGGTAAATTCGCTTTGGGGTTACGACCCGACGGAGAAGGTACTGTTTTCGTCTGACGGGCTCGGGTTCGGCCACTATCATGAGGCTGAGCAATGCGGTAAATTCGCTGAAGAAATCCCGGATCTGCCAATTCCCGAGCTTACCGGGATCTTTCTCGAGTACGCGCTCTACTGGACGCGTCTTAAAAGCGCTGAGCCTGAGCTTGAGCGACTGCGGAAGATGATTGAGGAAGAATATCCGACCCGGATCATCGCGTCCGCTCATGGCAGTGTCGTAACTGATCCCGAGAAGACCGTTCCCTTGGTCAAGGAAGGGCTTAAACGCATCTCCAAGATGACGGTTGAAGGCAGCGTGAGTTCGGCAAAAAATCCGTACGAACTGGAAGTTGCAAAGTAGGTGCGCCGTGACAGGCTTCGACTCAGCTGTCGAAGCCGATGTCCCATGTGCGGGACGTAGGGGGCGTAAGGTCAAGGCTGCGCGGTGACGGGTCGCGCGGCGAGGGCCTATAGTTATCGGCAGGGAAATTCGATCGATGAAGGACTTGAAGACCAACCGCGGAGATGCTTACGCGGAAGCCGCAAACACGTTGGACGACAAGCCCCGGGACTTTTTCTCGACATCGGCTAGTGAAGACTATTTCCTGGCGGCGTCTAAGGGGCTTTCAATGCCTCCAAATCCTCCCAGCATATCGACTGTGGCCGAGCTTCTGCTACGCCATTATGGCTTGCAAGGAGAGATCACTGCGCTATCGTCCGAGGCTGAATTCACCGCTCAGGTCATAACCTGGGACGGGAGGAGCTTGATCCTGAAACTTTCGGCAAGAGCCGAGGCGCGAGATAGTTTTTGCTTTCAAGCAACGTCAATAGCGGCCCTGCAAGACTCGTACACCTTTACCGTTCCGACCATTATACGCACGATTGACGGCGGCTTAACCTTTGAGGAAGCTGATTTCTCCGGATATCTCCAAACGAAACTTCTAGGCAGACAACTTCACAGTCTAGGCGCGAATCCCGATGCGTACTACCAAACCGGTCGCGCGCTGGCACACCTTAATCTTGCACTTCGACCTCTCGACGTACCGGGGAAATATCGGCCGATCCTGTGGCACATCGGGTGTTGGTCGCACTTGACACAACTGCAGCAATATCTGCCTACGGGGGCTATTAGTGAACATGTCCGCTCCTCGATGAGCGACTTCTCTAAAATCGTCGAGCCGCAGTTAGCGATGGTCGAATGGCAGATTACGCACAACGATCCGAGCCCGCATAATGTGTTTTTTCTCGATAGGGAGGTTGCGTTTATCGACTTCGGAGATGGCACCTTTGGTCCTAGAATCCAGGATCTTGCAATCGCGGCAAGCCATTTGGTGACGGATACAAACCGTGCCCTAGGGGGAGCGGAGGACTTGATTGCCGGCTATGCGTCCGTTTTTGCACTCTCGACATTGGAAACAAACTTGTTGGTTCCCCTCATGCGGGCGCGGCAAAGCGCTCTCATTCTCGTGAACCACTGGAGAGCGCATCTCTTTCCAGCTGATGCGGATTATATCAAGAAAAACGTCTCCCGGGCTGAGCGGGGTTTGAGCATCCTCGCCGCTTTAGCTCCCGCGGAAGCTGAGGCGAGTGTTTTGGATTGCATTCGCCGCTCTCGTTGAACAGTAACTGCTTCGGACAGCAACGCGACAACAGGCGTTTCGTCCCCTCTCCAACATAGGTTGAAGCCATGTCTACAGATCTTATGCCCAATCGCTACATACCTGGTGAGGCTGATGTTCCAGCGCGTGAGGCGGAACTGATTTCGCGACGTGACAATGTGCTAGGATCGTCTTATAGGCTTCAATACCGACGGCCGGTGCATTTCGTCAGGGCCGAGGGGATGTGGCTGTACGATCCTGACGGCAAGCCATATCTCGATTTTTATAACAACGTGCCGTCGCTTGGACACTGCCATCCCGAGGTGACCGCAGCGATCGCCGAGCAGGCCAGTCGCTTGAACGCCAATACGCGTTACCTTGAGCCCAGCCTGGTTTCCTACGCAGAGCGTCTTGTTGCGACTTTTCCGCAGGAGCTTAACCGCGTGGTTTTCACGTGCACCGGGAGCGAGTCGAACGACCTTGCTCTACGAGTCGCTCGATTGATCAGCAATAATGAAGGCGTGATCGTTTCATCCTATGCTTACCACGGCACCAGCGCGGCGATCGCTGCTATTTCGCCGAACCTGGGCGACGCGGTAAAGCTCAGTCCGTTTGTAAGAATGGTGTCTCTTCCGGGTCCAGAGGGCGTGCCAGCATCGCAAGCAGCCGATTTCTTCGAGACACAGGTTCGTGCGGCGATCATCGATCTGACGCGCCGCGGCATCGGTGTGGCAGCTCTGGTCATGGACAGCATTTTCTCAAGCGATGGAGTATGGGTCGACCCTCCAGGCTTTATCACGGGAGGTGTGGAGGCAGTGAGGGAAGCCGGCGGGCTGCTCATCGCTGATGAAGTCCAGCCAGGCTTTGGGCGTACAGGTGATCATATGTGGGGTTTTGAGCGGCACGGGATTGTACCCGACTTAGTTACGCTCGGAAAGCCGATGGGTAACGGCTTCCCGATCGGCGCGGTCGTCGGGCGGCAAAACCCCATGGAGCGCTTTGGTTCAACCGCTCGATACGTGAATACGTTTGCCGGGAATACCATGGGTATTGCCGCTGCAGGTGCCGTCCTAACCGTCATCGAGCGCGATAACATTCGTCACAGCGCACTTGCGATGAGCAATAGGCTGCGAGAGGGCTTGGAAGCGATTGCCGAGAGAACATCGGTGATACGAGGCATAAGAAACGCAGGTCTTTTTTTTGGTATCGACGTTGGTTTGGACGAAAACCTTGCGTCGCGTAGAGCGGCCGCACTGAGAATCGTCAATATCCTGCGGGATGACGCTGTATTGATCAGCACTACCGGCGCAAACGAGGACACGCTGAAGGTTCGTCCTCCTCTTATTTGCGCAGCCGAGCACGTCGACAGCTTTCTCAAATCTTTTGAGAACGCACTCAAAAAAGCATAGCTACTCTCGAATGCACTTACAGGATCTGAAGTGCCAAGACCCGATTGGAAAAACATGTCGTTGAAAACATATTCAGTCGCCCTCATTCCAGGAGATGGGATCGGTCGCGATGTCACACTGGCCGCTTGGGCTGTCCTGGAGGCAGCTGCAAAAAATTATGGGTTTGCTCTTCGCGCGACGGAGTTCCCCTGGTCATGTGCTTACTATAAGGAAACAGGCGCCATGATGCCGGTGGATGGGATCGAAACCCTCCGTGGCTACGATGCGATTCTGCTGGGTGCCGTGGGTTGGCCCGTTGAGGTGCCTGACGCCGTCTCCTTGCACGGTTTGCTGCTTCCTATCCGAAAGGCTTTCGTCCAGTACGCCAATGTCCGCCCGCATCGACTTTTACCAGGTGTTCAGGGGCCGCTAAAGTTTGGCAACTTCGACATTCTCTGCATCCGCGAGAACACGGAAGGTGAATATTCGGGAGCTGGCGGACGGGTCCATCAAGGGACCAGTGACGAGGTCGCTGTCGAGACGTCAATCTTCACCCGCCGGGGCGTCGAGCGAATTCTGCGTTTTGGGTTCGACCAGGCGCGACAGCGCAGCGGCAAGCTCGCCTCTGTTACGAAGTCTAACGCCCAGAAATACTCGATGGTGTTCTGGGACCAGATTACCAATATGTTGGCCTTGGAATACCCGGACGTCGAGGTGTCGAGCTATCACATCGATGCCATGGCGGCGAGAATGGTAATGGCTCCTGAGAGCCTTGACGTTGTTGTCGCTTCGAATCTGTTTGGAGATATCCTGACAGATCTTGGTGCGGCCATCCAAGGCGGATTGGGCTTCGCTGCTTCTGCCAATATCAACCCCGGCCGAACGGCCCCGTCGATGTTCGAGCCCGTTCACGGCTCCGCTCCCGACATTGCACATTTGGGTATTGCCAATCCGATCGCGGCGATTTGGTCGGGCGCGATGATGCTGGAACACCTCGGTGAACCGGATGCCGCTAGGCGTGTTATGACCGCTGTAGAGATGGTCACATCTGACGGTATCGGGACCGTTCCGGGCGAGCATAAGACGGACGCAATCACGGTTGCAGTGCTTTCCAGGCTCGGCTGATCGTCGACCATCCGCTCGCTTATGAAGCGAGGGATTGTTTACCGGGTTGGGCCAACTCCATCCCGCTTCGAAGATGTTCGTCCAAAACCTTGACGACCGTAGTCTGGCTGTCGCCTTCCAGCGCTTCCACGAGCGGCTGGTGCATACTCGCAAGTTTGTTCAGGTCTCGGAAGATAGCAAATTCCTTCGACATACAAAGGTGTCTTTCCGCCGCGAGTGTTGCGTAGATACGCGACAATCGTGGGCTTCCGGAAGCCTCAACGATCATTGTATGGAACTTAATGTCATGGTTTGCTGCGGCACGCCAATCGTCGTTCGCTGCGGCCTTTTCCATGCTGTGAATGACCTTTCGGAGCTTTTCAAAAAGAGCTACGGGCTTGGATCGGAACACGATTAAAAAAGCCTCCCTCTCGACGGCGCGCCTCGCAGTGAATACATCCAGTAAATCGTCCACGCTGATGTCTACGACGCAGACGCCGCGGTTCAGGGTGTTGATCAAAAGGCCTTCTTGGACAAGGCGCTGCAGTGCCTCGCGTACAGGACCTCTGCTCACTCCTAGCTGTTGCGATATTTTGGCATCCTGCAGGCGCTCTCCAGGGGCGAATTTACCAGAGACTATTTGAGATCGAACTCTGTCGGCGATGATCTCGGGGGTAGGGCGCAGTGAGAGTGGTTCCATCACCATTGTTCCTCTTCAGGCCGGCAACAACATACAGCCGCCAATTATAAGAATGTCAACTATCTTACTTAAAAGGTAATTACTAGCGCATGCACATCCAGTCCACACCTGGCGGGACCGCAAGGGCCAGCCAGCGCAAGTACACAGGTCATTTCGCTCTGACGAAGTTCAATACAGGGGCGCACAAGGAGATGAGGATCGCATTCGACGCTTTATAGAGCGCATAGGCCGGTGATTTCCCAAAGGCTCCTCGGCTAAACGGCGGACCAATATCGATCCAGCTAAAGCCAGCCGCACAAATGACGCGCGCTTCCTGATCAGTTTGATCTGTGTCATCCATTTTAACAACTTCTCCATTTGCCTGAATGTGGCATTCGCAGGCGCCACTCTTCCAAACAGCATGGTGAGCATGGTCTGTGGAATGCTGCCATCAGTCAATGAGTCCTTTCTTGCTGAGTGTCGTCCATGTCGGCCAGAGGGTTTACACCAAACCCGTCTGGCCTAAGTCAGGCAGATCCAACCTTACATCCGCGCGCAGGTCGTACACGAGCAAGTGAGGACGAACTATGCAGGGGCAATCGTCTCATAAAAATGTTGACATTACTACTTTAATAATGTCATGTTCCTTGCAATTTCTCGGTTTGCGCATGGAGGACTAAGTGAAAGAAACAATCTCTGTAATCGGCACGGGCAACATGGGAGCGGCCATATCGGAACGGCTCATACGATGCGGCTATGACGTAACGATATTCAATCGAACTGCGGAACGGCTACAGTCACTAGTGGCAATCGGAGCAAAGGTCGCCGGTACGGCAGTAGAAGCGATCAATGCTTCAGAATTCGCGATGATCGTGCTGCTGGACGAAAAGGCAATCCGGGAGGCGGTCGTCAACGGTCTGGGAGACGCCGATATTAGTGCGAAGCGTCTGATGTCCGTAAGTTATACCTCGTTGAACGAGATCATCTCTCTTGAAAAAACATTCAATCGTTCGGGGGCCCGACTTTCTGAAGTGAGCATAATGGGGTACCCGGATCAGATACTTGCTGCTGAAGCGCGATTTGTGCTGGCAGGGCCGCGGCAGGACTTCGATAGTTGGTTGGGAATATTTATGCAGCTCGGTCAACGAGTGGATTATGTTGGAGAATGCGGTAACGCTACGAAAGCCGAGATGGCAAATTGGCTCTCCTACGCACTCCAGATGATCTCAATCGCCTATCCCGCAGCCGTTTACAAACGGGAGGGGCTGCCCCTTTCCGTACTATCGGGTATCTTCACTGATAACCCTAATAAGCGGATCCCCGGAGCGGACGTCGCCATCTCGTCAATGGGTGACAGGGAATACAAGCCCCGCTTTACAGTTGGCGCATTTTTAGCATCTATCGACATCGTGATAGACTACACGCGCAGTCAAGGCATGCCTGCCTCGCTATATGAAGGTGTTCGGGAAGTTTACCAGCTAGCCGCGGATAGGGGGCTTGGTAATAGCGACGTGTCCGCGATCTTCGAAGTACTTTACGATACAAGCGGCTTACACTCCCAGTCAAGCTTAGGGTCCGGACCCAATAACTGGCTTCCCAAATCGGTCCAAGGGTGATTCAGTGTCTCTGTTTTGGAGGCAACGATATGACTGATTTCTTTTGGTTTTCGGATGCGCAATGGGATCGGATCGCGCCGCTTCTCCCCACGGATGTGCGGGGAATGAAGCGCGTTGATGACCGTCGAGTGCTGAGTGGGATCGTTCATGCCCTGCGATCTGGTGGCCGTTGGGCCGACTGCGCCGATGTCTACGGACCGAAGAAGACGCTTTACAACCGGTTCGTCCGCTGGTCAGAGCGCGGTATATGGGAAGGCATTTTCAGCGCACTTGCCGGGTCCGAAGACGCACCCGATCAACTGTTTATCGACAGTTCCTGCATCAAGGTGCATCGCTGTGCGGGCGGTGGAAAAGGGGGGCCTTGGCCCATGGTATCGGCCGCACGAAAGGTGGACGTAACACCAAGCTCCATGCTGTCTGCGACGAGAAAGGCCGCCCGTGCGTCCTGCTCCTGACGCCCGGAAACGTCAACGATTGCAAGGTCGCTGAGCTGTGTATCGCGGCCATGCCGCCCTCTGGCGAACTCGTCGGGTACGACAGTCAGGCTCTGCGTGAATGGCTGGAAGCGCGTGGCACCCAACCCGTGATCCCGCCACCCAAGAACCGCAAAATCCTGTATGAATACGACAAGACCGTCTACAAAAAGCGTAACGTCATCGAACGCATGTTCTGCCGCCTCAAGGATTGGCGGCGCATTGCAACGCGCTTCGACCGAAACATCCAAAACTTCATGAGCGCCATCGCACTCGCAGCTGCCGTCATCTGGTGGCTGTAACGAGTCCGGACCCTAGGGCCTTGCGGAATTACAGGACGAAGTCTGTCGCGTTCGCTCCTGGAGGACGGCCAGGCCGAACTCTCGTGTAAGTGAACCTTCGGTCGTATGCGTCTTAGTTGGCTGTTAAGCATGTGGCTTGACAAGATTCGAGCGCCCGCAAGACTGGGCTAATCGTGGTTTTAACATGTGGATGTGCGTCGAACGGCAATCACAACGGCCTGATTCAGGACTGCTAATTTCTGCAGACTTGAACGCTGAAGTTCCATAAATTCCCTTATGATCACCATGTCATGTCATTGCTTACCATATGATATTTCGGATACGGGGCTCGAGCAGCGGAATCATTTCTTTGACCTTCGGAGAGAGATTCCTTTGAGAGGCATACACAAGGTAGCTCGGCCACGGGGCCGTTGACCACTCGGGAAGTACACGGATCAACCGTTTCCTGGAAATGTCGCCATGAACCAAAGTTGGCGGCATGAGGGCAATTCCTTCGCCGATTAGAGCGAGGTGCTTGATTGCGCCAACGGAATTCGATGAAATCCGGGCTCGCGGAGTTATCTTGGCTATTTCGCCGTCAGCGGAAACCAGATTCCAAGTGGCAAGGCTGTTGGCATCCTGCTCGGGCGAAACGACAAGACACTGATGAATTGCCAGTTCGCCTGGCTGACTTATCGCGGATGACTGCTTCAGGTATCGGGGAGAGGCAACCAGTATCAGCCCGGCTTCTCCCAATCGTTTTGTCGTAAACCCTGCATCTTTGAGCGGACTTGCCCTGATGGCGATATCAAACCCTTCACCGATCAAATCCACGAGGCGGTCCGTCAGCAGCATCTCAACTTTCACGTCGGGGAACTTATTGGCGTACTCTATCACCGCCTCGCAGATAGACGTGTAGTCAAAGTCGACGGGCGCTGTGATTCTTAGGGTGCCTGATGGATGTCGCTGGAATGACGAGGCTTCTTCGCCGGCGCTTGTCAAGGCAGCCACAGCCAGCTCGGCTTTCTTGAAGAATATGCTTCCAGCGTCGGTGAGACGGAGTTTTCTGGTCGTCCGCACTAGAAGCCTTACCCCCAGCGCTTTCTCGAGGTCGGAAATTCTGTCGCTCACAGTCGAATTGGGAAGGCCCAATTCAGCCGCGGCTCTGGTGAAGCTTTCCAGCTGTACGACCCGAATGAATATCTTCGCACCATTCAAGTCCACAGACCGCTCCATTCACTATCCGCTCAGGCGGATAATATAATCGAAATGTACGGGCTAATACACCCGACTGCGGAGGTCTATCTCTGTCGCTCGTTCAGGTAAGAACGCAAAGTGTAAGGAAAAATCGCATGTCACATAACCAGGCAGACAAAATCCAAATTGAGCAGCTTATTGAAAAATATATCGGCGCTCTGAAGCAGTCGAAACCCGATGGGGTGGTTGCGTTGTTCACCTCGGATGCCGTGCTGATGGGAGCGGACGCCCCAACGGTGGAAGGGGCGGAGCAGCTTACGGCTTTCTTTGACCACGGCTTCGGTTTAATCAAACTCGAGCCCAAAATCGATATCGACGAGGTAGTCGTTACCGGAGACTTCGCGTTCGCGAGATCGCATTCGCAGGTGAGGGTCACCGTATTGCAAGACAATCAATCCCATTCCGAAGAGAATCGCGAGCTGTTCATTTTCAAAAAGGATGGCGGCGAGTGGAAGATCGCGCGGTACATGTTCAACAAGGTGCCTCCCGCCCAGTAATGGTGTGAAGAGCTAGATCTATACGGCACCTGTTGCGAGCGCTCAGCATAAGCATGCCTTTGAAAGGCCGGCTTAAAGCTCGGAGCACCCGCAATGGGCTTGGGTCGCCGAGTTAGGACCCGCCGGCGATCGCCTTTAGCCACGAGTTGGTTGCTGGTAGTTGGCGACTTGCGAAGCAAGAGGTGGGGTCGACGGTTTGATCGCCATCAAGGCGATCTTCAGTATCACCGAGGCATTCCCGCGCCGGACTCCTCTCGGGGTTCGATGCTTGTGCGGTAATCATGTGTTTCGGGAGTAAGGAACTTTACCGCGACGGCGCCTGGCCGTGACGGCTTGTTTATCGCCACGGTCGTCACGAGCGACCCATTCCCTGACATAGCTCAGGCGGCAAGAAAGCAACCGGCCAATTTGTTAACTGGCCGGTATAGCGGGTCTCGCTATTTGGCGCTTGTCGGAAAAGCCGGCAGCTTGGAGATATCCTTGGCGTCATGCTGGACGATAAGGATGGCATCCAGCGCCTTAGCGATCCCGGTCAGCCGTTCCATCGATGCCAGCGTTTCGGCGCGATCGGAGTTGAAGCCAGGTACGCCACGGTTTTGGAACTGCTCCTCGAAATGCGCGACGTCCCCGGAAAGCACGACCGGTCCGGTTTCTGCCAAGCGAACCAGCAGGCTTGTTTCGCCAGGCGTGTGGCCGGGGGTCGAGAGAATGGTCACCGTGCCGTCGCCGAAGACGTCGCGGTCGCCTGAGATGGCGTCAACCTTCGAGCCGCCGTCGAGCCACGGCTTGATGAAGGCAGGATCGACGGCGAAGGGCAGGGGATCGGCCTTGAACTGGGCCAGATCGGCTGCGCCGATCATCAGCGTTGCCTGCGGAAAGGATGCTGCCTGTCCGACATGATCGAAATGGTTGTGGCTGATACCCAGGCGAGTGATCTGCTCGGGCTTGAGGCTGATTTCGGCGAGCTGGGTCGGAATGTCCCTCGCCAGCGTTGGCGCAAGCACCGCCTTTGAATCGAGCTTCGCCCCGAGGAGAGCGGCCGGCAATCCGGCGTCCCATAGCATGTAGTCCCGGTCGTGACGGATTACATAGCAGCTGTCGGTCAGCGTCCGCTTCTCGCCGACATGATTGTAGGTATCGGAAAACAGCGATAGGTCGCGGACCTCGATTTCGCCGCAATCGAGCCGCCAGAGTTCGACCTCGGCGGAGTGCGCCGTGGATGCCGCCAGGGCAGCGGTGGAAAAGAGGATTGTTGCAATCGGGTTCATTCTGGTCTCCTTGGGTGTGGAGACCGCTTTTGACGCATCCCGTTCGCCGTGGAGGGTCCGGTTCGAACGATTTCGAGCCCGAAACGCTCACCTATGCAGTTTTTTATCGGCACGACCTGCGTTATCGTTGCGCCCATGAACATTCATTATAAAAGCAGCGATGACGACCATCTCAGGTCCGTGCTCGTGGAGCGCCTGCGGCCGATAATGGCGCCGGACGGCACGGCCGGACGATATGCGCACGGCCACCAGCTCTTTTCCTACTGTTCCCTGGACCGGGAGCGTCTGAAGGCGATCGAGCTGCCCTGCCCCCTCATCGGCATCATGTTGAGGGGGCGCAAGGAAGTGTGGCTTGGCGACACGCCGCATTTCTTCCAGCCGGGCACTGTCTTCGTTCTGCCGGCGCATGTGCCGATGGACATCGTCAATATTCCGGCCGGGCCGACCTCCTCTTATGAATCCTTGTTGCTGGAGGTGCCGGCGCTGCCGGCCGGCATGGCGCCACTGATGGGAGGCGAGAAGACGAGTACAGGCGACGGTCACCGTCAGTTCCGCATACCGCTCGATTCAGATCTGGTTCAAACACTCGTTCATGCAGCAACCGGGATCGCCAGCGAGGCGCTGGGGGATGCGGTCAAGGCCGTGCGATTAACGGAGGTGCTGACGCTTTTGCGGCCGCTCGCAGCCGCCCGTCCATTGTTCGAGGCCAGCCTACCTGATGAAGTGGCTTGGCTTATCGGAAGCGCGCCATCGGAGGACTGGACGGTCAGGAGGGCCGCCGACCGCCTTGGGCTCGGGGCGTCGACACTTCGCCGTCGACTTGCGATCATGGGAATGTCCTTCCGCCACATCCTTCGCATCGAGCGCCTGCGGGCTGGTCAGGCAGCACTCGCGGCTGGCGCATCGAGCCTTGCCGCAGCGGAGGCCGCCGGATACGCCTCACGCTCGCATTTTGCCCGGCGCTACAAGGAAAGCTTCGGCCAGTCACCCAGCGGTCGCTCGTAGAGGCGGACGGCCAAAGGATTGCTTTCACGACGGGGTGGATCGCACGCGTTCAATAACAAGGAATTTGTGGTCAAGAAGTCATAGACAAAAGCGTATGGTTTGAACCTGTCCCAGATCCCGTTCCAGTCGGCAGGCCCCATGGAAGTTCGCTCCTGAGGCATTAGCAAGGGTCGTCGCGCCACCTGGGCTGATCGTTGCAATCAGGACGAAGAGGACAAGGGGTGCCAAGCTTGCGGTCAAGGTTGCTCCTTTTGCTCAAAGCTCAGACCTGCCTGCCAATCGAGATTCAGAAAAGCTAATAATTGCAGTAGCTAGCATTAGCTGGTCTAATGACGCCCATCCGTAACCTCGACACGTCCCTCCTTCGAACCTTCGTTGCCGTCGCGGAATGCAGGAGTATGACCGCCAGCGCCAAGCACCTTCTCCTGACCCAAGGAGCGGTCAGCCAGAAAATCGCCCGGCTGGAAGGCCTGTCGCGGCAGCAGCTCGTCATCGGGGGACGTCAAGGAATGATGCTCACGCCGGCGGGTGAGCGCCTTCTCACAAAGGCAAAGCAGATGCTGGCCGTCAATGACGAAATACGGATGGATACGACGGGTGACGCCGTCGATGGCAATAGTTCGGCTAGGCCTGCCTGTCGATCTTGTCGGCTCTGTCTTCGTTCCGGTGAAATGCGCTTGAAGCCCAACTTGTGGCGTAATCGCGACTACGGCGGCCCGCAATGAAAGGCCGGTAACGACAGCGGCTCGGGCATCGCCTGCGATGGAACCGGGGGTAACGTCTGCCGGTCTCTGCACGATTGCCATGACCGGCGTCTTCTCCGTTTTTGTCTGCCCCTTGCGGCCTCGCCCCGATGGCGGTTTGTCAGGCCGCTTTCTTGGCCGTCCGCCAAGATAGAAATGATCAATCTCGACTGTGCCGTCCAACATGTTTTCGCGCGCCACCATAAGACGCAGCGCATGACCGATCCGCCAGGCCGTGGGTTGACTTACACCGAGCGTCTCGGCGAGACGAACCGACGACAGGCCCTTCTCCGACTGCAGCAACAACCACATCGCCTTGAGCCATACGCGCAAGGGAAGTTTCGTGGCGTGCAAGGGCGTATGCGTTGTCACCGTGAACTGGAACCGGCAATCACCACTGGAGCATTGATAGAGACCCGGCCGCGCACGGCGCTTACCAGTATCGCGGCCAGCTATCGCGATCGAGCGTTTGTAACCACAAGCGGGGCAGATCCTGCCATTCGGCCATATCATGCTTTCCAGCAAACGACGGCAATGCTCCTCATCCCGGAACGCGGCGACCATGTCTTCAACAGTCCGGATATTGGAAAGCGTTGCCAGCATCATTTCAGACATAATTACCTCCTTCGGGA
Source organism: Rhizobium sp. NZLR11 (assembly GCF_019685115.1). Lineage (NCBI taxonomy): Bacteria > Pseudomonadati > Pseudomonadota > Alphaproteobacteria > Hyphomicrobiales > Rhizobiaceae > Rhizobium > Rhizobium sp. NZLR11. Next base: position 55,921 of record NZ_JABDWD010000014.1, on the reverse strand, counting down.
CTGACCGTAGAATCGCATGGGAAGCACTATCTTACAACGTTTTTGCTGTCTTTGGTTGATAAAGGCCGCGTACGATTTCGCACTACTCTTGTTCGGGCCCAAATGGAGCGTGCCTGCTTCTCGGCGATCTCCGACTGCAAGAGATCACCGACGATGCGCGGCGGTTCGTGCTGCCGTTTGATGCCATTGCCCATGACCTCGTCGTAAGCGCTGCGCATTCCATAGAGCTTCAGCGTGCTCATCAGTTCGAGAACCTGTGTGCATTCCATCAGCTTGCCCTCCTGAGGCTGCCATAGCGTGCGCAGTCGGCGACCGGTTCATGGGTCAGCCGCAGCGCATCCGGGGTTTGCAGGGTTGCGGCCGGAGCCGGATCACGACTGCGGGCCAGAATGTTGATAATCACCGAGGCCGAGCAGACGCCGTGATCCAAAGCCTCCTGGCAGGCAGCATCGACAGCCGCCAGACCGTCGGTGGGAACACAGCCGAGGATGGTGACTATTTGCCGATCACCAGCCCTATTTCGCTTGGATCGGGGTCGGACCGCCATGGTCGCAGTGTTGCCAGCCCTTAAAGGCCTGACGGGACTTCATGCAATCCCCAATGCCCAAGCGTGAACGCGAGCCTTTGATCCACCATTTCAATCGTTCCTGGATCTCGGTGTCAGCTGAGCAGCATCTTCGGCGGCAAGATCGTCGCGGCGAAACCAAATCGCACGACTTGCTCCGTTGTGCGTGGTGCGCTCCAAACGGAAACATCATCCTCCGCATAAGGTGAAAGGCGGCCCGTTAGTTCGTCGGCGTTAGCTGCGAGCTTGTCAGCCAGCGGGCTGTTTCCTGCTCGAGCCGCCCAGACGTGCCCGGCCTGCTCGATTTCCCGCAGTCCGGGCAGTCTGATTGGCAAACTCTCCCGCCATAGATGAGATAGTCTTGCGACGGCCCCTGCGGCTCCTTCGAGATCGCCATGCCGATAGATGGCGACGGCGTCTGCAAACGCGCTTTTGAGGCGGCTTGCATTGACCCATTGCGTCAGGGATTTTTCCTCAAAGCCCCGATAGTATTCGGCATATTTGCTCGCCAAACGCATGTGAAACGCGTGTGCTTGGGGGGTTAGGGATGCGCGCATATGCTGGACCTCAGCCAGGACAGCATCCCACCTGGAAAATGCCCCCGTCCGAGTCTCATCCTCAGACACACCATCCGTTAGTTTAGCTATTGCCCTCAGGTGCGACCTGACGGCAAGGCATACCTCGGTTTCGAGCTTGGCCAAACCATCAAGTCTGACGCGTCCGAGTGCGCTTCTGATGTCGACCCCAGAGCGAGCACGATCACTCAATTTCCAGAGGAGACCAATAGTGTCTTCGTTGTCCGGATTAGACACCGATATATGCGACTCGGACATGTTCGTTATCCTTCATGTCGGTAGCCATGCCTTGAAGAGAAATTCGTCCCTGCTCCAGAACTGCGGCCTTTACGCTCAGACCCAATGCCACATTGGCATTCTGCTCCACGAGAAGAACCGACTTGCCCTCGGCGTTGATCGACCTGATCACCTCAGCCATCGCAGCGACCATCACCGGCGAAAGACCCATCGACGGTTCATCCATCAAAACGAGTTTTGGTGCGGCCATGATAGCCCGCCCGATCGCCAGCATCTGCTGCTCACCGCCGCTTAACGTGTTGGCGTATTGCTTGCGCCGTTCGGCAAGCCTTGGGAAGACGCTACAGATGTTGTCGTAGTCGCGCTTGACCGCGACGTGATCACGCCTGAGATAAGCGCCGATCTTGAGGTTTTCATCGACCGTGAGCTCTGGAAAGACGTGACGACCTTCCGGGACATGGGCGATACCGCGTTCGACGATCGCCTTTGGCGTAAGGCTCTCGATCGCCTCTCCCTCGAACAAAATACTCCCTGAACTTGGTCTGACGAGACCGGAGATCGAGCGCATGATCGTGCTCTTGCCGGCGCCATTGGAGCCGATGATACAATTGATGCCGTGGTCAAAGGACAGCGAAATATCGTGGACCGCAGCGACACGACCGTAGTGGACGACCAGGTTGCGAAGCTCTATCATGCGGTAGTTCCCAAATAGGCGGACATCACTTCAGGATGGCGTCGAACATGTTCAGGCGTACCTTCCGTCAACACACGACCGAAGTTTAAAACAGTGATGACGTCGCAAAGGCGCATGACTGTGCGCATATCGTGCTCCACCAGTACCACCGTCGTGCCGCTCTTGCGGATTTCCCGAAGCATTTCGACCAGGCGGTCCTTTTCACTGGCTGTCATGCCCGTAAACGGTTCGTCCAGCAGAAGGACGCGCGGCCTGGCGGCAAGCGCGATCGCAATGCCAAGAACCCGCTGTTGGCCGTGAGACAGATCGCGTGCCGCACTGTGTTTCAGGTCCGTCAGCCGTGAGAAAACAAGGAGCCTCTCGACTTCGTCGCGCCTTGATTTTGCATAGGCATTGCTCTCCACAATCCAATCGACCCAGGAGCTCGATGCTTTTGCCAAGAGGCCGTTGCCAATATTCTGCTCCACCGTCTGTTCGGGAAAAAGCACGGTCCCTTGGAAGGTGCGCACCAGTCCGTTGCGTGCGCGAAGACTGGTCGATAGCGACGTGACGTCCTTGCCATCCAATTCGACACGGCCGGCGGTCGGACGATAAAAGCCCGTAATGAGGCTAAATAGGGTGGTCTTACCCGCACCGTTCGGCCCGATCAGCCCGTGAATGCTTCCACGCTCGACGCTAAACGTCACGTCGTTGACAGCCGTAAGCCCGCCGAACTTTTTAGTGACTCCATGTAACGATAGGATTGTCATCACGCATCTCCTTTCGAAGGCGCTGCCATACGACTTGGAGTGCCGGGCGTTTGCTTGGCTACCGGAACTGCGGCAAAGCCGATCAGTCGTTCCAATCCTTGCGGCCAGAAGAGCATGACCAAGATGAGAATGACGCCGTAAACGCCAGGCCGCAATTCGTCGGCAAAACGCAAGGACTCGTCAAATCCCATCAACAAGATGCCTCCCAGGATCACACCATAGAAGGAGCGTGTCCCGCCAACGATTGCCCAGATCATCAGATAAAGTGCGAAGTTGAGGTTGAAGCGGTTGGGCGTAACGGTTCCGAAGGCATAGGCAAGCAGGACGCCAGCAACGCCTGCAAATATGGCTGATATGACGAAGGCAATGCGGCGATATCTCCTGGTGTCGATCCCAACGGCCTGAGCAAGCACATCTTGCTGCTCAATCGTCCGCCAGATTTGCCCCAAACGCGACTGTTCGATGCTCCAGATGATGAGCAGACAGACGACGCAAACCGTCAGCGCAAGATAGAAGAACGCTGCGGGGTGCCCAAAGTCGATGGCGAAATTGCCGATACGCAGAAAGGGCGGGGAGATCCCCGAAAAGCCCCGCGTGCCGCCGAAATAGTTGAATTTGCGCCAGAGCAGGCGAACGGCTTCCGCAGCGCCGAACGTCCCCATCAGGAAGTAGAAGCCGCGCATCTTCAGGAGAGGAAAGCTGAGGACTGCCGCAACCAAGCCTGCCACTAGAGCACCGGCAAGAAGCGACACCATGAAGGGTGCTCCCCAGTCCTTGACGAGGATTGCGGCTGTATAGGCGCCCACGCCCTGAAGGACGACGTGGGCGAAGGACCATTCGCCCGTGAGCACAACAATGCGATAGCTCGACAGCATGAGCACCATGATCACGATTTCGGTGGAGAAGGAGACGTAGTAGTCTCCCGTCACCGCAGGGATCATGGCAGCCGCAGCAAGCGCTAGAACCGCGGCACTGAGACCAATTTTTTTCCGAGCGTCCATGAGTTAAACTTTCTGCGCCTTACCCATCAGTCCGCTTGGCATGACGATGAGCACGACGAGCATCAGGCACAGGCCCGCAATGCTGGCGATTGTGCTGTCAAAGTACGCTGAGACGAAGGTGAAGAACGTTGAGTAGATGATTGCAGCCAGGATCGCACCCTCCATGGAGCCGATCCCGCCAAGAATGATCACAATGAAGGCGGTGATGATGATGGGCTGACCCATGTAGGGGCTGACCCGAACGATCGGAGCCATCAATCCACCGGCAACACCGGCAAGCGCTGCACTGAGCGCCATCGCCATCAGCGAAATAGTGCCGATCGAAATCCCCTGAAGGCAGGCGGCGTCACGGTCCTGCGCAACGGCGCGAAGCGCCCAGCCGAACCGGGTCGTCCGCAACAAAATTGTCAGACCGCCCAGCAGAACGATCGCGGCCGCGATCACGAACAGGCGGTGAAGTGGCATATTGGCGCCGGCAATTTTTACGACGCCCGTAAACGGGCTATCGACCAGGTAATTCGCGTTCACGCCAAAGAGCCAGGCGGCTGCCGTCTGCAACACCAGCAAAACGCCGATGGTCACAATCAGTGGCCCCAAGGGGTTTCCCTTAAGCCGTCGAAAGAGGAAGAACTCCATGAACGCGCCAATGGCGGCGGTGAGCACCATGGCTGCGACGAGACCCGCCGGGTAACCGGCTCCAAGGTTGGTGCCGAAGTACCAAGTGGCGTAAGCGCCGACCATATAAAGCTCGCCATGGGCGAAGTTTTCGATGCGCATTACGCCGAAAATCAGAGCAAGACCGACCACAACGAGCGCGGAAGCCGCGCTCGCCATAGCGGAATTGAGAAGAGTCTCAATCAAGAACTGCATGTCAATCCACCGCCAGTCCGTCTTATCGCTTCTGATCGGGCATCAGTTGCTCTTCGCGCCAGCGCTTCAGGAAAACGTCTTTGTGCGCATCGTACCATGCAACCTGGTCGCCGACGTCGACGATATTGACCTTGCCATCCTTGACGGCGACGACCGGCCAGTTTCCGACCAGTGCGCTGTCGGCTCCAAAAAGTTCCTTGCCCCACCACCGCGCCTTGCCAAAGATATGCTGCGGCGGGTTGGCCTTCATGCTGGCAAGAACCTGGTCGGCATCGAAGGAACCAGCGCCCTCAACACCCTGCTTCCACACCTGAAGCGCTGCAGGGAATTCCCACGACGTGTTGTTCCATTCTTTCGGATAGGCCTTGATGAAATCCTGGTAAAATCCGGCGGGGTCGTCGAAGCCGCTTGCTGCTTTTGCGATCGAGGGATCGTCGAAGCGCGGGAAGAATGCGATCGATCCCTCCATGAACTCCTTGCTGGTGCGCGCGACCATGTCGGGCAAAAGCTCGAAACCTGCATGCAGGATCTTGCCTTTGAAGCCCTGCGTGAACAGTTGCTCAACGAGAAGAAGCGCGACAGAGGGGTAGCTGGTATCGATGCAGGCCACATCTGGCTTGGCCGAAAGCATGGCACTCACGACAGGCGCAAAGTCCGTCGTGGAATTGTCGAAATATTGATCGGCGACGATCTGAAAATCGTGGGCGTCAAAGCCGGCGCGCCATGCCGCAAGCGAGGAGCGGCCCGTGACGTCATCCTGCGCGCAAAGCGCAACCGTCTTGGCTGCAGGTTCTGTCTTGCGCAGATATTGGACGCCAAGACCAAAATAAAACGGATGAATTTCAACCGGTGCAATCAGATACTTTGCGCCGGCGTTGAGGTCCGACACGTAGAGCGTCGACGTCAGCATCTTGTTGCGGTTCGAAAAATCTTGAAGGGCCGACCAGTCGTCGCCGCCGATGACCATGGTGAATTTCACATCCTGATCCACGAAGGCGCGTGCACCTTGCAGGGTCTTCTCGGCAATGTAGGCTCCATCGAAGGAGACGACCTCGACGCTGTATTTTTCACCTTTCACGGTCAAGCCACCGGCCTTGTTGAGACGATTGGCCCAGATTTCCGCGCCATTCTTGGCCGGCAGGCCCCAGAGGGACAGGTCACCGGTCTCGGGAACCAGCGCGCCGACTTTGACGGTCTTGTCTGCAGCGCGCAAAATTGATGGCATTGCCAGCAGTGTAGTACAAGACGCAGCCGAAATCAGGGCCTGGCGACGGGTTAAAGAAAGGGACTTGCTCAAGACGTGCTCTCCTCTGAATTGATTTTCAATCTTATTGACCAGCTGTACTGTTAATTTGACTGGTGCGTCAGATTATGAACTAATCAGTCGAATTCGCAAGTGGATTCGTAACGCAAAAGTACACGGCCCTTTGAGGCGGAATGGCGCAGTTCGCACGGGCCGGGGCCGGCATGACGATCGCGGCGAGGTCAGGGAGACATGGAAGGATGAGTATGGAGTTCGATTTCATCGTGGTTGGCGCGGGGTCTGCTGGATGCGCTGTGGCGTCACGGCTGTCGCAGGATCCATCATGCTCGTTTCTAGAGAGGCTGCTCGGTGAAGATCCTCGCAACTGGAAATTTCCTGACCGAACACGAGCCATATTTGAACGGCCGAAGGGTCGTACATCCGCGCGGCCGGCTGCTTGCTGGAGGCGGGCGGAATCACGACAACTGGGCAGTGGACATGCCTCTCGCGGTGTGGCTCCTCGTCGATCAACGGCATGGTCTATACCAGAGGACATCCGCTTGATTTCGAGAGCTGGAAGCAAGAGGCAGGCTGCCATGGCTGGGGCTATACCGACGTTCTTCCCTACTTCAAGCGCGCCGAAACTTGTCTCGCTGGAGGAGATACCTACCGCGGTGGCGATGGTCCGCTGATGGTCACCAAGCCTGATCTCAGCCGCGAGCCGTTAAACAGTGCGTTCATGAAAGCTGGAGAGGAGGCCGGGTATCCGGCAACGCCCGACAGCAATGGCTACCAGATGGAGGGTTTTGGCCCCAACGAACAGACGATCTTTCAAGGCCGGCGCTGGAGTGCGGCGCGCGCCTATCTCGACGGTGCAAGGAAGCGTCGCAATCTTAAGGTCGTCCGCGACGTGCTGGTTGACAAGGTTGCATTAACACGGGGCCGGGCCACGGACGTTGTCTATTTTAGTGGCCAGCAGCGATCGGTTGCGCGAGCAAGGCGAGAGATCATTTTGTCGGCCGGGTCTTTTGGCACCCCGGCAATCCTCCTGCGTTCAGGAATCGGACCGGCCGAGGAGTTGCGCGACCTCGGCATCGATCCTCTCATTGCCTCGCCGGACGTCGGTCGAAACCTGCAGGATCATCCTGATGTCACGATTCAGTTTTGGGCCGCAGGCTCGGTCGGTCTATTCTCCGCCACACGAGGTGTCAGAAAGATCATGACGGGCCTGCAATGGTTCTCGCTGTAATCCGGCCTTGCCGCGAGCAACCAGTTTGAAGCCGCCGCCTATCTGAGGACCCGTGCCGGCATCCCATATCCAAACCTGAAGCTTGAGTTGCTGCCGCTTGCCTTTCAGCATGACAGCTTCGATCCGCATCCAGGACCATCCTTCCAGATCCACATGACGCTGCTTCGTGCCGAAAGCCGGGGCCGTGTCGCCCTCGTGAGCGCAAACCCCGTACAGTTGCCATCAGTGGTGTTCAACTATCTCCAGGATCCCCGCGACATTATGGTCCTGCGCGAAGCCATCCGGCTTACCCGGGAAATCGTCGCTCAACCGGCATTCCAGGGCCGCGATGTTCAGGCCGATGATGCGATCGACGCCTGGCTGAGGGATCACGTTGCGACCGCCTACCACCCGGCTGGGACGTGCAGAATGGGCAACGACGCGGCAAGTGTCGTCGATCCGGATCTCAAAGTGCGAGGTGTCGATGGGTTAAGGATAGCTGATGCCTCGATCATGCCGCTTGAGGTCAGTGCCAACCTCAATGCGTCGACCATCATGATCGGCGAAAAAGCCGCCGACCTGATCCTCGGCAGGGCTCTTGCACCGCAGTCCGCCCCCTTCTGGACCAATCCAAATTGGAAAACCGCGCAGCGCTGGAACGCGATATACGCACTAAACAAAAAAACTGACCCACTGGACAGATTTTTCATGCTCCAGTACGAATGGCAGGGACGATAAGCGTAAAAGTGCCCTCCCGCTAAGTTGAGGGCGCCGTCCAGGGGAGATGTCCACCCTTGCGTCGGCAAACAAAAGGATCATGAGGATGGATCATTTTTCGAAGTTTTTTATTGATGGCGCCTGGATAGAGCCGTTTTCTGCTCGCTTCATGGATGTCATCGATCCTGCCACTGAAAAACCTTTCGCACGCATCGCTCTCGGGTCCGCAGACGATGTTGATGCCGCCGTTAAGGCCGCACGGCGCGCCTTTGACGCCTATTCCCAAACGTCGGTTTCTGACCGAATTGCGTTTTTCAAACGCGTGCTCGATATCTTCAAGCGCCGTCAGCATGAAATGGCCGATATCGTCACGCGGGAAATGGGCTCGCCAATCACTTTCAGCATCGAAGCCCAAACGGCGACCTGCGTCGCACATCTCGAAGCGATTATCGAGATCCTCGGCAATTACAGCTTCCAAGAGCAAAGTGGCACGACCCTGATCGCCAAGGAGCCGATAGGCGTTGTTGGTCTCATTACGCCTTGGAACTGGCCGATCAATCAGGTCATCTGCAAGGTGCTTCCCGCGCTTGCCGCAGGCTGCACGATCGTCTTGAAGCCCAGTGAAGTCGCGCCGCTGGATGCCACGATTTTTGCCGAGATCCTCGACGAGGCCGGTCTCGCGCCTGGCGTCTTCAATCTAGTCAATGGCGAGGGGCCGATCGTCGGCGAAGCCATGTCTTCTCACCCCGATATCGACATGGTTTCCTTTACCGGTTCGACCCGTGCCGGCGTGCGTGTCGCCAAAGCTGCCGCCGACACCGTCAAGCGTGTGACGCAGGAATTGGGTGGCAAGTCCGCCAACATCCTGCTCGATGACGTCGACCTGTCAACGGCTGTGCGGGATGGCGTCATAGCCTGCTTTGCAAATAGCGGCCAGTCGTGTGACGCGCCGACGCGCATGCTGGTGCACCGGTCCTCTTACGCGGAGGCGCTCGATATCGCAGAGGCAACAGCGCGCGGGCAGGCCGTCGGCAATCCAGCCGATCCCGCAACCATTCTCGGTCCGGTCGCGAGCGAAATGCAGTTTTCGAAAATCCAGGCGTTGATCGGGAAAGGTATCGAGGAGGGGGCGACGGTCATCTGCGGCGGCGTTGGTAAACCAGACGGTCTCGATGTTGGATACTATGTCCGGCCAACGATTTTCGGTCATGTCTCGAATGACATGGCGATCGCCAGGGAGGAAATCTTTGGTCCCGTTCTTTGCATCTTGCCATATGACGATGAAGAGGACGCGATCCGCATCGCTAACGACACCCCCTATGGCCTGGCAGCCTATGTGCAATCGGCCGATATCGAGCGAGCACGGAAAGTCGCACGGAAATTACGGGCCGGCTCCGTCTACATCAACTATCCCGACTGGGATGCAGTCGCACCTTTCGGCGGTTACAAGCAATCGGGCAATGGTCGGGAAGCCGGACACCATTCCCTGAGCGAATATTTGGAGATCAAGGCGATGGTCGGTCACGGATAGTTTCGCAATAACGTATCGAAGATCACAAACAGCGACCAAACCCGGTTTGGCCGCCGTTCTTTTTCCTTAGTTATGTCGGAAGGAAGGCGCGTCGGAAGGTGCAAGGGGCCCAAGACCCAGAATGAGGTCGGCCGCCTTTTCCGCGATCATGATGGTCGGGGCATTCGTGTTGCCGTTTGTCGGCCGCGGCATGACCGATGCATCAACGACCCTCAGCCCCTTGATGCCGTGCACGCGCAATTGCCCATCCACAACACAGTCAGGCCCATCTCCCATTCGGCAGGTCCCGGCGTAGTGGTACCCGGTTTCGGCATGGGCGCGAATGTATTCATCCAGGAGAGTATCATCGTCGAGCGTCTTGTTGGGATGGATGCGTTCGCCGCGATATTCGCTGAGCGTTGGCATTTCCAGGATTTCGAAAGACCGCCGGATTGCTGCACGCGCCTCGACCCAGTCACGCTCTTCCGACAGGTAATTCGGTTGAATGACGGGATGGTCCTCGGGATTCGGTGATTTCAGGGAAATCCATCCGCGGCTTGCAGGCAGGCCCGGGCTAAGATGAACCTGGAAACTATGGCCCGGAGCAGAAACGCGACCGCTATATTCGGCCGCGAGCGCCACGAAATGCAGGTGAACGTCCGCATAGGCTTTCGACGGCGTCGATCGTAGGAAACCGCCGGCCTCGAAGAAATTGGATGCGCCAAGCCCGGTTTGGTTGGCAAGCCATTGGGCGCCAATCATCGCCTGCTTCAAGGGTTTGGTTGCACCATAGTAGGAAAGTGGTTTCGTGCATTTGTACGACACGATCCATTCGAGGTGATCGCCGAGGTTCTTGCCAACACCGTTGAGGTCGATCACCGGTTCGATACCCTTCGATCTCAGATCGTCGGCGTTGCCAATCCCCGACAGCATCAACAGCTGTGGTGACTGGATTGCGCCGGCACAGAGAATGATCTCGCGCTCGACGTGGGCGGTCTGAGTCTTGCCTTCGCTTCTGTAGGCCACGCTTTCGGAGCGGCGGTTTTGAAAGTTCAACTGCCCGACCATCGCCCCAGTCACGACCGTCAGGTTGGGACGGGTTTTCATGATCGGGTGCAGGTAGGCGCGCGAAGCGCTTTCGCGGATCCCGTTGTGAATCGTCGCATCGAAATAGCCAAAACCTTCCTGGCGAAAGCCATTCACGTCGGGGGTGTGCTGGTGCCCCGCCTCGTAGGCTGCCTGCAGGAAAATCTCGTAAAGGGGACTTTCTGGCTTGCCACGCGACACATGCAGCGGCCCGGTAGAGCCGCGATAGTCATTGCCCCCTTCCGAGTACGTCTCCGAACGCCTGAAATAAGGTAGGCAGTGCGCATAGTCCCAGTCGTCCAAGCCCTCGTCGAGAGCCCAGTTGTCGAAGTCCATCGCGTTTCCACGCACGTAGACCATGCCGTTGATTGTCGAAGAGCCGCCCAAACCCTTTCCCCGGAAGAATGGCAACTGCCTGTCGTTCAGCGCTTGCACTGGCTCGCTCAGGAACTGCCAGTTATAGGTCGGGCTGTTAAGAGGATAGACCAGTGCGGCTGGCATGGTAATCCTGAAGTCCCACCGACGGTCAGGACCGCCAGCTTCAAGCACCAAGACCTTCACGGCAGGGTCGGCGCTAAGCCGATTGGCAAGGACGCTCCCAGCGGATCCAGCTCCAATGATGACATAGTCAAATCGTTCGGCGACGGCCATGATATCGTTCCATAGATGACGTGGGACCTACAGATCGTGTGACCTCAACGTACATTTCGCCGGGATCCAGTTCTGACAGCCTCAGTTCCTGAAAGTCAGTTCGACTTCCTGATGAAAGTGTTGACTTGTTAGTTAAAAAAATAAACCCGTGGGTCAGAATATCGCAACGACAGCTTCCTGGTCAAGCGGCCTTGGGCCTTTACATATCGTCGTGCGATCGGACGCCAACATTGCTGGCAAAGGCCTCCAAAACATTGACTAAAGGGACAATTTAAAATACCCATTGGTCAGATCTATCAAAAACAGCGTGACGGAGAATCCAGATGCCGCGTCGGATCAATTTCATCAACCCGTTCGGGACCACAGCCTATGACGACCTCATCCAGGAAACGCTGACGCATTACGCCATGCAGGACACGCAGCTCGAGGTCACCCATCTCGAAGGCTGCCCGGCGGATATGGACTATTTTTATCCGAAGCACATGGTCGAAGCGGCTCTATTCGAAGCCGTCAGGAAATCCGAGGAAGATGGATTTGACGCTGTGATCGTCGGCTGCTGCTATGATCCGGGCGTTATGGTATCGCGTGAGCTGGTTAACATTCCGGTTATCGGTCCGTTCGAGGCAAGCTTGAACATGCTTTCCTTCTATGGACGCACCGCCGTCATTGTGGCTGATCATGTCAAAGCCGGTTCGCAGATGAAGGACAATGTCAAGCTCTACGGTGCCTCGGATAGGATCCTTGGCCTTGATGTGATCGACTGGTACGTCAAGGACATGGTACTGGACACCTCGGCGGTCGCCCATGATGTCGTCGAACAAACCGCAAAGTCGATCGAGCGCACTGGAGCCGAAGCCGTCATTTTGAACTGCACCATCATCGCAGCCTCCTACCAGAAGTTCTTGATGGACGGCGGAGAGCCGGCACCGTTCCCGATCCTCAATCCCAATCTGATGGCGCTTGGCATGGCCGAAACGCTTGCTAATCTTTACCAGAAGGGGAACTACCACGTTTCACGGCTTGGCTATTACGGTCAGCCGAAAGACCGCCACTTCCAGGCTGTCACAGAAGTCACCCTTCAGGCGTGGCGCAACGCAAAGCCGAACCTCGTGAGCAGCTACATTGCCGAATGAACAGCCGACGATCACTCGGTGAGGCACGATAAAGCCGCGACGGACAACCTGTCTGCGGCCTTTTCAGTTCTGGAATGCCGTTTGTTTCAAGGACGGGGGATGGCGCAGCGAGATCCTGGCCAGCATGGTCAACCCTCAAAGAGAACTCACTAATAAGGGGAGTGCTCAGCCCGGCCAGTGGCATGTATGCCGTGTTTCGATCGCGGCATATGCACCCCTAACGGTTGCAAGGGGCGCTGCCAAGATTGTATCTGTTAGGTGGCCGTCCACCCGCCATCAATGGCAATCGCCTGGCCGGAGACGTAGCTTCCGGCATCTGTCGCCAGAAACAGAGCAACCGCAGCAACTTCGTGCGGCAAGCCCTTGCGCTTTGCCGGAACTAGCCGCTTGTATCCCTCCGGATCGCTGCCGACGCCCTTTTGCATGTCGGGACCGTCGGCACCCAAGATGGCCGCAGAGTTACCGCGAATGTCGGTCTGGATTACGCCCGGGCAAATTGCGTTGACCGTGATCCCATACTGGCTGTGACTGACAGCGATCTGGCGTGTAAGGCCCACAACACCAAATTTCGACGCCGTATAGGAGGCGCCATCCGCCGCACCACGTAGTCCGCCAACCGACGATGTGTTGATGATCCTGCCTGCGCCTTTTGCCATCATGTGCTTCAGGGCTGCCCGGCACCCGAAGAAGGTACCCTTCAGATTGATGTCGATAATCTGGTCCCAGAGTGCTTCAGTCGTCTCCAGACAATCGGCAAATCCGTCGAACACGCCGGCATTGTTCACCATGACGTCGATTGCGCCAAATCGCTCGACAGCGCCTTCCACCAGAGCGTTGACCTCTCCTTCCACGCGGACGTCGGTCTTCTGGAAAAAGACCTTCAAACCAGCTGCGACCAGTTCATCGGAAAATTTCGTCCCGACTTGGTCGAGGATCCCCCCGATGACGACGTTTGCGCCCGCCTCGGCCAAGGCGCGCGTGATGGCAGCGCCAATGCCGGTTTCTCCGCCGGTGATGACTGCTGTTCGTCCCGACAAGCTCAGTTCCACAGCATTCTCCAATCATAGATCTGTTTTCGAGTGTCGCCGCGGGTGCGGCTCTAGCTATCTGGCAGATTGCGGTTTCGATGCATTCCAGACGCGTCGGGCATTATCGAACTCGTCCTTGAAATGCCCGGTGGGTTGCATGTAGAAGCCCTGGCGAGCCAGCTGATAGCCGCCTTTCTTGTGAAGATCGGCAAGTCCTTCCGCTATTTTCAGCGCCATCAGGTTGGGATTGATGATTGGCACCTCCGAGGGACTGCCGCCGTCCATCAGGTACTCCTGGTAGATCGCTGCGATTATGGTGCAGCCCATGATGACGGTTTCGGCTCCGAAGCGCTCTGCGGCCTGTTTGGACAGGCGCACCACGTCCTTGGCAACGGCCTGCCGGTCATGGATCATGTCCTTAACGAACCAATCGATTGCATCGACGCCGCGAACCGTGTTGCCCTGGCCATTCAGGCGAGCCTGATCGTAGATATAGGGAACAGCCTTGCGGTGATCAGTCAGCACCATCGTTGAGTGTCCGTAGTAAGCCGCCATCTGGAACGATGCTTCAAGTGGGCCGATAACCGGAATGTCGACGAGCTCGCGCGCGATCCTGACGCCCGGATCGTAGAGGCAGCCGACGATCACGGCGTCGTATCCGGCTTCCTGCGCCACCATGATCTGCTCGAAGAGCGATTGTTCGATCATGTGTTTTGAATAGAAGAAATCGATGTCCGCCGGGCAATTGTCGAGATGCGTGACGTCAAGGGCCGTGCCCTCGGACGCGTAGTGCGACAACGTCTTTAGGATGATCGCGTCATAGCTTTCCGACCCGAACGGATTGATGAAGTTGATGCGTTTTGTCATTGGCGCTCACAAAAACTGACCAAAGGGAATGTAAATTAGACCCGAAAGTTTGATTACTCTTTTGGCTCCTTGTCAAGCGCATATCGCCAGGCTGGGCACGACGCGGACGACTAAAATTTCTGTTGACATACTTGCTAGTCAAAATAACAGTACTAAAAGTCTTTAATTTAGGCGGAGAGGTTTGATGAAAACGGCCATCACTGAAATGTTTGGCATCGAAGCCCCGATCTTCGCCTTCAGTCACTGCCGCGATGTCGTCGTCGCGACGTCAAAAGCCGGTGGGATCGGGGTTCTCGGAGCCGCCTGGATGACGCCTGAGCATCTTGAGCAGGAACTGAAGTGGATCGACGATCACATTGAGGGCAAGCCCTACGGTGTGGACATGATCTTCACCTCGACCGCCTCCGACATCTCAGGCGGCAAGAGTCCCAGCAAGATCCTTCCACGCGAGCAGGTCGACTATATCAACGGCCTGATGTCCCAGGATGGTGTGCCCGAACTTCCTCAAGAAGATGTCGACGGCTGGTACGAAGACTATGCCGCGAACTTGAGCTTCACGCAGGAGGAGAGTAACGCCCTTTTTGAGGTCGCTATGCGCCACCCCGTCAAGCTGGTTGTCAGCGCACTCGGCGTTGCCCCATCAAGCGTGATCGACAGGGCTCACGCTGCCGGGATCAAGTTCGGCGCCCTAGTCGGATCGTCCCGCCAAGCCGAAAAACAGGTTGAAGCCGGCATGGACCTGATCATAGCCCAGGGCACAGAGGGCGGTGGACACACCGGAACCGTGGCTTCAATGGTCTTGTGGCCGGAAGTGGTCGATCGCGTTCATCCGATCCCGGTTTTGGCTGCCGGCGGCGTCGGCAACGGCCGCCAGATGGCGGCAGCACTTGCCCTAGGCGCAGAGGGCGTCTGGTGCGGAACGGTTTGGCTCGGTACCGTCGAAAGCGAGCTCAATCCGGATATGCGCGACGTCCTATACGCGGCCAAATCCACCGATGCAGTCATCACTTACGGCTATACCGGCAAGCCGTGCCGTGCGCTGAAAAGCAAGTTCACCGAGGCCTGGGCGGCTGAAGACGCGCCCAAGCCTCTGAAAGTCCCTCTCCAGTCAATTTTGTCGGGCGAGCCTTTCCGCAGGGCGGAGCGGTCCCATCGAAAGGACTGGATGACCTATGCAGCAGGTCAAGTCGTCGGCCAGGTCAACGAGCCGAAGACCGTCAAGCAGGTCGTCTACGACATGTTGACCGAATATGTCGACGCGATGGAGCGCATGGAGAGCCTGCTGCAGGACTGAGCCCCGCCCGTCCGAGAATTCGAAAGCCTCTGTGTTTTCCAAGATCCGGTTACAGGGTGAGACCGGCAAGCCAGTCACCTTCGTCAAAAAGCAAAGAGAGGGAATAACTATGAAGCGTATTCTAGCATTTACAGCAATGGCTCTGCTGGCCCAGGCCGCATCCAGTTTCGCAGCCGACTGTGCGACAAAGGTCAAAACCGTCCAGGAAGGTAAGCTGATCGTTGCTGCCTACGACTACCCGCCTTTCTCGGTCACCTCGGGCCAGGGCATTTCCGGCATCGACGTCGACATTGTCACCCGCGCCGCCAAGGAAAATTGTCTGGAGGTTGTTCCCATGGTGCTCGATCCGGCAGCAACCATCCAGGCGGTCGTCAGCGGCAAGGCAGACGTTGCCATAGGAAGCTGGAACCGCACCGAAAAACGAGCCAAGGCCGTGTCGATGTCGGCGCCGACCTATCTCGATCCAATGGGGATCTTCTCCAAGGATGGCGCAGACACTGTGGCCGCCTTCGACGGCAAGAATGTCGGTACCGTCCAGGGCTATCTTTGGGTTGGCGAGATGCAGAAGATGCTCGGACCCAAGTTGAAGCTTTATCCGACGCCTGTGGCGCTCGCACAGGACCTAGAAGCCGGACGTATCGATATCGCCGCGGACGGTTACAATTCAGGCGCTTACATCCAGAAGACGGCGGACGGCTACAAGGGCATCCAGATCAAGCTCGCAAAGCCTGACGAGCGCATCCAGGCTTCGATCCTGCCCGCCCAGGCCGGCGTGATCTACACGAAGGGGAATGAATCGCTCGGGGCCGCCCTCGACAAAAGCATCGAAGGCCAGCACAAGGACGCGACGATTGTAAAAGAACTAGAAGCTGCCGGCTTTGACAAGAAGGTCGGAGACGTCGGTGAGCCACGTATGGTGAAGTAGTCCCTTTCAGCTTTTTACCGTGAAGACCGCTTCGGGCAGCCGAAGCGGTCTTTTGGTTTTTGCGGCCGTCCATGCTTGGTGGCTTGAACGGCTTTGCGAGCTTACGTCCGGGTTCTATTTTTCTGGCAACGGATCTCGGGTAAGGTCGTCGGCAAGACCATTGCGTGGCCGGCGTCGATTGCAACGGGACGTGACCGCGGAGGAGCTATATGTTGAACTGGCCTGGCATTCCCGATGATGCAATTGAGTTCTTTTACAAGGTGTTCGCCGAGGCGAACCGCATTGTGTCGGAGCGATTGATCAATGTTCCCAACATCCGCGAAACCAGCCTGGATGACGGGCTAATCGAAGCAATTATACCCTCTTGCGCCCCAAGACTTCTGCCGTCCGGAGCGCTCGTGCAAATGGACGTGCACAATATCGGTGGCCCGCGACGTCTCTACAGTTGGGAGACAGCCGATATTGCAATCCTTGTTTTCGTCTACCGGGCCGAGGCGCTTATTGCGCAAAAGATTGGTCTATTACAGTCCAAGCGGCTCTACCCCGAGAACAATGATGTCCAGGACGAAGACCCGGTGGGATTTCAATATGGCATGAACGAGTTTCTGCGTCGGGATCCTCACTCACCGTTGCACAAGTTGGACGTCCAGTATGATTTCGTGGACGGCTGTAAATACGCTGCCCTGAAAGCGGGCAGCAAGCAGGTGGCGGCGATGAAGGACATGAACAATGTCTTTGGCGAGGTCGTCTACTACCTCCTTTATAATCCACCAACCGTGCCGTCATCGACCCGGTATCCCGTCAAGGAGTATGTCCGATTTGAAGAGGCTCCGGTCGGTTGCCGCGTGCGGACGACGGGTGCCGTCGAGACGTCGCTGGAAGCCCTCAAGGAGGGAGAATCGCCCACATATGCTCAGCTCGACGGTGCGCAGGCTACCGGCAATTGGCGCCTTGAATCCTGGGTCGTTGATCTTTTGAAATGCAATGTCGGGCAGCAGTTTGATGAGAGCCGAGAGGAAAAAATCGCTCAAATGCTGGAGCGGCGGTCCGGACCGATCGGGGCGGCGATCGCGATATCCATCGCCTTGCCTAAGGATGGCTGATCCGGTTTTGGTGTTTCGATGAGCCGGGCGCCTCTCAGATGGGACGCCCGCTCGCCTGACCGGTCAAGCAGTCCAGCCCGCGGCTGCCAGATCCCTGTTCAATTCCTTGCGCTCGCGCGCGTAGTCGACAATATCGTCGGGAAGCGTGCGAATACGGGTCTTCGACTGAAGCTCCTCGGAGATATGGGCAACGACGCCGGGGAACGTCGACAGAAGGGCAAGACCTGTCATTTCGTCGGGGGTGAACGACATTTCCGTGAGGATGGCAGCCATCATGCCGACTTCGTTGATGGCCATCTCGGGCTTGTTCACCCGCTTGATGAAAGCGCGATGAACCGCTTCATACCAGTCGCAGACATCACCCCACACGCCCGCCTCGACAGCAATCGTCTTAAGCTTCTGCGCTCGCGGGTCGAGATATTTGAAGTTCGGATGGCCGAAGCCGCCAACGCGCATCTTCGTCTGGCGGATCTCGTCGACCGCGGCTTCCGCACATTCGTCGATGGATGCGCCGGGCTTGCGGTGCGTGTCGTAGGTGTTGCGAATGAAGGCCCCGGCGCTATCAGGCGCAAGCGTATATTCGCCTGCCGAAAGCATCGCCGTCGCAAGACCGGCAACCATTGAGGGATTGCCGGAGACACAGTAGCGAGCTGCCACGGTTCCCGGCTTCTTCAGAGAATAATCGAGGACGGAGCAAAGGACCGCGTCGATCATCTTCGTCTGTCCCGGTGTCGGGAGCTTTCCGCGAATGAGCAGATAGGTTGCCGCCGCAAAGGACATGTTGCCGATAATGTCGCCCAGGCTGTAGCCGCGGATGAAGACATCTGCATCCTCGACATCGCTCACGCTGGTAGTCCACGACTTTCGCACATCAGTGGTCATATACTCGCTCCTTCCTGAACTGGTATTCCGACCATAGACTGGCCGCTCGCCAAAATAGTTATCAAGGATCGAAATATTTGTCCAGCGGGTATGTTTTTCGGATTTTGTGGTATAATTTCTTTTGGAGACGATCGTCGCGAATCCGTCCCGGGCGGAGCTGATCGCAGCATCATCATTGGAGGCTCTATTGAGAACTTACTCTGGCGTGGTTTATCCTTTAAATTGTGATGCCATGGGCCACATGAACGTCCAGTATTATGTCGCGGCCTTCGACCAGGCGATGTGGCATCTGGTTCATGCTCTGGGCTACCGCGCAGAGTGGCAGACAGAGCATAGCCAAGGCTGGGCGGACGTCCAGCACACGGTGAGCTTCTCGAAGGAGCTCAAGATCGGCAGCCTCTTTTACATCGACAGTACCGTTGGACGCGTCGGACAAACGTCACTGACAACGCTCCATAAGCTCTACGATATGACCGGCAACCTCTCCGCAGCGAACGAGATCAAATCGGTCTACTTCGACCTCAAGGAGCGGAGAAGCTTGCCGTTGCCCGACGTGATCAGATTGGAGGCAGAGCAGTCGCTCTTCAGGCTCCAGGACATTCAGCCGCTCTAACCCGACGCGCAAACCACAGACAGGACCCGTATGAAAGATCATCATCTCGTCGTCGTCGGTGGCGGGTTCGCCGGCCTGCAACTGATCAACGACCTCATGGGCGTTCCGACCCGGATAACGCTCATCGACAGGCGCAACCATCACCTTTTCCAGCCTCTGCTCTACCAAGTGGCAACGACACTCTTGGCGACATCGGAAATCGCCTGGCCGATCCGCTCTCTTTATCGGAACCGGTCGGAGGTGACGACGCTGCTCGGCGAGGTCGTTTCCGTGGACGCGAAAGCCAATGAGCTGTCGCTCAGCAATGGCGAGGCTATCTCATACGACAGTCTGGTGCTTGCAACGGGCGCAACGCACGCCTACGTCGGCCGGGATGAATGGGAGCCGGTCGCTCCCGGGCTCAAGACGCTGGAGGATGCGACGACAATCCGTCGACGAGCCTTGCTCGCCTTCGAGAGGGCAGAGGCAACGCGGTCGTCAGGAGAGAAAGCAGCGTTTCTAACGTTTGCGATTGTCGGGGCAGGGCCAACAGGCGTTGAGCTTGCGGGGATCATCGCCGAGCTTGCCCACAGAACGCTTCCGCAGGAATTCCGCCGTATCGATACGCGTGCGACCCGCGTCCTCCTGATTGAGGCAGGGGGACGGATATTGCCAAGTTTTGACGAAGCGCTTGCGCGTTATGCACACGATAGCCTGCGTAAGCGCGGCGTTGAAATCATACTCGGTCGGCCGGTGACCAATTGCTCCGTCGAGGGGGGCACGATCGGGGACGATTTCATAGCCTGCAAGACCATCATTTGGGCTGCAGGTGTGAAGGCGTCGCCGGCGGCCAAATGGTTGGCTACAAATTCAGATCGCGCTGGACGCACGATCGTGAATCCGGATCTGACTGTCTCCGGCCAGCCGAACGTGTTTGTCATTGGCGATACCGCTTGCGTGATCCAAGCTGAGGGGGCCCTTGAGCGGCCTTTTTCCTTTTTTGATTGGTTGGTCCGTCCAGCATACCTTGACGTCAAAATGTTTGACCGGCACGACCGAAGTGGTATCGTCTGCCGATAGAACAAAAAAGGGGCTCGCATGCAGACCGACGAGAACAAAACGCAGGCTGTCCATGGCCGCGGAATGATATGGCCCGGGAGCTCCGGCTCACCCGATGACATTCGCTGGGCGACTTTGCTCCTAAAGGCTCTCAGCTTTCTCCTTCGAAAGACCGCCGCTGCCGGGCGCTTTGCCTCCGACCCTGTACGGGCTCTCTTCGGCGGCTTGGTGGGCAGCGTCTGGGTCGTAGACATTCGCGTTTAACAGCGCGATTTCGTTCCAAAGCCAGCTCGCTCGAAAAACTGACGATCAAGTATTTTTATTTGTACTATCAGTCAGATTTGCTGTACATCTGGGACTAACGGAATTATCGTCAGGATAACACCGAGGCCTTTGAAGGAGTTGCATGATGTTGACCGCAGTGAACCCGCCAGGAAGCGCATGGCCCGGCGTTTCGCAAGGCGTTATCCTTAAGGGTAGCGGCGTTTTCGTTTCGACAGGGCATGTTGGAACCGACGCGGCCGGCGAGATCATCGTATCTTCGCCGGAAGATCAGATCGTCGCGTTGTTCGACAACCTAAGGGTGACGCTGACCGCCGCGGGCCTGGAGTTTGGCAACGTTGCGCGGATGACCTGCTATGTCAAAAGCTTCGACGAGACGACGATGGCGACCTTGCGTTCCGTCAGAGCCCGTTACTGGAACCAGGACTGCCCGCCCTCAAGCGTGATTGTTCAGGCGGCCCTCTACGATCCCCGCCTGCTGGTCGAAGCCGAAGTGCTCGCGGTCGTCCCGTAATGCCGGAGGTCTCGATGAGAAAGTTCGATGTAATCGTCATCGGCGGTGGCCATAATGGTCTCGTCTGTGCGTGCTATCTCGCAAAGGCCGGACTGAAGGTTTGCGTCGTGGAACGGCAGCCGTTCGTCGGCGGGGCTGCGATCTCCCGCGAGGTCTGGCCGGGCTTTACGATCTCTGTCGCGTCCTACTGGATGAGCATGCTGCAGCCGAAGATCATGCTCGACCTCGGGCTCCAGGAAAATGGCGTTGAAGTCATCTCTGTCCCTCCGAGCTTTCATCCGTTCGATAGTGGAAAGAGCATCGTCTATTGGCCCGATGAGCAGCGCTTCGTCGAGGAACTCGCACAGTTCTCGAAAAAGGACGCCGAGAACTATCCGAAGTTTGCCGCCCATATGGCCGACATCATTCCCTATATCCGCCGGCTGATGTTTGAGACTCCGGTAGACCCGATGACCGGCAAGATCAAGGACATCACAAAGGCCATGTCGCTTGCCTGGCGGCTACGTGACATCGGCGCCCGCGTCTATGACATCTGGGACCTGCTCACCCTCAGCGCTGACGATTATCTGCGCCGCTGGTTCGAAAGCGATGAGGTTTTGACGGCATTCGGCAGTTATGCATCGGGTTCGGCAGGTCTGATCAGCCCGAAGACCCAAGGCTCAGCCTACGTGCTCGCGAGACCTTACCTGCGCGACAACTCGACATCTGCTGGCGGAGGCGGGCTGATCAAAGGCGGCATGGGTTCGATATCTGAAGCGCTTCTGCGTGTCGCCAAGGCTCACGGCGTCGAGGTCTTGACCGGTGAGAAGGTTAGGAAAGTCGCTATCAGTAACGGCAAAGCCGTTGGCGTCGAACTCGAAAGCGGCCCGCATCTTATAGCCAAGACGGTCGTCTCAAACGCCGGCGCGAAGATGACCTACTTCGACCTGATCGGCACAGAACACCTTTCGGACGCCGTCAAGGGCCAGGTCGAGCGCCATCGCACCAAGTCGATTGCCTTTAAGATCAACCTCGCCTGCAATGCGTTACCGCGATGGACGGCCTACGACAGCCGCAGACTAAACGAGCCGAACCCAGGCTCTGTCACACTTGCTGAAAATTGCGGTGAGCTGGAAGATGCGTTTCACACCGCTCAAAACGGTGAGATGGCCAAACATCCATATCTCTGGATCACCACGCCGAGCGCCTTTGACGAGACCGTCGCCCCTGAGGGCAAGCACGTCGTTCAGATCATGGGCGGACACGTCCCCTACAAGCTCAACGGACGTGAGTGGGACGAGACGACGAAAAAGGAACTTCTCGACATCGTCGTCGATCAGATTTGCCGCTATGCGCCGGGTTTCGAAAAAGAAGTCCTGCACGCCCAGATCCTGACGCCGAAGGACATCGAGGAGATGTTTGCCATGGTTGACGGTCATGTTCACCATGGTGAGATGAGCCTCGACCAAGTGTTCTTCCGCCGACCGATCCAGCACTACGCCGACTATCGTACACCGATTTCTGGGATGTACATGTGCGGCGCAGCCTGCCACCCGGGCGGCGGCGTTAACGGCGTGCCCGGTCACAATGCGGCACGTGAAATTCTCCGGGACCTCGGCAAGGCGTTTCCGGCCAAGGTTCGCCCATAGGGAGGCAGTGGACGGCAGATGAACTACGAGCAATTTACGCCCGAAGAAAACGAAATCGTCTCCACCGTGGAGCGGTTCATCGAAGAGCGCGTCCGGCCAGATGTCATGGTCTTTGAGAGGGACCGCATCTACCCGCAGGCCATTGTCGAGGAGATGAAAGAGCTTGGTCTCTTCGGGATCGCGGTTCCAGAAGAGTTTGGGGGCCTCGGCCTCAGGGTTCCGGTCTTTGCCGCCGTTATGGAGATTGTCGCGCGCGGCTGGACCACACTTGCAGCCTATATCAACAGCCATTCGACGGTGGCCTATGCGATAGCGTCGCACGGAACCGGCGAGCAAAAGGAAAAATACCTACCGGGTCTAGCGACGGGCGATTTCAGGGGCTCGCTTTGCCTGACGGAACCGGGCTGCGGATCTGATCTCCAGGCCATTCGCGCGAACGCGGTCGACCGGGGAGGGGCCTACGATCTGACGGCGAGCAAAACCTACGTTACAAATGGCGACAAGGCGACGCTCCTGCTGACGCTGGTCAAGCATCCAAGGGAGAGCCCGGAGGCAAAACAGAAGTTCAGCCTGCTTCTCGTCGATAAAGCCGCCGCCGGCGTGACCGTGACCACGACGTTCCACAAGATGGCCTTTGGCTTGGTCGATACCGTGCAAATCGAAATGGACAACGTCGCCGTTCCCAAAGCGAACCTGCTCGGTGCTGCCGAAGGCAAGGGTTTCCATCAATTGTTCGGCTCTCTTGAGATCGGCCGGATTGGGATTGCCATCAGCGCGGTCGGTCTTGCCGCAAATTCACTCTCTGAAGCAAAGCGCTACGCATCGGAGCGCGTCACCTTCGGCGTGACGATCGACAAGCACCAGGCAATCCAGTTCAAGCTGGCCGACATGGCGACGAAACTCGTGACCGCGCGTTTGATCACCATGGAAGCAGCCT
Organism: Rhizobium sp. NZLR11; assembly: GCF_019685115.1. Lineage (NCBI taxonomy): Bacteria > Pseudomonadati > Pseudomonadota > Alphaproteobacteria > Hyphomicrobiales > Rhizobiaceae > Rhizobium > Rhizobium sp. NZLR11. The sequence continues at coordinate 32,551 of NZ_JABDWD010000014.1, read as the reverse complement.
GGATGAAGGAACGCGGCGGGCGTTGCGACATGATCAGCGCAATGGCGAAAATGTACGCCAGCGACGCGGCGGTGGAGATCGTTCACGACGCGGTCAAGGTTCACGGGGGCGCCGGCTACATCCAGGAATATGCGGTCGAAAGGCTTTACCGCGAGGCGTTACTTTATACGATCGGGGAAGGCACGAACGACATCAACCGGATCGTCATCTCTCGCCGCATCAATGGCGACGAAGAGCAGACCTATCTCGGACTTGTGCCATGACCACCGTTTGCCTCACCTTCGATTTCGATGCCGTCTCGCTATGGATCAGTTCGCTGAAGCAGGCCACGGCCAATCCGATGTCGCGCGGCGAGTTTGCCCCGAGGGTCGGGTTGCCCAGGGTCTTGGCGCTCCTGTTGGAAAAGGGCGTGAAGGCAACCTTTTTCGTGCCGGCACACACTGCGGTCTCGTTCAACGCCGAGACGAGGCGCATTCTGGACGACGGCCATGAGATCGGGATCCACGGGTACTGTCACGAAACGCCGGTTGGCTTAAGTAAGACCGATGAGGCATCCCTCCTGGATAAAGCGATCGCCAAACTACGCAATGCGCTCGGCCAGGATTTTACGCCGGTCGGATACCGCTCGCCCGCCTGGGATCTGTCGGAGAATTCGATCTCGCTGCTCGAAGAGCGGGGCATTGTCTACGACAGCAGCCTGATGGCCGACGACTACAAGCCATATTGGGCCTCGAGAGGCTTTCAAGTCTCGGAAGAAGCATACCAGGCAGGTCCAGCGTCGAAGGTGGTCGAGATTCCGGTAGCCTGGGAGCTCGACGACTTTCCGCACTTCATGTTTTTGAACAAGCCGCTCTATCTCGGCATGCGAACCCCGGCTGAGGTCTACGAGCTCTGGCGCGAAGAATTCGATTTCTCGGTCACGATCGAAGGTTCGGTATTCACCTTGACCATGCATCCCGAAATCATCGGCCGCGGCCCGCGCATGGCAATGCTGTCGCGCCTGATAGACCACATGAAATCGACATCGGGCACGACGTTCTCGACGGTTGCAGATGCGGCCCGACATTGGCGGGTGCGATCTCTTTAGCCTGCCCAAGCGCCAGTTGCGCCCGCCGAATTGGGCGCGACGAGACAGTCTTTCTTCTGACAGGTCCTCAGGGCCAGCGACAAAAAGCGATATGGCTGATATCGCAAACGAGGGTTTGAACGTGACAGACAATTCCGCAGCGCCATTTCCATCCGTCTTTGCAGCCCTTGAGGCTTCGGTTCGGACAAACCCTGACAAGGTGGCTGTTATTTTTGAAGATCAGTCCCTGAGCTACCGGCAATTGCTCGAGAAGGTCGACAACACGGCGCGCCATCTGCTAGCGCTCGGTATAGGCAAAGGCGAAACCGTTGCCGCATTTGCGCAAAACCGCCCTGAGCTGATCTATTGCTACTATGCTGCGGCCAGATTGGGAGCAATCTTCGTGCCGCTCAATCCAAACCTGACGCAAAGCGAAGTCGAATACAGCTTCCGACACAGCGACGCAAAAATCCTGTTCTACGACGACTTGGTCGCCGATACCGCCAAGGGCGCAGTCGCTGCAGAGGCGCTCGTCCCCATGAGCCGGTTAGGAAATGTTCTGCCCGCAACGGAAATCGCCGCGCCATCGGTCGAGCCGGACGACGACTTCCTGATCATTTACACGTCCGGCTCAACAGGAGCGCCGAAAGCAATCATTCTTGATCACAAGGCGCAGATCAATTGCCCGATCGCCCTGGCAAGGCTGTGGGGCGTGACGTCGGCCGACAAGACGCTTGTCGCGCTGCCGCTCGGCTATCTCTATGGACTCTCGACCGCCGCTGCAGCGGGATTGCAGGCAGGTGGGACAGTGATCATTCTTCGCCGCTTCCACCCGCGCGACGTCCTGGAAGCCTTCATCGAACACCAGGTTTCGGTATTCCACGGTGTGCCGACAATGTTTTCCATGATGCTTGAATATTGCGAGCAACGTGATCTCAAGTTCGATCTGAGCGGCGTGCGCAAATTGATCTGTGCCGGCGCACCCCTCTCCGACGAAATGGCCGGCCGTTTCGAGGGCAAGTTTGCGAGATCGCTGGAAAATTACTACGCGCTGACCGAATGCACCCCGGTCTTCGGACGGTATTTTGATAACGCACACGCTCTCCCTGATGGCTCGATCGGTCGGGCGGCGCCCGGCGCGATCGTCAAGGTTGTTCGCTCAGATGGAAGCGAGTGCGCCGTGGATGAGGACGGCGAGCTCCTTGTGCAGGCAGCCGCCACGATGAAGCGGTATTTGAAAAATCCTGAGATGACTCAGGCCACTATGACCGATGGCCTCTTTAGAACAGGGGATCTCGTCAAGCGCGACGAAGACGGCTTCTTCTACATCACCGGCCGCATTAAGGAGATCATCATTCGCGGCGGGGCGAATATCTCGCCCTCCGAGGTCGAAAAGGTATTGATCGCTCATCCAGGTGTCCAGGATGCGGCCGTCATTGGGGCGACTGACCGCATCTTCGGGGAGATCCCAGTCGCAATTGTCGTGCGCCGTCACGGATCGGAGGTGACGCAGGACGAGCTCATTGCGCATGTCGAAGCCACGTTGTCCGACTTCAAGGTGCCACGCACGATCTTCTTCGAGCCAGTCCTGCCCCAGGGAAAGACTGGAAAGACCGACAAGAAGCTTCTGAAAGAACGTGTCGAGCCGCTTTTGGCAGCTCGCTGACTAGCCAGAGATCAACCTCTTGGAGTGATGCGATGGACCGTTTGCAATATCGATCCCTTGACGGCCTGAGCCTTGCCTCTTTGCTTCATTCCCGGCTGCAGAACTGATGCGCTGTGCGCTGGTCCTGGCCGAAGACTGCGACAACGAATTTAATGCGCTTTGCTATGTCAGACCCGAAGAGGCTTTGGCGCAGGCGGAAACGTCCGAGCTTAGGGGGCAGTTTGGTGCCCTGCCGTTCCTGTTGAAGGATTCTGGGCTTGCTTCGACGACCTTGCCGTCCAGTGTAGGCTCCCGATTGTTTGCTGGGCTCAAATCACCGATCAACGCGACGCTGAACGAGCGGTTCATTTCCGATGGGTTTATCTCCTTCGGCCGCACGACGGTTCCGGAATTCCGCATGGCGCCGACAACGGAGGCCGTGCAGAACTCGGGTCCCACGCTCAATCCCTGGGACAAGACGCGGTCGGCGGGCGGATCGAGCGGTGGTGCTGCGGTCGCAGTCAGCACGGGTGTTGTTCCGATCGCCCATGGCAGTGACGGGGGCGGTTCGATCCGCATTCCTGCCGCCTGCTGCGGTGTCTTTGGTCTGAAGCCGTCACGCGGGCTGGTGCCGCTCGGACCATCGCGCGGAGAGGCCTGGGGCGGCCTTGCTGCCGACGGCGTCCTGACCAGGACGGTGCGCGATACCGCGGCCGCTTTGGACGGCATTGTTGGTATGGAGATCGGCGCCCCCTATGCTGCCCCGGAGGTTCCGGGAAAGTATCTGGACCTGCTTGATGTCGCGTTCGACCGGCCGCTGAGGATCGCCACGTGGACGCAGGCTTTCGACGACATCCCCGTCGCGGATGAATGCATTGCGGCCGTCGATCAAGCCGCAAGGCTCTTGGCATCCATGGGGCACGAGGTGGTGTCGGCTCCGCTTCCAGATCTCAAATACAAGAGCTTTCTTCGCGCCCATCAGGACGTCCTTGCCGCAAGTGTTACATTGACCGTCAACGGCAAGCTGCGGTCGAGCCCGGACGCGGCCTGGCGCGAAAAGCTTGAGCCGGCGATCGTCGACGCCTACGACATCGGCACCACCTTGAGCGCGGAGACATACGCGCTTGCCATCAACCGCTTTCATGCGCTTGCCCGGCAAATGGAAGTCTACATGTCCGGTTACGATTTCGTATTGTCGCCGACGCTGACGCAACTTCCCGCCAAGCTCGGCATAATGACGATGGAGAGCGACTTCAGGACGTTCCGCAACCGTGTCGGTGAATACACGACGTTCCTCGCGATCATCAACGCCTCCGGTCAGCCGGCCACCAATGTTCCTCTATACTGGACAGAGGACGGTATTCCTGTCGGCATCCAGTTCATCGGTCATTTCGGAAAGGAATCCGAGCTCCTGCGCCTCTCGGCCAGGCTAGAAGAGGCCGCGCCCTGGATAGATCGCTATCGAGGTCGGGTTTCATAAGCCAAATCAGAACAATAGCTTGACTATTTTGACCAATAGGTCGAAAAAAAGACTAACAAGTATTCTAATCTTAAGGAGAGGTTATGACTGGCGAACTCAACGTAGGGCCGAACGCAAAATTCTTCGACGATTTCGAGGTCGATCAGAACTGGACCACGCCGCGTCGCACGATCACCGAAACCGACATTGTCATGTTCGCGGGTATGACGGGTGACTTTAACCCGGTCCACACAGACGAGGAATTTGCAAAGACAACACCGTTCGGCACACGCATTCTGCATGGGCCCGCAGTCTTCGCGATCGCGACAGGCCTTGAATTTCGTCTGGGCTTGAAGGAAGGAACCGCAATCGCCTTCCTCGGCATGACCTGGAACCTAAAGGCTCCCGTCAAGATCGGTGACACCATTCATGTCTATCAAAAGGTCGCCGGCGTTCGCGCCACCAGCAACCCGGCGCGTGGCATCGTCAACTTCTGGGTCGAGGTCCGCAATCAGGAAGGCACCGTTTGCCAAGAAGGCGAGTGGAAGGTCATGTTCCACTCAAAGGCTGCTGCTTGATCTGACAATCGAGGCTCCGCTTTCGTCGTTCGAAGCGGAGCCTGTGAATAGCCCCGAGATTTGTAGGCACCTTCTTCCTAGATTTGAGGCAAGAAGAGCATCATGAGCAAAGCGAATTTCAGCGAAGAGTTTATCGCAAACTTCATGACGACCTGCTCGATTACGGCGAGACATCCTGCCCCAATCGGGTTGCCCGCTACACACGTCAATGACGGCTTCGTCTTTCTTGGGTACCGGATCATTCGGAAGCGAGGGGCACACGGACGGATGTCCGTCGTCACGACCATACCCAAGGAAAAGGCCAAGGGGTTTGTCCGCAGACTTACCGAAACCTTTTCCGGCAATCATAGTGTCAGCACAGTCGACATGATCGCCAGCCTGAACCGCCAGTTGGTGGGGTGGGCGACGCAAGGCGAAAACCTGGCTCGTGTTTGGTCGGAACGAACGCGGCGACCCCGTCGGCAAAGCGCTGCAACGGCTTGTCTCAAGCCCAAAGGCGCAATTTCGGTGGCGTAATCCGGAGGAGAATCCATACATCTTCCGGATCGAAAACCGCAGCACTGTCACGTCGAACTATCATGATGTTGCTATGGCCATAAGCCACGCTTGAATAGAGAGCCGTATGCGCTGAAAGGTGCAAGTACGGTTCGGGGAGGAGAAGCGCATCTGCGCTTCTCCTCCCCGAACCAACGAAGGCTTCGCCTATCTTGCGGTGGTGATCGATCTCTATTCCCGCCGTGTCATCGGCTGGTCGATGCAGAGCCGACAGACGACGGATGTCGTGCTGCAGGCGTTGCTGATGGCTGTCTGGAGGCGAAAGCCAAAGGAAAAGGTCCTGGTGCATTCGGATCAGGGATCGCAATTCACCAGCATGGACTGGGCATCGTTCCTGAAGCACCACAATCTGGTTCACTCGATGAGCCGACGCGACCAGTCGTCTGCTTCGATGAAAGTCCGATCCAGCTCATCGGCGAGGTGCGCGTGCCTATCGTGCAGAAACCGGGAAAGCGATACCGCTACGATTTCAGAATACAAGCGCAGTGGCACGGCCAACCTCTTCGTGACCGTCGACGCCAATAGATCGTGGCGTAAGGTTAAGGTCACAGATCGGCGCGCCAACGAAGACTTCGCCGTCTGCATGCGCGACCTCGTCGACGTCGATTATCCCGACGCCGACCGGGTCCGTGTCGTGATGGTTAACCTATCAACCCACACGGCCTCCGCTGTCTATCAGACCTCCGCAGCCGCCGAGGCGCGTCGGATCGTACGACGTCTGGAATTCCACTACACGCCCCGCCACGCGAGCTGGCTCAATATGGCCGAGATCGAGATCGGCGTTATGCGCCGACAATGTCTTGACCGCCGCATCGAAAACCGCGACTTGCTCAAATCCGAGGTTCAGGCCTGGGAGCGACGGCGATCCGAAAGCGGTGCTCAAATCCGATGGATGTTCTCGACAGACCAGGCCCGCGAAAAGATGGCTAAATCTTATCCAACACCATTGCCCAACGAGTCATAACCTCAGTGACGGGACACTAGTTGGATTGGCTGCTACGCCTTGCAGCCGTTGAGAATGATCTCGACATAATGGTTGGCGATGTCGTCCGGTGAAAGCTGTCCCTTCGGCTTGAACCACGCGTGCGTGAAATTGCACATGCCGATGATCGAACTGACGATCAGATAGGTCGGGATGTCGCGGAAGATGCCCGCTTCCACGCCTTTGACGTAAGCGTTCTTGAAAAGCTGGTCATATTCCCGCTTGCGCTTGACGATGATTTTCTGCTGATCATCGGTTAGTTCACCCTGATCGCGGAAATAGATCGCAGTCCAAGCCGCGCGGCCCATGACGTTCAGCGCATGCTTGCGGATCATTGCACCCAGAAGCTTGTCAGCTGGCAAGTCCGTCCCGATGATGGCGACCATATCCTGCCACCAAGCTTCGTGGATACGCTGGAAGATCTCCCACAGGACCTGATTCTTGTTCTTGAAATAATAGTAGACGACGGACTTTGTGTAGCCCAGGCTTTTTGCGATATCGTCGATGGTGACAGCGCGAATGCCGGTCTCCGCAAAAAGCGTAGCAGCAGCAGTCAGGATTTCCTCCTGAACATAGGCTTGCTTTTTCGCTTTCAGCTCTTCCCGCACTTTCAAATTCATCTTTGCCTCGTGCTCAATGTCTAATGATCGTCGCCAGCTCAAATGGTTTCGGATGGGTTGGCTTGATTCCGGCAGTCGCCGCAGTGGCGTGATTAACCACTTAGCGCAACGCAAACTTACAAAAAATTTGACCAATCAGTCAATTGATTCGGACTGATCGGATTAAAAATTGGGCGGGATTGCATGTGGCAACGCACGCAAAAGCAACATATTCGATATCCCGGCGGTCTTGGAGCCCGTTTGGACTCGTCGCCGAGAAGCGAAGGCCACCTCGAGAGGTGGTTCTCAGGTTCTAGGCCGTGTGCCGGCCAAGCCGCCTTTCAAGCGACGACACGAGAATTGTTGCCGGAATACAGATGGACGCATAAAGCAGGCCCGCAAGTAGAAGGATCGGCAGATACTGGAACGTGGTCGTGCCGATCATATAGGCCTGCGACAGCAGTTCCGGCAGAGCGATCGCAAAGCAAAGCGACGTGGCCTGGAGCATAAGGATCGCAAAGCCCAGCAGGGCAGGGGCCGCCACGCGAAGTCCTTGCGGGACGATCACATAGCGAAGCGCATCGAGTGACGTGAAACCGACGGCCACGGCGGCTTCCTTCTGGCCGTGGGGAACGGCCTGCAGTCCGGCCCGAATGATCTCGCTGGTATAGGCCGCGGTCGTCCAGGATAAGGCAGCCGCGGCAGCGGCAAAGGATGTTAGACTGATGCCAGTGCTTGGAAGGCCGTAATAGGCAAATTGCAGTAGGATGAGTGCTGGTGCACCGCGGCCGATCTCCACCACGAAAATCGATGTCGCGCGAGCAAACATTGATTTTGTCTGAACGCCCAATGCCAGAATCAATCCCAGCGGAATGCCGATGAACAAGGCGACCCCCGTCACCTCAAGGCTCACAAGAAGCCCGTCGACCATCGTTGGCAGGTTTTCTTGCCAGAAATCCATAAGATCGCTCATCGGGCCACCTTTGCACGCATGACGCCGTCACTGTAGCGGGCGAGAGCCGCAACAGGCAGACTGATGAGAATGTAAAGAAGGCCGGCGACCGCAAAGACCTCCAGACCTTCGAAATTGCGGCGCGACACGAAACTAGCCTGGAAGGCGACTTCTGTGACGCCGACCGTCGAGGCAATGGCTGAATCCTTCAGGAGCCCAATAATGTAGCTCGTCGCTGACGGAAGGATGACCCGGATCAGCTGTGGGGCCATGATGTCGAAAAATACCGACCAACGCGGCATGTTCAGCGCGTGTGAGGCTTCCCACTGCCCGACATGGATGCTCTTCAACGCGCCGCGATAGATCTCGGCCATGTTCGCGCCAGTGATGACGCCCAGCGCAACGATCGCAGACTCGACCGGGCCGACCTGAAGGTATCCCGAGCCAATGCCGAAATAGAGGAAGAACAGGCATACGATGGGCGGGATCGACCGAAAGGTCAAAATGAGTGCGGTTGCAAGCGCGCGAAGCAACCACGACCGCGACACTTTCATGGCGCAGAGGGGGAGCCCAAGCAGCGCTCCGAACATGAACGCCCCGATCGTGATGGCGATCGTCCAGGGAATGCCACTCAAAATGATAGCGAATAATTCTGCGTTCATCGGTTCTTGACCGCCTGCAGAAAGCGTTGCGCCCGCTCCGTCTGAGGGTTGCGCATTAGCGATGCGCTCGGCCCCTCCTCGAGGATGCGGCCATCGGCCATGATGATCACACGATCGGAGACGGTTTCCGCAAAATGCATCTCGTGGGTGACAACGATCATAGTCATTCCACCCTCGGCAAGCTCCTTCATGACGGCGAGGACTTCCAGACCGAGTTCCGGGTCGAGTGCGGAGGTTGGCTCGTCGAAGAGCATGATTTTCGGGTCGAGAGCAAGCGCGCGCGCAATCGCGATGCGCTGCTGCTGACCACCCGAACACCGCACGGGATACTGATCGCCTTTGTTCTCCAGCCCGACACGTTTGAGAAGGGCAAGCGAGCGCCTGTCGGCTTCGGCCTTGCTACGGCCGAGCACACGCTGCTGCGGCAGGCTGACATTGGCCAGCACCGACATGTGCGGGAAAAGATTGAACGATTGAAATACCATACCGGCGGCGCGGCGAAGTTCGGTCAGTTGCTTTTTCGTGGCAGGACGCTTGGCATCGACGCTGATGCCGGCGATGCGGATCGAGCCCTGTGTCGGCGGCTCGAGCTGATTGAGGCATCGTAGAAGCGTGCTTTTGCCAGAGCCGCTCGGCCCGATGATGGCAATGACCTCACCCGTCTTCATGGTAAAGTTGATATCTTCCAGGACCCGATGCGTTCCAAAGGACTTTTCGACGTTCGAAACACGAAGGACTTCCTCTGCGTGTTGCGATTGCTCGGTCGGGGATTGCTCAGTCATCGGGGACATTCTTTCGACCTGCCCGTTTCGATTGGGCCCTGCTTGATGTGATCCACGAGAGCGGGAACTGGTTTTGAGGCGGATGATTTCGGACAAAGTTCGACTCCCTTCAGTCACTCCCCATTCGTCCCGATTATTCTTTTCTGATCGGAGAGTTTTAAAAACTGACGTACTAGTATAAAGACATATCTGGTTGGGGTTTGCAACGCCCATTTTCCAATAAGCTCTGTCGCATTCTCGACAGTCAAGAAGGCTGCCGTAGAGACCGCTTTTAATGGCGGCCCTCCTTGTGGTTCGACGATCCCCGCCCCCTGCACGGGCGCAGCTGGATTTTCTGAGGTTTTCATCCTGCAGTTCCGCGTCTGGCTAAAGGATGTGAACCCGATGGTGTGGCGTCGGGTTCAGGTTGCCTCGACGATGACGCTGCGCGAGTTTCATGGCGTCCTTCAGGTCGCGATGGGATGGGAAGGCATCCACCTTTACCAGTTCATCATTCAAACGGCGCGGTACGGCTCGTGGGAGACAGGTGTCCGTTCCCCGGCCATGATGCTTGGCGAAGCTGCGCAAAGGCAGCCGGTTCCTGTACGAATATGACCTCAACATTCCCTGGGAGCACGAGATCCGGCTAGAGGAGCGCCAGTCAGTCAAACCGGGCGCTCACTATCCGGCATGCACGGGAGGAGACGGCGACTGCCCGAAGGAAGACTGCGGTGGGCCGGAAGCCTGGATGTGGCGGCAGGACAACGCCTTCGGCTACGAGACGATGGACGACCTGGAGATCACGACGGAGTTTCTGCAGGAAGTTGCCGAAACGAAATCCCTTCATGTGCGAGCTCTATTGCCCTCATGACGCCATCTATGTCGGGCCGGATTGCGAGAAACCGCAGCCGGTCGACAAGGCAGCGATCCTTGCCTCCGGCCTGCTAGGCGAGTTCCGCCGCAATCATGGCTGGGACGAGTGGGTCGGCGATCCGCGCTTTACAAACGAGCACTGGCAGATGGAAAACGTATTCCTGCGGGCGCGTGATTTGCCACCTGCACAACCACCTAATACCAGCGCTCAATGATTAAAACTCACTGATCCATTTTCTTCGACCGATGCGCCACGGCTGTTGCTGCAGCTTCCGCCAGGCGTCGCAGCAGTGGCCCACGATGTCGTCGTAGGATTTGAAGACCCGGTTTGAGATCCAGTTATCGCGCATGAACTGCCAGAAGTTTTCGACGGGGTTGAGTTCGGGCGACTTTGGCCGGAAGGACCACGCGAAGAAGCGATCATCAACGAACTACTCGACGATGAGGACGGGGCACTACGGCTTCGATTTTATTGCTACAGGGCCCTGCGCGGCAAAGAGCAAGATACTCTTGAAGAGCAGACCCGGCTCGCCAGCGAAAACGGCTTCCGCCTAAAAACGGGGGTCGATCAGAACCTTTATGTCTTGTTGCTTGACAAGGCTCCGAAGACTCCGGTCGATTTCGGACATTGCATAGGTCTTTGTCCACCCCTCCGTGGGGATCCTCCCGTTCGCAAGCAGGTCAAGTACTTCCGGATATGTCCCGACATATCCCATAGACGCCATCACCCGTTTTTCTTCGAAAAGCAGGCGACGCGCGTCAAGTTGTAGCTCATCCCTATGCAAGGCTACGATTACGATCGCGCCACCGCGGGCGGTTGATTGACACGCAAGCGCGAAGGCCGCGCTGACACCGGCGGTGTCGAATGCGGCTTCGAAGCCTTCGCCGCCATTCCATGATTTGAGTGCGCGGGCCGTGCCTGGCTCCGGTGGGAGAACGCAATCGAAGCCCATCGATTGCACCGTCGAGCGGCGCGCCTCCGCCGCCTCGACGAGGGCTATACGCTCGAAACCCCTTGCCCGTAGGCATAGTGCAACCGCGATGCCTACGGGGCCGCAACCGATGACCACGGCGCTTTGGCCTTCCTGAAGGTTCGCACGGTTCACGGCATGCATCGCTACGGAGAGGGGCTCTGCCAAACTCGCTTCGCGAGCCGCAAGTCCGTCGGGCGCAATGTAGACGGCGTTCCGAGCGACAACTGCCATTTCCGCTAACCCTCCGGCGGGTTCTCCTAGTCCGTACCAACGGATCGAGTGGCAGATGTTCGGGCATCCGTTCATGCACGAGCGACATCTTCCGCAAGATCGCATGGGATTTACCGATACAATAGACCCCGCCACCACGTCGCCAATGTTGTCCCCGACGGCTGTCACAACGCCCGCGAACTCGTGTCCAAGAATGAAAGGTGGGCGTAGTGCCGCAAAAGCCGGTCCATGGGCCATGAGGTGCAGATCGGTGCCGCACATCCCGTTTGCGTGAATCTCGATCAGGACATCGTCCGGCCCAGGCGAGGGGTCCGTGACATTGACGCTGCGAAGGTCACCCCTGCCATGATACATCAATGTCTTCACGCCGCGAGGCCCATACCCGTTTTGATCCGCCAGGCAACCCGGGAATCAACTATGACGTTGTAAGTGGCTTCAAGCACATCATGCCTCCTCGATCGTTAATATTGACCGGCCACGGCCGAGTATAAAAATGGCGGGGCCACAGTGTTTTAAACAGGTGCATGCCCCAAGCATTTCTCTCCACCTCCCTCACCACTCCCATACTGCCCCTCTCTAGGGAATGCCCGCAATGCGCCACTGCACGGCCATGCAATTTCAGTGCACGGTAACGCAAGCCTGAGGATGCTGCGCAAGTTAGTTCTTTCCCAAGAGGAAGTTGGCCTGTTGGTTTCGGTCATGTAAGCGCCGAGAACAATAGCCCATCGGGAGGGTTGGAATGGATACGGTAAACTACGCGGATCTATTTGAGCGAAGCGCGAGACTGTCACCCGGAAGGCCCGCTCTTGTCGACGAGACGGGCGGCCAGACCTACGCCGAAGTGCGCTCCGCCGCCCGCCGGTTCGCTCACGCGTTGATCGCACGCGGCTTTGAGCCGAGCAGCCCTTATGCCTTCTTCAGTGTCAATGCCGGTTGCGCACTTGTGTCCCACATCGGGGCCATGATGGCCGGCGGCGCCTGGACCAACATCAACATAAAGAGTACCGTCGAGACGAATGCAGGCCTGCTTAATAGGGCAGGGTGCAAGGCACTTTTCTACCACAGCAGTTGCAAGGCCGAGGCTATTGCGCTTCTCGCTGAAGTTCCCTGTCTTGACATCGTGGTGTGTCTGGACGCCGACGATGGCCGCCATCCGTCTCTCGCGCGCTTTATAGAAGACCAACCTGACGCCCGAGTCGAGATACCCTTTTCCTATGAGGGGGTCGGATTCATGGGAACAACTGGCGGCACCACAGGCGCACCGAAGATTACCAGGGCGAGCCACGCCTATCTGGCACTGAGCGCTATTTCCTTTATGGCCTGCTTCCAGTTTACCCGGCCGCCGGTCAATCTGGCCGTCGCCCCGATTACGCATGCGGGGGGAGTTTTGGCCACCGGGATGCTTGCCATGGGCGGTACTGTTGTCCTGATCACAAGTACAAAGCCGGCCGACATTCTCGCCGCAATCCAGAAACATCAGGTATCCGCAGTCTTTCTTCCTCCCACCTTGATCTACACATTGCTCAACGAGCCAGGCCTGGGGCAGTATGATCTCACTTCGCTGAAATATGTGATATCCGCTGCGGCGCCGATAGACGCCGACAGGATACGTGCGGCGTTCAAGAGCATCGGCCCGGTCCTGTGCCAGGCCTATGGCCAAACTGAATCCGGGATGCCTCTAACATTCATGTCACCACGCGAAATCGGCGATGCGATTGCCGACGATGCTCTGGCGGGTCGATTGGCCTCGGTCGGCCGGCCCGTCGCCAGTCTGAAGAGGCTCGAGATCATCGATGATGACGGAAATTTCCTCGAACCGGGGGCGGTTGGCGAGATCGTCATCAGCGGACCGACGGTCATGCGCGAGTATCTCGGTGATCCGGAAGGCTCGGCAGAAGCCACGCACCGCGGAATGCATAGGACCGGGGACCTGGGATACCTGGACAATGACGGTTACCTTTACATAACGGATCGCAAGCGCGACCTGATCATTTCGGGCGGGTTCAATGTCTACCCGTCCCAGATTGAAAAGATCGTCCTCTCACATCCCGCAGTACTTGATTGCGCCGTCATTGGCGTGGCGCACCCGAGATGGGGTGAAGCGGTAACCGCGGTTGTCCAAACCATACCAGGCAAAGAGGTCAGCGAACGAGAAATCGTTGAGTTCACCAAGCTGAAGGCCGGCAGCATCAATGCTCCCAAGTATGTCCGGATTGTCGAGGATCTGCCTAAAAACAGTGCCGGCAAAATCCTCAAGCGGGAACTGCGGAAACTCTTCGAGAACATCGGACAGATCGACGACAACCAGGAAGCCAGAAATGTCTAGCATCTCCGACACGTATCAGAATATCGGCTTTGCTTTGCAAAACAGAGTCATGACCGTATCGCTCAATAGACCCGAGCGTCTCAACGCTATCAGCCATGAACTTCATGAAGAGCTGGGGAGAGTATTCATCGACCTTGCGAAGGATGACGGCGTCGATGTCATCATTCTCAGGGGAAACGGCAAGGCTTTCAGTGCCGGCGGTGACCTAAAGGGGATGCATGCACATATGCTGGAGGTCGGTTCACCGGGACATTATATGTCGTTCTCGACTGCAAAGCGCATCGTCTATTCGCTCCTGGAGCTGGAAAAACCGATCATCGCTCAGGTCCATGGCGCCTGCTACGGGCTTGGCGCGACCATCGCGTTGCTCTGTGATGTCGTTTTCATGGCAGAAAGCGCGACAATCGGTGACCCGCACGTGGGTGCCGGGGTCGTAGCCGGGGACGGTGGAGCGATCATATGGCCGCAACTTGTTGGCTACGCCCGTGCGAAGGAATTTTTGATGACCGGCAACGTCCTTTCGGCCTCCCATGCCGAACGGATCGGACTGGTCAACCATATGGTGGCCGACGCCGATCTTGATGCTACTGTCCGCGCTTTTGCTGCGCAGCTCGCCGAGGGCTCGCAGGACGCCATTCGCTGGACGAAGGTGTCTGTCAACATCGGCCTACGGCAATTGGCACACTCCATCCTGGACGCGTCGCTTGCCTACGAACTCGTCACGATGCGATCTGCCGACCACGCAGACGCGATCACGGCCTTCAGCAACAAACAGAAACCGACGTTCCGGCGCAAGGTCTAGGACAGCAGGGCGATTTGGATAAGATCACATGCGAGCACTATTAAGATGAAACAGCGAGCAATTAAGCAAGAATACATAATACTTGCAACGGCAATAGCGATTGCTGCGGTGTTTGGTGTTGTTGTCCCAAATTCGTTGTCGTTTCCGAACCTTGTCCTGCTCTTCAAGAGTGTCTCGGTTGTTGCAATCTATGCGATAGGAATGTCCGTTGTTGTGATCGGTCGCGGCATTGATCTTTCGCAGGTGTCCACAGTCGCGGTTGCGACAGCGTGGGTTGTGTCGCTGATATCAGCCGGCGTTCCAACCCCTGTCGCAATTGGGTTTGGACTGCTCTTCGCTGTGCTGGCTGGCGTTGTGAACGGCATCATAGTTGCGTATTTCGAGGTTCCTGCGGTTATCGCTACCCTCTCCTCGGGGCTGGTTGTCCTTGGCTTCGGGCGTTATTTTCTTTTAGAACGCAGTATGGTGCAGCTTCCGGGGAATGCGGCGTTCATCAGCTTTCTGGGCCAGGGCTACATTGTAGGCATTCCTGTTTCGGTGGTCGTATTCCTGGTGCTGCTCGCGCTCTTCGGATTTGTGGCCAGGACAACGGTCTATGGTCGCTACATCTACGCAATCGGCGACAATCCCGAAGCATCACGGATTACCGGCCTGGCCGTTCGCCCCCTGATCGTCTCCCAATATGTACTCTGTGCAGTCATCGGTTACATCGGTGGCCTCGTCGTGGCGGGCAGTGTCGGTACAGTCAATCTCAGCGTTGCCAACGGCACCATGATTTTCGACGTTCTTACGATCGTGATCGTGGGCGGCATCAGCCTGGTTGGAGGACGGGGCGGAGCATTGTCGATCGTGGTCGGAATGACACTGATCGGAGTGCTCATCAACGGGCTGATCCTGCTCAACGTACCGTCAGACATACAAAGCGTCGTTCGAGGAGCAGTGCTTCTGGCAGCGGTCGCATTGGACAGCATACTGAACCCGCGAGACGAGGAAACGGCTCGGCAGGGGGACCTTTAGAAATCGGATTAACGACAGTGGGAGGAGTTGACATGAAAATAAGAGTTTTGGCTACATTAATAGCACTGGGCGCGATGAGCCTAGTGCCCTTATTGACGACGGGGTCGGCCGTGGCCGCGGACGACAACGTCTATCTTTCAGATCACGACTTTCCGGGTGCTTCGGGTGAGCTGTGGAAGTCGACGATTTCGGCTCTTAGGGGAAAGAAGGTCACTTACGTCGTTAACGTGACTGGCTTCCCCCTTTTCGACGCCTGGACACAGGCGATCAAGCGTGAATCCGAACTCTATGGCATCGACCTGACGATCCAGGATGGCAACTGGAATACGGATGCGATGAACCAAGCGATTGTCGGCGCAATCAGCGGCAAGGCAGACCTGCTGATCATCCATAATGCCGACCGCAATGTGTTTTCTCGGAACATCAAGGCTGCCCAAGAGGCAGGGATTTACGTCGTCCAGCTGAACATGAATTCTACGGTCAACACTGATGCGTTCGTTGGTGGCGACTATTTCGGCATGGGGGCCACGATCGCAAACGACATCGTGAAAGACTGCTCGCCGAAGAATGGAAAATCCGGCAAGATCGCAATTGTCCAAGGCAGTACAACCGCTTCGGCTTCGTTCGACCAATATGTCGCGGCAAAGCAGGTTTTTGCCGAGCATCCTGAGATTCAGATCGTATCGGACCAATCGACGGGTCCCATGTGGGCGACCGACAACGCGAAACAGATCGTTTCCGCAGCCATCATCCAAAATCCGGACCTGTGTGCCGTATACGGCATGTGGGACCAAATGGACCTCGGCTCGGCGGCGGCCATTCAGGAGTCTGGCAAAAAAGACATTATGTTGTACACGAGCGGCGGCGGAGCAAGCGAGATGTGCGACCTCGTCCGGCAGGGCTCCTTTACCAAGTACTACGCTTACAACGCGGTACGCCAGGGGTATGATATCATGAGCATCGTCAAGACGTTGCTCATAAGCAGGCCCGAGGTCGGCAAGTCCCGGATCGCATTGTTCTCTCCGATCGAAATGCTGTCGAAGGATACGTTGAAGAATTGGTCCTGTTTCGATTCGACTTCCGTCAGGATCAAGTGAGCTGTGAGGTAGAAAAGATGCCCGCGTACACTTCAAAGCAAGCTCGGCTAAACGATTTTTTGCCGTCTCTCGCACCTGTAGTCCTTATTGGTGACGTTCTGAAGAAGCGATGGAGCGAGGCTATTGGCCCGTTCACCCTGCTGGTCATCTGCCTGGTGTGCGCGGGCATCCTCGTCGATAACTACTACACATATGCCAACCTCGTGAATAATGGCCGTGCGTTCGCCGAGTTTATGATCGTGACGATGGCCTTCACGGTCATCCTACTCTCAGGCGGCATCGATATCAGCATACCGGCCAATTTCTGCCTGTCGAACTACGTGTTCCTGCTGCTGGTCGGCTACGCGGAACTAAGCCTGCCGCTGGCTGCGATTGTTACGGTCTCACTCGGCGCAGGCATCGGCCTCTGGAACGGCGTTCTCGTCGGTCTGGTCAAAACTAGGCCACTTATCACGACGATGACAACCCTCCTGATCCTCGCAGCCATCACGCGCATCATCGACCAGCAGTATGCAATGCTGCTCGCCGGCAGCTACATCGACAATCCGGTGCTGGAGTTCGTTGGCGCCGGCTCCGTTCTCGGCATCCCCACTTCTGTCATGCTGGTCGTGCTTGTGGCGATCTGCGGACACCTCCTGATGACCCGCACCCGCCTTGGAGCCCATATCTCGGCGACCGGTGGCGACCGCCGTACGGCCCTGCACGCAGGCATCGACATCAGGCAGATGCAGATGATCGCCTACACGCTGGGCGGGGCGCTCGCGGCATGTGCCGGGATCATACTTGCGGCCCGGATGCAAAGTGCATCGCCGAACGTGGGCGCGGGTTGGGAAATCAGTGTCCTTGCCGCAGCCGTGCTGGGTGGGGTAAGCTTGACGAGCGGCAAAGGCAGCATTCTGCGTGCTGTGATCGGTGGCCTGACGATACAGGTTCTGTCGAACATCCTTGTCCGGATGGGTGTGGGCGGCGCTTCCCAGACAATGGTCATCGGTCTTGTGACCCTTGCAGCAGTGGCCTTTGAGGTTCGTTACGCCAAGAACCGAGCGCGTGTCACCGATATGATCTTTCTGGCGCCCGGAAAGAGGCAACTCGAACCTCTGGTCCTACCGAGCCGTACTCAGGATTCCGCGATCGCTGTAAATGACGACCTGCGCGATTCCATCGCCTACGGTGATCTGGAGGCTATTTCACCAGGCGACTTTGCTTTCGACGCGAAATCCGACCTTTACGTCTCGACAGGCGAGGGCTGGATTCTCAAGTACCCCGCCGAAGGCTATTATCGTCAACGTGAATACTGGAGCTATACTGGCGGACGTCCGCTCGGCCTGCAGTTCGACAAGGATAACCTGCTGGTTGCCTGCGTGGTCGGCCGTGGCATCTTCCGCATCGATCACGAGGGTAATCCGGAACTGATCACCAACCAAAGCACCCGGACGATTTTATCCATTCGCGACGATTCACGCCCTCGCGTGCCGACCATGGTCGATATCGCGCCCAATGGAGACATCTATTTCGGCGAAGCAAGCTCGCGCTATGACCTAGATGACTGGTTCAAGGACGCGCTCGAAGGTCGTGGGAATGGTGCGCTGATTAAGCATGACAAGGCTTCCAACAAGACGACTACAGTGTTGCGGGGGTTGCCGTTCTGCGGCGGCGTGTGCGTCACGCACGATGGCGACAAGGTCCTGGTATCACAGTCATGGAGCGCGTCGATCGGACAGTATCACATTTCCGGCCCCAGAGCGGGTGCTTATGAACCGTTCGTGACAAATCTGCCGGGCTATCCGATGTCCGTGACGAAGGGGTCGATGGGCACCTACTGGGTCGCCATCGGTGGCCTTCGCTGCCCGGCTTTTGACCTTGCGATGACCAACCCTCGCCTTCGCCGCCGTATGACCCGTGAACTGCCTTACGATGAATGGCTGGCGCCCAACTTCAACGCCGGTCTGATCCTGCAGGTCGATCGGGACGGCAAGATCATTCGGAGCATCTGGGACCCGCTTGGCCGCAACCATTGCATGATCACGGCGGTCCGTGAACACGACGAGCACCTTCTCGTCGGATCAAGGAATTCAGACATCTTTGGCCGAAAGCTCCTTCTCGAGCTGGTTCCTGTTATTGGTGGTGTCAATGTTTAGCCTTATGAACCTGCCCAAAATGTTACGGGGGGATATTGAACACGCGATTCCACCGCTGGACGGTCCGCTCCGCCAAAACGATGAACTCGAGGCGGCATGGCCGGTGCTCGAGAAGCTCGATAATCCCGACGACCTCGTCTTCGATGATTACGGCCGGGGCTATCTCAGTCTCGGGAACACCGTCGGGCGGTATGACCCCAAACGCAGCGGTTTGCTGGAGACGGAGTTTACCTTCGACAAACCGGTACGGGGTTTGGCACTATCGGCCACCGGGAATCTCGCGGTGTGCCTCGATGGCGAGGGGGTCCGGGTTTTGTCCCGCGAGGGAGAGACGCTTGCGAGCCTGACACAGGTCGACGGGCGCCGCATCGCTGCCGCCACCTCGGTGATTTTTCTTGATGATGGCTCGCTCGTAATTACCGACGCGTCAGAACATCCGGGTACGGAGTGGAAGAGGGATTACCTCCTCTCCGGGCGAACTGGACGGATCCTGCATTGGAACCCGTCCGGTCGCGCCCGGACCATCTCGTCCAAGCTTGCATTTCCATACGGTATCTGCCAGGGCTCCAAAGGCAGACTTCTTTTTACTCAGGCTTGGGATCACTCAGTCTGGGAGTTGGATCTCTCAGTCGCTAACGCTCTACCACGTGTCCGCCTTACCAACCTTCCGGGCTTGCCGGCAAGAATCCGCCCTGCTGAAGGCGGCGGATACTGGCTCTCGTTCCTTGCGCTCAGATCCCGGATGGTGGAGTTTCTCCGCAAAGAAAAGTCGTTTTGCCAGGACATGATGGCCTCCATGGAAAAGGAGGCCTGGATCGCGCCGGAACTCTACTCTTCCGCTTACGATCCGCATCCTTGGAAGCTGCCGCCGCATACTCCGGAATCCCGCCTCTTCGCCCCCGGACAAATCGGTGCCATGCGGCGCAACGGAAGCATAAATCCGTGGGCTCCCTCGCGAAGCTATGGACTCGTCGTCAAGCTGAACGACGATCTTGAACCCGAAGCGAGTTTCCATGCGCGGGCAAACAACGTTTACCACGGTCTGACCAGCGTATGCGAGAGCAACGGCGCACTATGGATCGTATGCAACGGCTACGGTGCCCTGTTAAAATATTCCACATTGCCCGGCGTCGAACGCGCCAGTGAAGCCGTAGTGAAACGCAAGACCCCCCGCGAGCGCATCGCGACCTTTCTGGCGCGCAAGTCGCCCGTGGAAAATGCCGAGAAGGCGACCGCACTCGAGGTCATCGATGGAACCAAGTACTACGGTGATGCTGCGGCTATCGAGGGTATGAACCTCACCCTCAAGGCCGGCGAAATCCATGCACTCCTTGGAGAAAACGGCGCGGGCAAGTCGACGATTTCAAAGGCGATCGCCGGTGCGATTCAACTGACCCGCGGCGCCATCCATGTCACCGGCCGGCCGATGCGATTCCATTCCTCCGCTGACGCGCTGAAGGCGGGTGTAGCAATGGTCTTTCAGGAAACGAGCCTTGTCCCCTACATGACCGTCGCACAGAACATCGTGCTGGGAAATGAACGTGTTGCCTTCAGTCAACGCCGCATGGAGATCGAGGCACAGGAGTTCCTGGCGTCCCTGAACTTTGCAGGCATTGACGTCACGGTCTTCGCATCCTCGCTTGGCCGGGGGCATAAGCAGATCGTCGAAATCGCCCGTGCGCTGTACAATGACGCGAAGGTCATCATTTTCGACGAGCCGACGGCGTCCCTTTCTCCTGGGGAGACTGCCCGCTTCTTCGAACTCCTCGAGATGCTCAAGCAACGCGGGGTCGCGATCGTCTTCATCTCCCACAATCTTGAGGAAGCGCTCGATCTGGCCGACAGGGTGTCGATCATGCGCGACGGGAAGCTCGTGGCGACCGGCGCCGCCAGCGAGTTCAGCCGGTCTTCCATCGTATCCCACATGGTAGGGCGCGAGGACGCCGGAAAGCACTATACGATGATCGGACGACGTGCGGAACGCTGGACGCGTAAACACAAGATCCTCTCCGTGGAAAACTTGCGGTATTCTCCGCTCGTTAAGAACATGTCTTTCTCGGTCTACGAGGGGGAGATCACCTGCATCGCCGGTCTCGTCGGCGCAGGCCGGAGCGAGATGGCCAAGGTCGTCGCCGGTGTATACCGCCGGGACATCACCCTCGGCGGGAAGATTTATTTGAATGGGGAGTCGGTAAGCTATCGCCAGCCCATTAGCGGTATCCGGGATGGCATCGTGTATCTGACAGAGGATCGGAAGATCGACGGCATTTTCGAGACAATGGGAATCGAAGAAAACATCTATCTGGGCCATCTTGCGATGAACTCTAAGCCTCTGGCGTTTGTTTCGCACAAGGTGTCGAGCGCAATCGCCAAGCGCCTGATCGAGCGCCTGAAGGTCAAGTCGATCAACATGCGGCATCCGGTCAACCGCCTGTCGGGCGGCAACCAACAGAAGGTGGTGCTCGCCAAGGCACTCGTCCAAAAACCCAAGCTGCTTATCGTGGATGAGCCCACGCGCGGCGTGGACGTTGGCGCCATTGAGGAAATCCATTCCGCCCTGCGCGAGCTGGCGCGGGAGGGCGTCGCTGTCGTGGTCATCTCATCCTACCTGCCTGAGGTCTTGAAACTTGCTGACCGGGTTCTAGTAGCACGCCGGGGGCAAATCGTTGCGGAATTCGCAAGCGCCGAGGCGACGGAAGCGCGGATCATGGCCGCAGCCTTATTTTAATCGAACGCGAAGGAGAGTTAAGTGTCGTTGAAAATTGAAATCCTAAATCTGGGTGAGTACGAGGCCGAATGGTCACGTCAGGTCCAGTACAAGACCCCAGGACGTATGGTGAGAACCAGGATTGTATCCTACCTTATCCTGGGCAGTCCGGAAGGACCGATTCTTGTCGATACGGGCTTCAGACAACTGCCGGGAAGCGACCGCCCGGTTACAAGCACTGACGCGCATTCGCTGGAAATGCAGTTGGACCGTTTCGGCCTCAAGCCTGCGGATATCCGGTACATCATTCATACGCACCTGCATTCGGGGCATTGCGGCCGCGACGATATTTTTCCGACCTCGTCGACCGTTGTCGTCAATCGGCGGGAACTCGAAGTCGGCTGCAGCGGGCTCGATTGCGATGACTACGCCGCAGTTGACATGAAGCATCTGATCGACCGGGTCCATACCCAGGGTGCCGCATGGCTACTTGATCTGGACTCAGGATCGCCAGTGGAAATTGTCGAGGGAGTTTCGCTCGAACTCTCGGGCGGTCATACTGAAGGATCTGCAAATGTACTTGTGGAAACGGAGGAGGGGACTGCGGTGATCTGCGGTGACCTGGTGTTCCACGTCCATGAACAGCTCGTTGATCCGATGGGTCAGGTCAATCACCGGGAGCCCCGTATTTCGGGCAGCATGGCGGTCAGTCAGGTGGCGGAACGCACAGCACTCAAGAAGGCATTGTCGAAGGCTTCCTGGCTCCTGCCCATGCATGATGGACCTGCGAGAGTGGCCCCCGGCGGACTGGTGATCGGGCGTGTTACCGGGACCAGCATTCCCGGCCCGGTCACCGAGCTCGAGGCGTTCAGGACGACATAGAGGTAAGATATGAGCTTAGAAATTGAAGTAATGACGATCGGACAGGTCTATGCCGAGCGGGCCTTCGAAGTGAAACACATGCAGCCCGGTCGTGTTTTGCGGGTTCCGGTCAATGTGTTTCTAATCAAGGGTCTATCCATGGGGCCGGTCCTTGTGGATACTGGTTTCCGTAAGCCTGAAATTATGGAAACGATCGGCATGAGGGCAACGGTCTCGGAGCATGAGCACCTGGAAAACCAGCTTGCCCGGCGCGGGATCGCATTCGGTGACATTCCTTACGTGATCCATACGCACATGCATATCGATCACTCAGGAAAAACCGATTTGTTTCCGATGACGACGACGGCCATCGTTGCGCGAGAAGAACTTGCAAGTGCGGCCGGTGGTTTAGCAGGCTGGGCTTACCCGTCACAGGACGTGAAACACATGGTCGACCGTGCTTACACCAAGGACGCGGCATGGCTCATAGACGGCAAACCAGGCGACGTTATCGAACTGCTCGAAGGGGTCGCTGTTCAAATAGCCGGAGGTCATTCTGCCGGATCACTCAACATACTCGTCGAGACGGACGACGGTATCGCGAACCTGTGCGGCGACGTGATCTACAGTTTGCACAACCAATGCCGTGAGCCCTTCCGCGAGCGCAACCTCTACGAACCGCGCATATCAGGCAACACTATTTTCAGTGAGCGTGACGAGAAGCGCGCGATGAAAAACATCTACTACAACTGCCGATGGCTCGTTCCTAACCATGATAGGCCGGTTCGAATTCTGGAAAATCAGGGTAAGATCCTCGGCAATCCCCTCGCTGGCAACATAGTTCCCGGTCCGCTAGCCACATAAAGCGCGTACGATGAGCATTCAAATGGCATTCAACGTAGTCAACATGATATCTGGGAGGATACACCATGCAGACTGTTTTCGACACAGCGCCATTCAGGGCACAAAAGCGGCTATCTGCATGGCAGGATGCGATTTGCGAGCATTACGCAATCGTAAACGTGCAGCAGTTGTCTGACGAGTTCTATTGCGGACAGATCCGAGAAGGACTGCTTGGGACTTTAAAATACACCATGGCTTCGGGCACACCGAATATGGTTAGCAGGGAGCCAAAGCATCTATCCGTTTGTCAAAACGATAACATTTTCGTCCAATTGGTCCAGTCAGGCAAGTGCGATGTTGAGCAGCGGGGCCAGTATTTCACCGACACGAGAGGCCGTGCTATCGTATTCACGGTAGCTGAACCGTATACACTGCGATACCAACAGAGCCATCGCAGCGTATATGTTGAAATCCCCCGCGAGGAACTCAAGAAGAGGACTAAGATTGAGAATCTGAAGTGCCTCGGAAGTCTCGATCTTGGGGAGGGAACCGGCAGGCTTTTCCACGATTACTGTATGGCAATCTACCGCAACTACGAATCGATGAGCCCAGCTGAGCGAGAGTTGGTTGGTTGCCACCTGATCGACTTGTTTGTCATGGCGGCTTCCCGCAAGGCGCCTGAAGAGAGACTTGAGGTCGACATCAAGGAAGCGCGCAGAAGCGCTGTCAAGTTGTACATCGAGAACAACTTCAATCGTCCTGCGTTGTCGGCCGCGACGATCGCAAAGGAAAACGGCATATCGCTTCGCTACCTGCACAACCTGTTCGAAGACACCGGCGAGTCGGTGTCCGAGGTTTTCTGGGACATGCGCGTGCAGCACTCCCGTGAACTGCTGCGTTCACCCGCGCACGTGGGCCAGAACATTACCGAAATCGCTTACGCCTGCGGATTTAATAGTTCGTCTCATTTCTGCAATCTGTTCAAGCTGAAATTTGGGGAGACGCCAACTGAATTCAGGGTTAGGGCGGCTCGCGAGGAACTTTCCAACTAGTGAACGCGCCGAATCTGCGTTCTGAAATAAGTCAAAAGGGGTTTGGAGACCGTTATGAATCTTGAGGGTGTGGCAGCTATAGTAACGGGTGGAGCGTCAGGTTTGGGCCAGGCGACGGCCCAACGTTTTGCAAAGGAAGGCGCGAAGGTGGCGATCTTCGACCTCGACACCTCGGCTGGTGAAGCCTTAGCGCAAGAGGTCGGTGGGATATTCGCGAAAGTTGACGTTACCAAGCCGGAGGACGTATCGAATGCTCTATCTGCCGCTGCGGCGGTTCACGGCGAGGCCAGGATTCTGGTAAACTGCGCGGGCATCGTGGCGGGTGCCAGGGTTGTTGGCCCGGACGGCCTCCCGGCGAACTTGGCAGATTTCGCGCGTGTCATAGAAATCAACTTGATCGGCACATTTAACGTCCTCGCCCAGTTTGCGGCCCGCCTGTTGAAGATGGAGCCTCTCGGCGAGGAAAGAGGCGTGATTGTCAACACAGCATCGGTGGCAGCCTTTGACGGCAAGATCGGGCAAGCCGCTTATTCCGCCTCCAAGAGCGCCGTTGCAGGCATGACGCTACCGATTGCCCGTGAATTCGCAAAGCACGCCGTTCGCATCGTCTCCATCGCGCCGGGTATCTTTGGAACGCCTATGCTCACGACGCTGCCTCAAGCTGCACAAGATCGTCTCGGAAAACCTCTTTTTCCTGCGAGACCAGGATATCCCGACGAATTCGCAAGGCTTGTTAGAGATATCGTCGGAAACCCAATGCTCAACGGCGAAACCATCCGACTCGACGGGGCAATCCGGCTGGAACCCTGATGTACAGGCCAAATGGCTGACTGACAGGGCGTCCGGTCGATGGCCTTCAACGGGAACACAACATACGGTGATATAAAGTGGCTACATGCATCATTGGCTGGGCGCACACAAAGTTCGGCAAGCTCGAAGGCGAGACGCTCGAAAGCCTGATCGTCAAGGTCGCAAGTGAGGCGCTCCAGCATGCCGGGATCGGTCCGGAAGATGTCGACGAGATCGTGCTCGGCCACTTCAATGCAGGGTTCTCGCCCCAGGATTTCACGGCGAGCCTGGTGCTGCAGGCTGACGACCGGCTGCGTTTCACGCCAGCGACGCGGATCGAGAACGCGTGCGCAACCGGTTCGGCCGCGGTGCGGCAGGGCATCCGCGCAATCGAATCCCGGGCCGCGCGCACCGTATTGGTGGTCGGCGCGGAGCAGATGACTGCGGTCCCCGGCCCGCAGGTCCAACAGAACCTGATCCGTGCGTCCTATATGAAAGAAGAA
This sequence comes from Rhizobium sp. NZLR11, assembly GCF_019685115.1. NCBI lineage: Bacteria > Pseudomonadati > Pseudomonadota > Alphaproteobacteria > Hyphomicrobiales > Rhizobiaceae > Rhizobium > Rhizobium sp. NZLR11. The sequence goes on along the minus strand of NZ_JABDWD010000014.1, from coordinate 7,079 downwards.
GCAGACATTCCTGCCGGTTTTGCTGGTCAATTCGGCAAGATCGCCGCCGGCTATTTCCAGCGTCATGGCGACCAGTCAGACGCGCTTGCAAAGATCGCCGCCAAGAACCACAGGAATGGCGTTGCCAACCCCTACGCCCATATGCAGAAGGATTTCGGGTACCAATTTTGCCGCACCGAGAGCGACAAGAACCCATTTGTCGCTGGCCCGCTGAAGCGCACCGACTGCTCACTGGTGTCAGATGGTGCGGCCGCAGTAGTGCTAACCGACGTCAACACCGCGCTCTCCATGAGCCGTGCCGTCATCTTTCGTGCCAACGAACATGTGCAGGACTTTCTGCCCATGTCAAAGCGTGACATCCTATTGTTCGAGGGGTGCGAGGCTGCCTGGAAGCGCGCGTTCAAAAGCTCCCGCCTTTCGCTCGATGACCTTTCCTTTGTCGAAACGCATGACTGTTTTACCATCGCCGAGCTGATCGAGTACGAAGCGATGGGATTAGCCAAGAGGGGCGAGGGCGCCAAAATCGCCTTGGAAGGTCAGACAGAGAAGAATGGACGCCTGCCGGTCAATCCATCCGGCGGTTTGAAGGCCAAGGGTCATCCCATCGGCGCAACCGGTGTATCGATGCACGTGCTGAGCGCAATGCAGCTGATCGGAGAGGCCGGCGGTATCCAAGTGCCTCACGCGACGCTTGCCGGTATCTTTAATATGGGCGGTGCCGCAGTCGCAAATTACGTGTCAATCCTAGAACGCATTCGATAGCATCTTACAAAGCTATGGGGCTGAGAGGAAGATATAGTATAATTTAGGTAGAAGACTTATGAAAAAATTAAAAACTGACCTATCTGAACAAAGGTGAGAACATGGCACGCACCGCACTCGTGACCGGCGGTTCGCGCGGCATTGGCGCAGCGATTTCCATCGCGCTCAAGGATGCCGGCTACAACGTCGCTGCTAACTATGCGGGCAACGACCCCGTCGCCCAAAGGTTTTCTGAGGAAACCGGCATTCGCATATACAAGTGGTCGGTTAGCGACTACGAGGCCTGCGCCGCAGGTATCAAGTCCGTGGAGGCCGATTTCGGCCCTGTGGACATCCTCGTCAACAATGCGGGCATCACCCGTGACGCGATGTTCCACAAGATGACGCCGCAGCATTGGCGAGAGGTGATCGACACCAATCTCTCGGGCGTATTTAACATGACGCACCCGCTATGGGGCGGTATGCGCGAGCGCAACTTTGGCCGGGTTATCACAATCTCGTCGATGAATGGCCAAAAGGGCCAGTTTGCCCAGGCGAACTACTCGGCAGCCAAGGCCGGCGACCTTGGCTTCACTAAGGCGTTAGCGCAGGAAGGCGCGCGTGCGAATATCACCGTCAACTCGGTCTGCCCAGGCTTCATCGCGACGGACATGGTAATGGCGGTTTCCGAAAAGATACAGCAATCGATCATTGCTCAAATCCCGGTTGGTCGATTTGGCGAGGCAGCCGAGATCGCACGTTGTGTGGTCTTTCTCGCTTCCGACGACGCCGGTTTCATCACTGGCGCAACCCTTTCGGCAAACGGAGGGCACTACTTCGCGTGATGTTGCGGTGGCGCCATCAGGTCGCCTGATGTAGGCGCAGGGAAGGAGATCGTCGATCTAGCTTTCAGGGTGGAGTTGACCACAATGGTGACATGTCGCTCAGATAGCCGCCCGATGGTGAATGATGGCTACTCCAGCGAATGCTGCTATCGCGCAGAAACCGATCGCAACGTTGATCCACAATGCGGGAAATACTCCAATCCCATGCATCATGAAAGTGAGCCCGAACGGAGCGAATGCGGAACTGCACTGCCGTGCAGCCGTGATCCATCCCATGTGCTGGCCGTAGCCTGTGCGCCCGAACAGTTCAAGCGGCAGAGTTCCGCCAACAATGCTCATCATGCCCGATCCGAAACCGAATATGATCGCGAATGCGGTTGCACCGATCAGCGACGGCGCATTGATTAGCAACATCGCCAGCCCAAGCGTCAGCGCAGCGGTCGCGCTGACAGCAAGTCGTGTCTTGTTTATCAATCGGCTCGCGACTTGGGATGGCCCAAGCAAGCTGGCGATAAAAACGCCTGCGCTACCAAGACCGATGGCCACAGTGAGCGGCACCATGTGGACGAAGATCGCCGATATTATAAAGCCCTCGAATGCAAAACCCGCCAGCATCGCCTAAAAAACCGTTGTGCGCTTGAAGTGATTTGGATCGCCGGTCAAGTCTGGCAGTTCTCTAGGCAAAACCCACGCCGTTTTGCGTGTCAACGACGCCAGCCAGGTATGGATCGGCAAACACACCATGAGTTGCAGTGCCGCAAACACAATCAATACTTCCCGCCACGTCAGGTGCTCCGCCAGAAACGTTGTCAGCGGCCAGAACAATGTGGAGGCAAATCCGGCAACCAGCGTCAGGTGGGTAATGTCGCGTTGAGCGTCTTTTCCGGAAATCTGAACGATTGCAGCAAAGGCCGTGCTGTAAAGGATAAAGCAGGCGGCAAGCTCCATCGCAAGCACGCCGATTGCGAAACCGAAGCGGCCCGGCGCAAGAGCGCAGACGAGCAGAGAGAATGCAGCCGCGAACGATCCAGGCCCCATCAGGCGGCCAGCTCCGAACCGATCAGCCCAACGGCCCGAGAACGGGGAGAGCAGCGCTCCTGCCAGCAATCCTAACGATAGAATACCGAATACCCATTGTTCGGACCATGCGAGTTCAGCAGCGACGCCCGGAGCCAGGATACTGTAGCTGTAAAAGAGCGTACCGTAGCCGATGATCTGCGTAGTGCCGAGCGCAACAATCATTGCAATCCGTTGCGTGCGTTCCGGCACCGTCGTGCTCATAGGCCTGGAACCATATCGTTGATCCGGTCGCCATCCTCCTTGGTGAAGGACGCAATCATTGTGCATAGAGGCCAAACAGAGAAAAATTGGTCTTAACGAAAATAAATAATGTAAACATTCCCGAACTTGCGCTCTACAGAGCGCGGCCCGGCATACGCAAGGAACCGAGCATTATCAACCGGCCCCAGCCTCTTGGTTGTCCGGCGCGCACCGCACTTAGGCAAATCTCCACAACTCACAATTTCCATGGCCTTTCATCTGATCGAGAAATCATCTCGGCATAGTGTTTATGGAGATCTGCGAGTGATCTCTGCTCGTGCTCATCAATATCGCAGCACTGCCGCAACGCTTGCTTCACAGCGCATCGGGTGTTGCGGCATTGCGCAAATACCGCGCCTAATACGACCTCGATCTAGAACCTTTTCAACGTTCAGAATGTTCGAAACGTTGCTACGGCTTCGCGATCCAACGCAATTACTTTATAATGAAGCGGACGCACACCTACGGCGGGATCTGCAGCAGTCCTTTCGGTTTCGTCTGAGACTGGGCATAATCTGATATTGGCTGAGTGAAGACCGCAAACGCAGTCGAAGAACTCTGAACGTGACGGGCGGCCCGGCGAAGCTGCCGAACAACCGCGGAATCCCATCGAATGTTGGATTTTCTGATAGATAGCTTAGTCAGGCACAGGAGGCGGAGCCGTCCGCCCGCAGTTCCCGCGAAGATCTGCCTATCTTGTCTCGAATATAAAATTGCACATCCATTAATAATCGCGTGCACTCTCAAGCAATCGGGTTAGCCGTCTTGGCGCTATGAACGGCAACTGTCCACCGGACGACGCAAGCGATATTGCGATTTCTATTGCTTTTGGAGGAGTGCATGACATTGCCAATGAAAGGCCGCATCGCATTGGTGACGGGAGCATCTCGTGGGATTGGCCTATCGATTTCTACTAAGTTAGCGGAAGCGGGCGCTCATGTCATTGCGTTGGGTAGGTCACTGGGCGAACCACGAAAACTCGACCAAGACGACAAATTCAAATCCGGGAAAATTACACCGTACAGTATTGATCTGAGGCAGTACGATCAGGTTTATGAGTTAGCCCGTTCCCTTGATGTTACCTTTGGCAAGATAGACGCGTTAGTTTCATGCGCTGCTATCGTACATCCTCTCGCGCCGCTTGGAGAGATCGACCAAAATCTCTGGGATGAAACCCTTTCGGTTAATCTGACAGTCAACTGGCACCTGATAAAGGCATTCGATCCTCTCCTGAAAAAATCTGATGCCGGGCGGGCAGTATTCTTTACTTCAGGCGTCGCAACGCTTGCCTGGCCTAATTGGGCGCCATATTCAGTATCTAAAGCGGGACTTGACCAACTGGTCAGAGTATACGCAGCTGAGTGTAGCTCCGGGATGATTAAAGCCAATCTTTTCAGCCCTGGACCGACACGGACGGGAATGCGCGCCACGGTTGCTCCCGAGGAAGATCCTCTTACCCTACCCACGCCGGACGAGGTTGCGCAGAAAGTCATAGCCATGTGCCTCCCGGCGTTCTCCGAAACCGGTAAGATCTACGACTTTCGCGCATCAAGATTAATGGAATTCCAGAGGCCATGTTAAGCGTTGTGGCGGTGGAGTTCTGCGATACGATCGAGGTTTGACACAACGGACGCAATGAGGCTCGGATTAAGATGCTTATGCTAGCCCAGTACCATATGGCTAGCCAGTCTGTTCCAATGAATCTCGCGGCAACCGTAATGTCACCCCTGCCGGACGGATATCTGTCTAGCCGCCACGTTCACAATTTTGCGGGAGTGAAGTTTGCAAGTTTAAAGTTCACTCGTTTTACGCATGACTACGTGTTTTGTGCGCCCAGTCTCCCGATGTAACTGCGCGAGCAAAGCATTTTTGAAGGATATGACATGCGATCCGTTCTAGAACAGTTGGAATCCAGGCGGGCCGAAGCCAAGCTCGGCGGAGGCCAAAAGCGCATCGACGCGCAACATGGAAAGGGCAAGCTGACAGCCCGTGAACGACTTGAAGTTCTTCTGGATGAGGGCTCGTTCGAAGAGTATGACATGTATGTCACACATCGCGCCGTTGATTTCGGAATGGCGGATCAAAAGGTCGCAGGCGATGGAGTCGTGACCGGCTGGGGCACGATCAACGGTCGCCAAGTGTACGTTTTCTCGCAAGACTTCACCGTCCTTGGTGGATCGCTGTCTGAAACCCATGCGCAGAAAATCTGCAAAATCATGGACATGGCTCTTAAAAATGGCGTCCCCGTGATTGGCCTGAATGACTCCGGCGGAGCGCGAATTCAGGAAGGCGTGGCATCGCTGGCTGGCTATGCAGACGTGTTTAAACGCAACGTCGAGGCGTCGGGTGTCGTGCCGCAGATTTCCGTTATCATGGGACCTTGCGCTGGAGGCGCTGTTTATTCGCCTGCCATGACAGATTTCATTTTCATGATCCGCGACAGCTCATATATGTTCGTGACCGGTCCGGATGTTGTGAAAACCGTCACAAACGAAATTGTGACCGCTGAAGAACTTGGTGGAGCAAGGACACACACGACCAAATCATCTGTAGCAGATGGGTCCTTCGAGAACGACGTCGAAGCTCTGGAGCAAATCCGACGGCTTTTCGATTTCCTGCCCCTAAATAATCGTGAACAGGCTCCGTCCCGTCCATTCTATGACGATCCGGCACGCCTAGAACAGCGGCTCGATACGCTCGTCCCAGACTCTTCGAACAAGCCTTACGACATGCGCGAACTGATCGTCACAATAGCGGATGAGGAAGATTTTTTCGAAATTCAGGAGGCTTTCGCGAAGAATATTATTACTGGTTTCGCGCGCATCGAAGGGCAGTCCGTGGGTGTTGTTGCCAACCAGCCTATGGTCCTAGCAGGATGCCTTGACATCAATTCCTCCCGCAAAGCCGCACGGTTCGTCCGTTTCTGTGACGCGTTCAATATCCCAATCCTCACTTTGGTCGACGTGCCCGGTTTTCTTCCCGGCACCTCCCAAGAATATGACGGCGTCATCAAGCACGGCGCTAAACTGCTGTTCGCTTACAGCCAAGCGACAGTCCCCATGGTCACATTGATCACACGAAAAGCTTACGGGGGAGCTTATGACGTCATGGCGTCGAAACACATCGGCGCGGACGTTAATTACGCTTGGCCGACTGCGGAAATAGCGGTGATGGGCGCCAAGGGGGCTACGGAAATTCTTTACCGCTCCGAACTCGGTGAACCAGAAAAAATCGCGGCTCGGACAAGAGAATACGAAGAGCGCTTCGCCAATCCGTTTGTCGCTGCAGAACGCGGTTTTATCGACGAGGTCATCATGCCGCATTCGTCACGCCGCCGTATTGCCCGTGCCTTTGCTTCTCTGCGAAACAAGCGGGTGGACACGCGATGGCGCAAGCACGACACGATACCACTGTAACCGTCTGAGCATGCCCTGTCCTCAACCGTCAGTGATGTCTCGCCATGGGGAACGAGAAATTTGCCATATGTCTCTGGCTCTGCAGTCGAAACAGGAAATTTCCCCATGAACATTCATGAATATCAGGCCAAGGCTCTGTTGAAGACCTTTGGCGCTCCGGTTGCGGAAGGCGTCGCTATCTTCTCGGCGGACGAAGCCGAAGCGGCTGCAAAGTCGCTTCCAGGCCCGCTCTACGTCGTCAAGAGCCAGATCCATGCTGGCGGTCGCGGCAAGGGCAAGTTCAAGGAACTCGGCGCCGATGCCAAGGGCGGCGTTCGCCTGGCTTTCTCCATCGACGAAGCCAAGGCGCATGCCAAGGAAATGATGGGCAACACGCTAGTAACGGCGCAGACTGGCGAAGCCGGCAAGCAGGTCAACCGCCTCTACATCGAAGATGGCGCCGACATCGCCCGCGAACTCTATTGCTCGATCCTTGTCGACCGCTCGGTCGGACGCGTGGCTTTCGTGGTATCGACCGAAGGCGGCATGGACATCGAAGCCGTCGCCCATGACACGCCGGAGAAGATCCACACGATCGCGATTGATCCGGAAGCCGGTGTGACGGCTGCCGATATCGCGGCAATCTCTGGCGCGCTCGCGCTCGACGGCGCTGCCGCCGAAGATGCGAAGTCGCTCTTCCCGGCGCTCTACAAGGCCTTCAATGAGAAGGACATGGCGCTGCTCGAAGTCAATCCGCTGATCGTCATGAAGGATGGCC
>NZ_JABDWD010000013.1:0-209122 GCF_019685115.1 Rhizobium sp. NZLR11 | reverse complement strand
TGTGGCAGATGCCGGTCGCCTTGACCTCGACCAGCACTTCGCCGGCCTTCGGGCCGTCCAGCTGCACGGTCATCACTTCCAGCGGTTTTCCGGCCTGAACGGCAACGGCGGCGCGAACGTCCATCTTCACAATCTCCCTGGTAATTTATTGGGGCGACCTTGGCACGGTCGGCGAGCCGCGCTCAAGCGAAAACCGGCCGCCGGCCTTTTCCTCTCAGGCGAATTCCATGATCACGGCATCGACGGCCAGGCTTTCGCCGGCGGCGGCATTGATCTTCGAAATGACGAGATCGCGGTCGGCGCGCAGCACGTTTTCCATCTTCATCGCCTCGACGATCGCAAGCGTCTCCCCGGCCTTGACCTCCTGGCCCTCGGCAACCGCGATGGCGACGACGAGGCCGGGCATCGGGCAGAGCAGGAGTTTGGAGGTATCGGGCGGCAGCTTCACCGGCATCAGCTTGTCGAGTTCGGCATGACGCGGCGAAAAGACTTTGGCCGTCACCGAAAGCCCCTGCCAGTCGATGCGCAACCCGTTGAGGAGCGGGCGGATCTGCGCGGTGATATCGCGGCCGCCGACCTTGCCGCTCCAGACGGGATCGCCCGGTCTCCAGTCGGTGACAACGCTGATGCTCTCGCCGTCAATCGCCCCCTCGACCGCCATGTCCATATCGAAAGGGATGGTGACGAGGCCATCGAGCAATCTTGCAGCGACGTAGTTGTCACCGATCTTGACCACCCAGTGCTCGCGCAGCGCGCCCGATGCGGCGCGCAGGCGATCGGCGAAATGCTCGCGCCGGTTCGTCTCGATCAGGCCGGCGGAAAGGGCTATGGCGGCAAGCGTGGCCTCTTCCTTGCGGTCCGGTTTCATCGGCGCGAAACCGTCGGGATATTCCTCGGCGATAAAGCCGGTAGACAGCCGGCCCTCGCGCCAGCGCGGATGTTTCATCAGCGCCGCCAGGAAGGGGACATTGTGCTCGATGCCATCGACGACGAAACCGTCGAGCGCCCGGCCCATGGCCTCGATCGCTTCGACCCGCGTCGGTGCCCAGGTGCAGAGCTTGGCGATCATCGGATCGTAATACATCGAGATCTCGGCTCCTTCGAAGACACCGGTATCGTTGCGGACGACGACATTGCCGGTCCGGCCTTCGGCCGGTGGGCGGTAGCGCGTCAGGCGGCCGATCGACGGCAGGAAGTTGCGGTAGGGGTCTTCGGCATAGAGCCGGCTTTCGATCGCCCAGCCGTCGAGCCTGATGTCTTCCTGGGTGAGGGGAAGTGGCTCCCCCGCTGCGACACGGATCATCTGTTCGACGAGATCGATGCCGGTGACGAGTTCGGTCACGGGATGTTCGACTTGCAGACGGGTGTTCATTTCGAGGAAATAGAAATTGCGGTCGCGGTCGACGATGAATTCGACGGTGCCGGCGCTCTGGTAATCGACCGCTCTCGCCAGCGCCACCGATTGTTCGCCCATCGCCTTGCGGGTTTTTTCGTCGAGGAAGGGCGAGGGCGCCTCTTCTGCCACTTTCTGGTTCCGCCGCTGGATCGAGCATTCGCGCTCGCCGAGATAGACGACGTTGCCATGCGCATCGGCCAGCACCTGGATCTCGATATGGCGCGGCTCGACGATGTATTTCTCGATGAAGACGCGGTTGTCGCCGAAGGAGCTCTTCGCCTCCGAGCGGGCGCGCTCGAAGCCGTCGCGCACCTCGCCATCATTCCAGGCAATGCGCATGCCCTTGCCGCCGCCGCCGGCCGATGCCTTGATCATGACGGGATAACCGATCCCGCCTGATATCACTTCCGCTTGGGCGGCATCCTCGATAACGCTGAGATGGCCGGGCACGGTGGACACGCCGGCGGCATTGGCGAATTTCTTCGATTCGATCTTGTCGCCCATCGCCATGATGGCCTTCGGCTTCGGGCCGATGAAGACGATGCCCTGCTTTTCCAGCTCAGCGCAGAAGGAGGCGCGCTCAGACAGGAAGCCGTAGCCCGGATGCACCGCCTCGGCGCCGGTTGCCTTGCAGGCGGCGACGATCTTTTCAGCAACCAGGTAGCTCTCGGAGGCTGCGGCCGGGCCGATATGAACGGCCTCGTCGGCCATCTCGACATGCAGAGCGTCCCGATCCGCATCCGAATAGACCGCAACGGTCAAAATACCCATGCGGCGCGCGGTCTTGATCACGCGGCAGGCGATTTCGCCGCGATTCGCGATCAGGATTTTCTTGAACATCGAGACTCCACCCAGAAATGCGTTCCGGAGTTTTACGCATAAAACACCGGAACGCACAATCAGGCTTGAGCAGCGTCAGGCGACAGCTGCCTGCGAGACGGGTTCCTCATCGACGATACGCAGCCAGCGGCTGCGCCGCGGTTCGGCATAGTCGCGCAACTGGACGGCGGCCATGATGCCGGCCCAGTGCGGATGATTGGCGCCGGGCAGCGTCGCTTGCTCGATCTGCTGGAGCACGCCGTATTCGACCGACGAGACGGGAATGACACCACCTTCGGCGACGCTTCTGAAGATGCGCATGGCAAAATCGACGTCCTGGCGGGTAATGCCCCGGCGATCGACGGCACGCGACAGCTTGTAGCCACCGATATTGTCGGTGATCGCCACACGGAGCTGGTCGAGGGCGAGCGCTCTCAATTCACCCGGGACAACGGTCGAAATCTCCATGACGTGGAGAATGAGCTCGAGTTCCAGCGCCGAGTTGACGACACCGGCGGTCGTGAACATGCGCATGATCCAGGCGACGTTGATTTCATCAAGCGAGCCTTGCGGATAGGTGTAATGGACGATGAAACCGGCGAACTGCTCGACGAAGAAAGCGTTCCAGGCAGCGCATTTCTCAGGGCAGGAATTGTTGAGCGCCAACATCGCCACGACATCGTCGGATGTCCGGATACCCTCCGGAAAAGCATGTTCGCGCAATAGCATTATATCTTCGGCCGTCAGCCGATGCTTGCCGGCCACCACACAGGCCGGAAAAGCGAGACGAAATTCGCTCATGTTTTAGCTCCAGGCTTCATCATGAAGCCGGAGACAGTTTTAGCGCCTGCGAATTGACGATCCCTCAAGAAGAGGAGTTAACCCGACATTCCCGGGGTGAGGAAGATTTTAACGATTGCGCCTGCAGCCGCTCGCGCCAGATGATGAAGAGACCTGATGCGACGATGATGAAGATGCCGATCCATTTGGAAAAGCTGGGGAAATCATTAAACAGCGCGTAGCCGAGAACGGTCGCCGAGATGATCTCGAAGTATTGGAACGGTGCAAGCAGCGACAGTGGTGCGAGGCGGAAAGCCCGGACGATGAGCATATGCGCATATCCCGAAATCGAGCCGAGGACGAGAAGCAGGACAAGACCGAGACCTGAGGCGGGCAGAGAGACGGCAAAATCGGCATTGCCGGAACTGCTTCCGACGAGAAGGGCCGCCGCCATGAAGACCGTTCCGCCGATGCCGGCCATCGTCTGCATGGTCAGCGGCGAATCGGCGTCACCGATGGCGCGGTTGAGGAACAGATAGAGCGAGAACAGAAAAGCGCAGGCGACCGGCAGCAGCGCCTTCAGGCCGAAAATCTCGTAACTCGGCTGAATGACGATCATCGCGCCGCCGAAACCGACGACGATTGCCATCCAGCGCCGCCAGCCGACCTTCTCCCCGAGGAACAGCGCCGACATGGCCGTCAGCATGAAGGGTTCGACGAAATAAATGGCGAAAACGTCGGCAAGCGGCATGTATTTGACGGCGACGAAGAAAAGCAGGCTCGCGCCACCGTGCAGCACGCCGCGCAGCAGGTTCATCCATGGCCGTTTTGCCGAAAGCGCCTTCAGCCCGAAAAGGGCAAAGAGAATCGGCAGGGTGCAGGCGATCTGGAAAAAGAATCGGTAGAAGGTCACCTGGCCCGGCGACATCGCCTCGAAGGTCGCCATGTATTTGGCGATCGCATCCATGATCGGCAGGATCAGCATGGCGCCGGACATGATCGCCATGCCCGGCAGGGAATTTTGATGGGCTGGATGCTCTGTCATGGTGGCCGGTTCTTGGCAGGGATGACGCCATCAACCATGAGAAGGCCGATCGATCAAGCAGAGCAACCGCAAATAGCTTCGAGGTGAAATCCAAATCGTCGCTTAGAAAGCGATTCCCAGAAGGGAAATGGTGCGGTCGAGAAGACTCGAACTTCCACGGGTTGCCCCACAGCGACCTCAACGCTGCGCGTCTACCAATTCCGCCACGACCGCATCGTGGTAGGTGCCGATTTGCGTCGGCGGGGCAGCATGTAGCAAAAGCATTTGGGGTGCACAAGGGCGATATGACAGTTTTTTTCAAAAGCGGTCACAGCATTTGAATTGCCCCCGAAACGGGTCCATATAGCTGTCCTGCCGCCCCTTTTTTCAGGCATTTCGGGGACAGCGGCAAGGAATGGCCATGCTTCGCACCGATCTCGAATTCTCCATGCTCCCGAATCTCGGCACCCGCCCGGTGCGTTGGCGCATCGCCGATGGCCTCGTTCCCTATGCGGAGGCTGTGGAGACAATGGAGCGCGAGGTGGCGGCGATATCAGATGGCGGCGACGAACTCGTCTGGCTCGTCGAACATCCGCCGCTCTATACCGCCGGCACCAGCGCCAATGCCAGGGATCTCGTCCAGCCAGACCGTTTTCCGGTTTTTGCGACGGGGCGAGGCGGTGAATATACCTATCATGGGCCTGGCCAGCGCGTCGCCTATGTGATGCTCGACCTGAAGCGCAGACGCCAGGACGTGCGCGCCTTCGTCACCGCGCTTGAAGATGTCGTCATCCGCACGCTCGACATGATGAATGTGCGCGGCGAGCGACGTGAAGATCGCGTCGGCGTCTGGGTGCGCCGGCCGCAAAAGCCATTGCTTCCCGATGGGACAATGGCAGAGGACAAGATCGCCGCCCTCGGCATAAGGCTGCGGAAATGGGTGACTTTCCACGGACTGTCGCTCAACGTCGATCCCGATCTCGATCATTTCGGCGGCATCGTGCCCTGCGGGATTTCAGCCTATGGCGTCACCAGCCTCGTCGATCTTGGCTTGCTGGTGATGATGGCTGATGTCGATATCCGGCTGCGCACCGCCTTCGAGGCGGTTTTCGGCGAAACGACGAGCGAAAACTGACCTTTCTCGACGGCAATTTGGTGCCTTTCACCGCCGCTAGATTCTGCAGTGAGGATCGGCAAGGTAAGAACGTCCGCAACGAAAGCTTTAACTTATTATTAGCGCTGCCGCATGTATATGACACCATAATCTCGTGATGCGGAAGTCTTTGCAAATAATGAAAAAACAGGCAGTGGCAAGCTGGTCATTCTTCGACGTGTATTTCGTTCTCGACATTCTCGAGAAAGTCCTCATCGGCTATTTCTTCGCTGCGATCGTCATGCGAATGCTGCCGCAGATGCAGGACAACAGGGCGATTATTGACGGCCTGCTGCTGGTCTCCGAGGCGGCCGCCACCTTCCTTATCCTGACGCGCCGGCCGACGAGAAATGCGTCGCTGCGCCTGTTTGACTGGATGGTCACCGCCATCGGCACGCTCTTCCCGCTGCTCGCCTCACCCTCCGCGACAGAGCCGCTTGCGCCGCTCGCACTCTGCGGCACGGTGTTGGCACTCGGTTTCGTGCTGCAGATATCGGCAAAGCTGTCATTGCGGCGAAGCTTCGGCCTGCTGCCGGCCAATCGCGGTATTAAGATTGGCGGACCCTACAAGTTTGTCCGTCATCCGATGTATGCGGGTTATCTGATGGCACATATCGGATTCTTCATGGCTCATCCGAGCCTTTGGAATTTTGCCATCTATGCAACGGCGCTTGCCGCACAATGTTTCCGCCTCTTGGCGGAGGAGCGTCTGCTCCAGCAGGATCCTGCTTATACGGCCTTCATGGCCACGACCCGCTATCGGCTGGTTCCATTCGTGTTCTAAGACGACAGAGAGCGAAATGAAAAAGAGAAGGGCCGGATTCCGGCCCTTTCTTTTGTTTGGATCAATGCGTCGCGCGGCATGCGTCGGTGCGAGAGGCGCCGCTGTCGGCACCCTTGGTGTGGGAGCCGCTCGGGCCAATCATGCTGTGGCATGGGGGCAGGGCGTTGATGCTCGCCGTTGCGGTCTTGTCGACGGCAGGGGCCGCCATCGCGCTCGGGGCGAAGCCGTCGCTATCATTGGTATAATCGCTGGAATAGGCCGCGGCCTTGCGGTTGGTGTAGTGAACGGGGGCCGGCTTCGACATCGGGCTCTGTGAAAAACCGTCGCTATCGTTGGTATAGTCGTCGGAATATGTCGGCTGGGCGAAGGCAGCGCCTGCAAGGCTGACGGCGAACAGTGACGCGGCAAGGGCAAATTTGATGCGCATGGGTCTATCTCCTCAATCTGCTGTTGAATTTCACAACATAAACTAACCCTCGGCAGCTGCGAGTTCGCGCCCCAATTCAGGCAATTTTGTGATAAATTGACGGCGTGGCCGCGACCTTTTGTCCAAATGAAATCACAGTGTTGTCAATGAAATTGACGTTCTTGTTACACAAGCCGCCTAAGCAAAAGGTCTAAATTGCGATGCAATCTGAAATTGTTAACTTTTGGTAATGTCGGCCGACTGAAATTTTGACAGGGGCGGCCGGGAGGCATCGATGCCTCCCGCATGACTTCCGTATCTTGGTGCGCGATTAGTCCTCGTTCGGGATATGCGCGTCGACACCGGTCAGCTGCAATTTGTTGCGGACATGGTGGACACCGTCGACCGAAAGCGCACCGAGCTCGACCTTACGGGCGATGCCGATCGTTTCCACCGAACCTTCCAGGGTGACGACGTGTCCGTCGGCATGAACCTCAATGCTATTGATGTCGACCTCGGGAATATTTTCGAGATTGTCGTTCACCCGTGCTTCGAGGTCGTCGCTTTCATCGCGGTCGATGGTATCGGCGCGGAGCGAATCCTTCAAGCGGTTCTCGTTGCCGTCTGCATCCGTGCCGTCGATCCGGAAGCCTTTGTTGGGATCGCTGTCGAAATTTGCCGCGGTCTCGCCATAGGGGCGGTTGGCCGGGTCGGCGCCGGTGGCGTCGGCATAGGGCCAACCGTCGTCGAGATTGCGTTCCTCGAGGTCGCGATAATCTTCCTCCCGGGAAAGCTCAGGCTTCTCCCGGGAAAACTGGGTCTTGTCACCGATCCTTGCCATTGCAGTCGCTCCTTTTTCGCTGAGGGGGTTTCTCTGCGGGGGGGTCTCTGCGGGAAACGCCGGCAGTGGCGAATGGTTCGGTGCAGGTGGCGATTTGTCAGGCTTGATTGTCAGGCTTGATTGTCAGATTGGTGCCTTCTCCCATTTTTTCACGAGACGGTCGCGTTTCAGCCGCGAGAGGCGCTGCAGCCAGAAAATGCCGTCGAGCTGGTCGACCTCGTGCTGGATGCAGATGGCGTGGAAATCTTCGGCTGCTTCCTCGTGCACGATGCCCTCGGCATTCTGGTAACGGAAGCGGATCGCGCGCGGGCGTGTGACCTCTTCAGTGGCGCCGGGCATGGAGACGCTGCCTTCTGCATGGCGCATCGTCTCCTTCGAGAACCAGGTGATCTCCGGGTTGATGTAGAGCCGCACGCCGTCCGTCTTGTCGAGCTCCAGCACAGTAACACGGCTGAAGACGCCGATATGGGCGGCGGTGATGCCGACGCCGGGCGCCGCCCGCATCGTCGCCACCAAGTCGTCGACAAGCGCGGCGAGCGACGAATCGAAGGCTGTCACCGGCGCGCAGACGGTCTTCAGACCAGGATGCTGATAGCGCAGAATCGGACGGAGGGGCATGGGGCAGGCTTTCTTTACTTGGATGGGGCTTGGCCGGGGTTTGGACAGGTGGCGAAACTATCGCCGGCCGTGGGCATTGTCATCAAGAGGCAGGTTTGCGGCTTTACGGCAGGGATGCTTTGGGCTAGCAGAAGCCATGAATCCCACCGCGGAAGCCGCGCGCGGGACTGGCTTATCTGATTGTTGACAATGTGTTTTCGGCCGACATTTGCGAATGTGGCGCTGTAGTCGTTGAAATTCGAACCAGATGCGAGGGCGGCAGATGACGACGACCGATGGGGAAGACCGCATCCGCAGGCGTCCCGAGGACGAGGAAGCCGATATCTACGACGAGGACGGCAATGTCCGCAGCGATTTCCTGGCGCTGGTCGGCGCCGCGATCGCCGACCGCGACACGTTGTTCCTGCGCCAGAATGTTGCCCGCCTGCATGAATCTGAGATAGGCGACCTGCTGGAAGCGATCCAGCCGGATCAGCGCCTGGCGCTGGTGCGCCTGCTTGGCGACGATTTCGACATGACTGCGTTGACCGAGGTCGACGAGGCGATCCGCCGCGAGATCGTCGACCAGATGCCGAACGAGCAGATCGCCGCCGCGATCGGCGATCTCGATTCGGACGATGCCGTCTACATTCTCGAAGATCTCGACAAGGAAGACCGGGAAGAGATCCTCGCTCAGCTGCCGTTTACCGAGCGGGTCAGGCTGCGTCGGGCGCTCGACTATCCCGAAAGCTCGGCCGGGCGCCGCATGCAGACGGAATTCGTCGCTGTGCCGCCGTTCTGGACGGTCGGCCAGACGATCGACTACATGCGCGACGAAGAGGATCTTCCCTATTCCTTCTCGCAGATCTTCGTCATCGATCCGACCTTCAAGCTGCTCGGCGCCGTCGCTCTCGACCAGATCCTGCGTACCAAGCGGCAGACGAAGATCGAGCAGATCATGCGCGAGACCAACCATCCGGTTCCGGCCGAGACGGACCAGGAGGAGGCCGCCCAGCTGTTCGAACAGTATGACCTTCTGTCGGCCGCCGTCGTCGACGAGAACGGCCGGCTGGTCGGCGTGCTGACCATCGACGACGTCGTCGACGTCATCCACGAGGAGGCGGACGAGGACATCAAGCGCCTTGGCGGCGTCGGCGACGAAGAGCTGTCGGACAATGTGCTTTCGACGGCGCGTTCGCGTTTTCTGTGGCTCTTGATCAACCTCGGCACGGCAATGCTGTCGGCCAGCGTCATCGGCCTGTTCGACGCCTCGATCGAGAAGATGATCGCACTTGCGGTGCTGATGCCGATCGTCGCCTCGATGGGCGGCAATGCCGGCACGCAGACGATGACGGTGACGGTGCGCGCGCTCGCCACCCGCGATCTCGACATCTACAATGCCGGCCGCATCATCCGCAGGGAGGCCGGCGTCGGCATCCTCAACGGCATCGTCTTCGCGACGATCATGGGCATGATCGCCGGCACCTGGTTCCACGACTATCAGCTCGGCGGGGTGATCGCGGCGGCGATGATCATCAATCTGATGGCGGCGGCGCTTGCCGGTATTCTGCTGCCGTTGCTGCTCGATAAGGTGGGGGCCGACCCGGCGATCGCGTCGTCGGTCTTCGTGACGACGGTGACCGACTGTACCGGCTTCTTCGCCTTTCTCGGCATCGCCACTTGGTGGTTCGGCATCTGAACGGTCTGATGAAATTGACTATTACGTAAAAGTCAATATTATTGCCGGTTCATGACGGGGAACCCATGCTGGTGAACAAATATTATAGCATAACGGAGCTGACGCGCGAATTCGGGGTCTCGACGCGCACGCTTCGCTTCTACGAAGACGAGGGACTGATTCATCCGGAGCGGCGAGGGCGCACCCGTCTCTTTCGCCAGGCCGACCGACGGCTCATCGGCGAAATTCTGCGCGGCCGGCGCATCGGGTTCACCATCGCAGAGATCCGCGAGATCATCCAGGTCTACAAGGAGCCGCCGGGCGAGCTCGGTCAATTGAAGCTGCTGATGAAACGCGTCGACGAGAAGCGTGACGATCTGCGCCAGAAGCGCAAGGATATCGACGACACGCTGGTGGAACTCGACAATATCGAAGAGGCCTGCCTCGGTCGCCTCGCCGAGATCGGCGTCACCACCTGAGCGGAACGAGACTTATTCCGCTTCGGCGCTGCATTCGGCGGCGATGGTCTGCACCCGCTCGTCATTCTGTATATCGATCGCGCCCGCCTGCAGCGGCGTGAACAGGGCTTGAGCCTGCAATTTCTCCAGCGTGCATTGGCAAAAGCTGTGGCAGAGCGCTTCACCCTGCTGCATGACGCAAGAGGCGTTGCATTGCTTTAGGTAAGTCGCGACCGGATCCGGCGCCTGCGGCGGGACGACGAGGGAAAGCCCGTAGGCGATGGCGATCAACACCGGCTGGTGAATGAGGTAGAAAGCAAGGCTGTGGCGGCCAAGCCTTGCCGGCCACCATGAACCGGTGCCGATGGCGGCAAGCCGATGCAGCAGTCTGGTTCTGATGCCGATCGAGGCGAAACTCAATCCAGCAAGAAAGGGCGTTGCCCAGGGAAACAGCGGCACATAGTCGTTGGACCGTTCCGGCATCACCGCAAGGCCGATCCAGGCGAGATATCTGGGATCGAAGAAGGATGAGCGAAGCAGGCCGGGTGTGCCGAAATTATCGGTAAGCCAGGCAGCAATGAGCGCCACCGTCGCGACGAGCGTGACGGCGAGCGGCAATCTGATAAAGACGATGCCGATCAGCGTCAGCACCGCGATGCAGTGCAAGATGCCGAAATAGATCCACTCGTTCGGCATCGCGATGCGCGTGGCGGTCGAGATGACGGCGGCTCCCGCGGCAATCATGCCGAAACGCTTCCAGAAGGCGGGCCAGCGGACCTCGGGTTTGCTCGAGAGCACCAGGCTGATGCCGACGATGAAGATAAACGTCGTGGCGATCGCCCGGGCATAGATCTTCAGCCAGCCTGTCTCGGCCGTGCCCGGCGCGAGATAGCCCATGAACTCCATATCCCAGCTGAAATGATAGCTCGCCATGGCGATCAGCGCGAGACCGCGCGCCGTGTCCAATAGGCCGATGCGCGGCGGCTTTACCGCCGCATCGGCTTGCGTTGCCGGCAATGTCATTAAAGTCCCTCGGGCAAATCACGTCCGTCGCTCGACGGCATGTCGCGGCCAAACGCGGAAAGGTGGAAATTCGACGGCGGGCCGGCATCCATGATCGCCAACCGCGCCTGCGAAAAGAATTGCCGCCGTGTCAGAACGAAGATGACGATCGCCGTCGTCAGCATGAAGACATAAGGGTTGATGAACCAGCCGAGATAACCGATCGACAGGAAGATCGCCCTGAGGCCTTCGTTGAAATTGCTGCCGGCAATGACATTCATGCGGATGACGCGTTCGGCGGCCCGCTCGGCGGCGATGACGTCGCGTTCGGTATCGCGCAGCATCGGGATCGAGCCGAACAGAATGGTGCAGTAGTTGAACAACCGATAGGACCAGCCGAACTTGAAGAAGGCGTAGCCGAACAGCACTGCCAGCCCGCCGACCTTCATCTCGAAAACGGCATGGCCGCCATGCAAGACGAAGGGCAGGTCGGCGAAGACGGCGTCGACCTTCTCCGTCGCCCCGAGCAGCGCAAAGCAACTGCCCAATGCGAAGATCGAGGTCGAAGCGAAGAAGGCGGTGCCGTTCTGCAGGCCTGCCATGATCTGCGTGTCGATCATCTTCAGGTCGCGGCGCAGCGAGTTATAGATCCATTCCCGCCGCCGTTCGATCATCGCATGGGTGAGGCTGGTGCGTCCGAAGAAGGTGCGGCCATGCAGCAGCCAGGAATAGCCCATCCAGACACAGGCAAAGAAGGCCAGAGCGATATAGTCCGCCGTCGTCATCAGTGATTCAGTCTCCGCATGAAGTGCGGCCACCTTACATATGCATCGAAATGCTGCAATGACTGGTAAGGCGGGCCTCATCGTTTTAGTGTTCAGCCGCAATGTCGCACCGGCTCCATGCGATGTCGGTGTGCCGCACGGATTGAAAACCGGCATCGCTTAAGCTTGCATCCTCGTAATCAGAAGGCGCATCCATGTTTCTCTCGGTATTCGATGTCTTCAAGATCGGTGTCGGGCCGTCGAGCTCGCACACGATGGGTCCGATGTCGGCGGCCAACCGGTTTCTCGACCTGATCCTGTCTGACGAATGGCCGCGCCCATCCTCAGGCGCCCAGGTCGTCGCGATCAAGGTCAGCCTGCACGGCTCGCTTGCCCATACCGGCATCGGCCACGGCACCGGCAGGGCGGTCATTCTCGGCCTGATGGGCGAGGCGCCCGACAGTGTCGATCCCGACAAAATGGACGGCATCGTCGACACGGTGGAGCGCACCGGCCGCATCACGCCGGAGGGGCATCCCGCCTATCAGTTCCAGCCGAAGACAGACCTGATCTTCGACAAGAAACAGCCGCTGCCCGGTCATGCCAACGGCATGGTCTTTTCCGCCTATGACAGGGACGGCCGGCTGCTCGTCAAGCGTATCTATTATTCGGTTGGCGGCGGCTTCGTCGTCACCGACACCGAGCTGGAGCAGATGCGGGCGAAGAAGAACGCGGCCGGCGGCACGCGCGTGCCCTATCCCTTCGCCACCGCAAAACAGATGCTCGAGATGGCGGAGCGCTCAGGGCTGTCGATCGCCCAGATGAAGCGGGCAAACGAGCAGAGCCAGCGCAGCCAGGAGGAGCTCGATCAGGGGCTCGACCGCATCTGGGAGGCGATGCGCTCCTGTATCGAGCGCGGCCTCAAGGTCGATGGCATCATGCCGGGCGGCCTCAACGTCAAGCGCCGCGCCCGCAGGATTCACGACAAGCTGGAAGAGGAGTGGCGCAGCAACCGCGTCAACCCGCTGCTCGCCAACGACTGGCTGAGCGTCTATGCGATGGCCGTCAACGAGGAGAATGCCGCCGGCGGGCGCGTCGTCACGGCGCCGACCAACGGTGCGGCCGGCGTCATCCCGGCGACGATCCGCTACTACGAGCATTTCCACGAGGACTGGGATCAAAACGGCATCCGCGATTACCTGCTGACGGCTGCGGCCATCGGCGGCATCATCAAGCACAATGCCTCGATCTCGGGCGCAGAGGTCGGTTGTCAGGGCGAAGTCGGCTCGGCAGCGGCAATGGCGGCCGCAGGCCTTGCCGCCGTCATGGGCGGCACGCCGGAGCAGATCGAGAACGCCGCCGAGATCGCCCTCGAACATCATCTTGGCATGACCTGCGATCCGGTTGCGGGCCTGGTGCAGGTTCCCTGCATCGAGCGCAACGCACTCGGGGCCGTCAAGGCGGTGACCGCAGCGTCACTCGCCGTCAAGGGCGACGGCCAGCACTTCGTGCCGCTCGATGCCTGTATCGAGACGATGCGCCAGACCGGCCACGACATGAGCGAGAAGTACAAGGAAACCTCGACCGGCGGCCTTGCCGTCAACGTGGTCGAGTGCTGAGTTTGTGGACGCGTGATGCTTCTTGCTTGACGCCCGCTGCCAAAAGGATTTCAACGGCGGCATGGCATTGCATCTCATCAAACTCTGCGTCGGCGCCGACTCGATAGAGGATCTGCGCGAATGGGTGGCGGAACGCTCGCTGCGCGCCATCGCCGCCGGGCTCGAGCCGCATTCGGTGCACACGACGCGCATGGCGCCGAAACGCATGGACGAGCTGCTTGACGGCGGCTCGCTCTATTGGGTGATCAAAGGCCAGGTGCAGGCGCGGCAGAGGCTGCTCGACATCGAGACCTTCACTGACGGCGAGGGTATTTCGCGTTGCCGCCTGATGCTGGGCCCGGAGGTCATCGAGACGGCCGTGCAGCCGAAGCGTCCCTTCCAGGGCTGGCGTTATTACACTGAGGATGACGTGCCGCGCGACCTGATGAGCCTTGGGGCAGGCATTGTCGAAATGCCCGCGGACCTGCGCCGCGAGCTGACGGAACTTGGTCTGCTCTAACGTCTGTCGCCCAAAAACGCGTCCTGGTTCTGGGCTACACTACCAAGCTTCAACGCAGGCGCAGCTGCACCGGCACACTGCCGTCTTGCGAGGTCACATGCAGATGGATGCGGGCCTCGGGCTGCGAATAGCGCCAGGCGCGGGCACCATGGCTAAGCAGCAGATTGATGAGATCGCGGGTCTTTGGAGACTTCGCCTTCGGACGCTGCAGGCCCATTTCGGCCAGCCGCAACGCAGCCTCGTGCAACGGATGCAGCGATGAGCGCCCCTTGGCCGGCATGCGGCGGTCTGAAGGCATTCCCGGAACATTCTCATTGATTGCCATTGTTTTCCCCGTACGCAACACTGATCGAGTTCAAGAACGGTGGCCGGAAACGCAAACACCGATTCCGGCCATTACCGATGCCGCCGGCCATCTTGCAGGCAGCATCGAATAGCTCATTGGGCAGCCGCCCAGCACTTGATTCCGGCCTTCTTCAAGGCCTTGCAGGCATTGACCGCATCGCGCTGGTCGTCGAAACCACCGAAGCGAGCGCGATAGAGCTGGTCACCGCCAGCGGCATAGGCGACGGCGAAAGGCTTTGCCGAGGCCAGCGCCTTGCCGCCCTTGCTCTTGGCGCTTTCCAGGAGATCCATGGCCATCTGCCGGCTCGGCGAGACGCCGACCTGCACGACCCAGCCGGCCGGGCCATTGTCGGTTGAAGCGGCACTGGTCGAGGTCGGCGTGGTCGAAGCGGTGGTGACATTGTCGACCGCCGTATCTTCCCGTTCCTGCGGCAAGGCAGCGGGTGCCGGTTTCGGCACGGCGAGCGATGCTTGCTGCTTGATGGTCGTGGTCTTGACCTTGGTCGGCGCCGGCATTGGCTGGGCTACCAGCGGGTTGTCGGATTTCGCCTGAGCCGTCTCGACATAAGCGACCTCGGTCTCGGCGACCTGATAACGGGCATCCGGCAGCGGGCCCTTGTGCGGCAGGCTGAGATCGGCGGCAGCGGCCGAAACCGGCGGCTGCGCTGCGGTGATCACCTTGGCCATTTGCGGCTGGGCCTTCTGCTGGACCTTCTGTGGCATGACCGGAGCAGGTGTCTCGATCATCGCCGGGGCAGGGGCCGCCTCTGCGATCAGGGCCGACGACCCGCCGCGGCTCGATGCCTTCGGCAGGTAGGTGGCGATCAGATTGCGCATCTGGGTATCGCGGGCAGGCGTCGAAGCGCCGCCGAGCACGACACCGACGATCGACTTGCCGTCGACCTGCACCGAACTGACCAGATTGAAGCCGGCAGCGCGGGTATAACCGGTTTTGATGCCGTCGACGCCACGCACGGAACCGACAAGGCGGTTGTGGCTGCGGATCGTGCGGCTGCCGAACTTGAAGGCGCGGGTGGAGAAGTAGCCGTAATATTGCGGGAAATGCTGCCGAAGGGCGATGCCGAGGCGGGCCTGGTCGCGCGCCGTCGTCATCTGCGCGGTATTCGGCAGGCCGTTGGCATTGCGATAGGTGGTGCGCGTCATGCCGAGCGCATGCGCCTTGGCGGTCATCAACTGGGCGAAACGATCCTCGCTGCCGCCGCCGAGCATTTCGCCGAGCGCCGTTGCGGCATCATTGGCCGACAGGGTGACGAGGCCGAGAATGCCTTGCTCGACGGTGATCGTGCCGCCGGCGCGAACACCGAGCTTGGTCGGCGCCTGGGCTGCCGCATGAGCGGAGAAGGGAACCGGCGTATCGAGACGGATACGACCCTGCTCCAGCGCCTCGAAGGTCATGTAGATGGTCATCATCTTGGTCAGGGAGGCGGGGTATTGCAGCCGGTCGGAATTCTCGCTGTAGAGAACATTGCCGGTCTTGGCGTCGACGACGATGCCTGCATATTTCGAATTCGCCGCTTCAGCTTCGGCGCTTACCGAATCGACCAAGACGATCGTGACGGCCACCGAAAGGATCGCCAGTAGCTTGGCGAAAAAGCTGCCGGATCGGGACGATGGTACGGGGGAGACTGACCTTGACACTATTCCACTCTTCGCTTGCATTTCAGATATTTGGCACCTCAACTATCGGCAGGAACCGCACACCTCCCGCCGTACAGCCCGTCTTCAAAATCTACCGATTGGGCGTTACCAATCCGTTTATGATGAATCGTTTATTTCGCTGTCCGGGGAGCATTTTAGGGACTTGTCGCAGAACGGTTCACAAGACGCGCTTCCACAATGGTGCGGATAGCGGCATCAATATGTTCCCAGTCGTCGAGATGGCTGCTTGAGAAGCGGTAGAGAACGCTGAGATCCCTGCCAACCTTGATATCGCGCTGACAATCCCCGCTCGACGCCTTGTCGGGGACGGAAGGCAACAGGCAGCGCACGACGTAATCCGGCCCGCCCTTGACGGGCGCCGTCAGCAGCACCTCGTCGCCGTAACCGGCGTCGGCGCGAAGACGGTGCAGCGTCAGGCCGTCGCGGAAGGGTGCGGCCGGTCCTTCGAGCAGATGCGAATAGATCGGCTCCAGCCGCCCGGACATGTCGCGCGACATTGTGCTCTGGGTAATCTGCAGGAAGATCAGGCCGGAGGATTGGGCGATATCGTCGAATCGAAGGTGGTTTTCCTTGCCGTAGCCCCGCATATCAGGCCAGGCGAGATAGAGATCGACACGCTCGGCCGCACCGTCATGCCTTTGACTCGGGAAGCGAATGGCGTTCTCGGGGAATTTCACGGTGTCGCGGCCGATGGCCAGCGTGATCTCGACCGTACTGTCGGTGTTGCCGGCAAGCGAGATATGCCGGCCGAACCAACGGCCGCCGATGCTGATGGCAACCGTCAGGACCGCCAGGACGGCAATCACCGCCATCGTGCGGAGCAGAAAGCCCAAGGAAAAAAGCGGCTGCTCGTCGGGTGCGCTGCGCGCGGCATGGCTCATGGCGGTTCTTCGTGTTTCGGTCCGCCGCAGGAGGAACATGAGCCGCCGGTGCCGATGGTGAGTCTGATCGGCATGATCGGACTGGCACGGTTAATAATTCGCTAAGATTTCAGGGGTGTGGGTCGCCTGGGGGCGAATGCCTGTCCAAAAAAGAGCGAGCCGTTCCCGGGACAGCGGGAACGGCTCTTGGGCGCCGGTCGGGACGGGATGCGGGGACTGACCGGGCCGCAGACTATTCTTACTTGACGCTACCAACCGCGACAGTGCGGCCGTCCTGGAGCTTCGACCAGCGGGCCGGATCGTCGGCGGACTGGCGCTTCAGGTAGGTGTATTCGGTATCCGACCACAGCAGCACCTTGTTGCGCATGTTGTCGAGGATGAAGTCGCCGTGATCGGTGCGGACCGTCAGCACGGCATGGCCTTCGCCGTTCGGCTGCAGCACGACGGTGATCAGCGTGTCGGAGGGCGAGAAGCCGTCTTCGATCAGCATCTTGCGCTTCAGCAGGGCATAATCCTCACAATCGCCGACGGTTGTGGGATAGGCCCAGCGTTCTTCGACGCCGTAGATCTGTTCATCCGTCTCCGGCTGGATCGCCGAATTGACGGTGTAATTGACTTTGAGAATTTCCTTCCAGCGATCCTCGTTGAGGATGGCCGGTCCGGCATCGCCGCCGGCAAAGGCACATTCGGTTGGATTCGCCTTGCAGAATTCATAGTGGCCGATCGGCGGGCTGGCATTACCCGCCAGGGCCATGCTGGCTGGCATCGCCTGGCCCGAACCCGCCATTGCCATTATGAGGGCACCGGCCAGAAGGCCGCCTTTCAGGATGTTTGCAGTTGTCATTGCCGTCTCCCCGTAAGTTGAGGCGACAATGACACGGACGTTTTTATCTCACGCAAAATTACGCAATAGAATTAAAGGCTTAGTTGAATCAAATGCCGATAAAATCTGGCTAAAAACAGAGTCGAATGCGCATAAAATTCGACGCGCATTTGTCTCGAATTCGATTAAAATTGTAATTCTCGCAACAAGGCTTTCGCCCGATAAAAGGTTGCGTTGCCGTCCCGGCGTTAAGGATTTTCGTTGAGCCGGATAAATGCCGGCTGCGGTTCGGCGCTGCGCGGCAGGCTGGCAAGGCAGCCGGAATCAGACGATTCGGCCCGGTCAAAGCAGGTCATCGCTCGGATTTCAGATTCCGGCGGCAAAATTATTTTTGCGGGTAATCCCGAGATCGGTCGGTAGCGGCGACGATCGCGGCGCTCATATCGGGATTTGCGGTGGAGTGGGATGCATGCGGAAGGATTTGGAGCTCGCTTTGCGGCCAGGCGCGGGCCAGTTCCCAGGCGGTGACAAGCGGCGCTTCGATGTCGAACCGTCCCTGCAGCAGGATACCCGGTATGCCGGCGAGCCTCGCGGCATTCCTCAAAAGTTGGCCGTCTTCCAGCCGGGCGCCGTTGGTGAAATAGTGGGTGATGATGCGAGCCCGGGTCAGCAGATAGGCCGGATTGACCCAGCGGCGCGCGGCAGGCCTTTGGGGTCGGCGAGCAGGATCGAGGCCGCTTCCCAGTCATGCCAGTCGCACGCTGCCTTCAGCCGCGTTTCCGGGTTGTGATCATTGAGGAGACGATGATAGGCGGCCACCATGTCGTCATCTTGTTGCCGGCTGCCTGCGGGGACCGCCTGGCGGAAACGATGCCATTCTTCCGGAAACAGCGGCGCCATGCCACGATAGAGCCAGTCGACTTCCGAGCGCCTTGTGGTGGTCACGCCCGACAGGACGATCCCCGCGACGCGCCGCGGATGGGTTTCGGCATAGGCAAGCGCCAGCGTCGATCCCCAGGAATTGCCGAAAACGAGCCAGGTGTCGACGCCGAAGAAGACCCGCAGCCGCTCGATATCGGCGACGAGATGCCAGGTGGTGTTGTGGGAAAGATCGGTTTCGGGATCGGCAGCGCTCGGCAGACTGCGGCCGCAATTGCGCTGATCGAACAAAATGATTCGGTAGGCATCGGGATCGAAATGGCGCCGCGCCGCCGTCGAACAGCCGGAGCCCGGCCCGCCATGCAGCACCAGCGCCGGCCGGCCCGCGGGACTGCCGCAGGTCTCCCAATAGATCAGATTGCCGTCGCCCGTGTCGAGCAGGCCATAATCATTGGGTTCGATTTTCGGATAGAGAGCTGCCATCGTTCTGCCTGTCGCAGGTTGTTCCACTCATAACCTTTACTAGAAGATAGGTTGGAACCACTTGCGACAGGATGTTCTGCTTGCTTTCCAAAGCCAGATTGGTCTCCGCTTGCAGATCTGTTGCGGTGAAGCCCAGGCGTTTCAACACGACCTGACCGGGTGCGGCCCGGACCTGCCATCATCTTCAGCGGAGTCCGTCAGGACATTGCACCCACCACGAAGAGCGGCGGCAACGTCGCGGTCTGTTAGAGGAATTCGCGCAGCGTGTCGCGGGACTGGATCGACAGGAATTCGATCGCCACACCTTCGACGAAATGGCGGACGACGCGACCGCGCATGTTGCCGAGCCGCACAGCCGTTCCAATCGACGGGCGCATCTCGACGTCGACGGCAGCGCCCGACAGCGAAAGGTCCATGATGCGGCAGGTATAACGTGTGCCGTCTTCGAGCGTCAGCTCGGTATTCGTGTCGCGTGGCGTCAGGCGGTCATGGCGACGGTCTTCCGGCAGGCCGAGTTCGTGCTTGTTGGCAAGCCAGGTGAGCTGGGCGGCGAGCTTCTCGCGCTTCCGCTCGGTGGCATTGATCGACATGGTGAAGCCGCGGCCATCGAGCGTCTGGACATAACCTTCGACGCGGCCGAGATGGTCAATATAGGCGACGACACGTTCGTTGGTGCGTGGCCGACCGAGGCAGGTGACGTACATATCGCCAGGCGACATGTCGATCACTATGCATTCGAACTCCTCGTAATTCGCAAGCATCAGCCGGCCCTGCATATTGATGGGCACGCGCTGAAAAACGCCCTGTTCAGGGCGCGGCGCAGGTCTTTGCGTCTGAGCTGGCTGGAACGAGTGCATCAAATGGCTTCTTCATCAAAATCGCAGAGACTGATCTTTACCCGCAATCCCTTAACAGAAGGTTGTTTGGCCTCATTCGGACATAGCGGAAAACGAGTATCCGCTATGTCCCGAAACGAAACGGTCAGTGCGCCTCCGCACTCAGCAGCTGCGACACCATGCGGCGCATGACCTGCCCGAAGCCGAGGCTTTTGCCGGCAACGATTTCGTTGATGGGGCGTTGTTCAGCTGGTGTGGCCGTGCCGAATTTTCCGGGCAGCAGTCGGCTGCGGTCGAGCGCCAGGAATTCCAGCGGCACGATCTCCAGCCAGCTCGCAGCCGCCGTGGGTGCGATCCCGCCGAGTAGCCGATCGCAGGCGCCGCCCGGCGAGCGCAGTGGCATCATGATGATCTCGAAGGAGGCCTGATGACCGACGGTGCTGTAGCCCGTCGCATTGAACAGGGCTGGCATGGTATGGTCCATCACACCCATTGCCGTGCGTTCGATGTCGGCGTGCTGGCCGTTTGCCCAGAGCGAGGCGAAACGTTCACCACGCAGATCCCGCCCAAACAGATCGCAGATGCGGGTGCCGGCGAGCCGGAAGCCGATGTCACCTCCCTCGCGCGTCTCGAGAATAAACAGGCTTTGGAGCAGATGGGGTACGGCGGAGGGTTCGACCTGCTGTTTCAGCGGCGCATCGGCAGCGCCGCGGATACGGTTCCAGTAGTCAAAAATCTCGATGGTCGTTTGCACACGCATTTTACACCAACCTGTCCCATTCCGGATCATTTTCGGGCAATCATTGCCCCGACAGGCTCTACCTTGCGGATTTCATGCCAAACCGCGGCGGTTAAGGTTAAGAAACGGTTTCGGTTGAGATGCTGTGCCCGTCGTGACACTGTCCGGTCATCGCTTCGACTTTCGAAGTTCAGCACAACCTGCCCGGGCCGAGGTCTTTCCTTGAACTCCCGGTATGCCGTCCGGCACTTCGGACGGCTTTTTTTTTGACAGGTGGTCCTGTATGGCTGTGGCCTCAACGAGGCGATATTGAAATGAATGAGCAGACGGCCGAGCCGCATAAGGCGCCCGAACCTCCCGAGGTCCAGCCGCTGGCAAAGCCGCCGCGCGTGCCGGTCTTCAACCTTCCGCCGGCGCTGTTCTTCAGCCTTTGTCTGCTTGTTGTCATCTATGCGGTGCAGGAGCTCGTGCTTTCAGACGATGCGCTGAGTTGGCTATTCTTCACCTTCGGCTTCGTTCCCGCCCGCTATGTGATTCCACTGTCGCAGCAAGGGCTGGAGCTGTTCTGGACGCCGGTCACCTATTCACTGCTGCACGGCAGCGTCCAGCATATCGTCTTCAACGCCTTCTGGCTGATGGCCTTCGGCGCGCCGGTCGTGCGCCGCATCGGAACGCTGCGTTTTGTGCTTTTCTGGCTTTTTTCGGCCGTCGCATCGGCGGCCTTGCATGCGGTCCTGAACTGGGGAGATGTGACGCTGCTGATCGGCGCGTCGGGCGTCATTTCCGGGTTGATGGGCGCCGCCTGCCGATTCGCCTTTCCGGCCGAACGTCGGCCGATGCTGCCTGCGCATCTCAATGCCCGGCTTTCCATCGTCGAGGCGCTGCAGAGCCGCACGGTCGTCATTTTCATGCTGCTCTGGCTGGTCGGCAACGCCCTGATCGCCGTCGGCATCCCGCTCGTCGGCGATAGTGATCAGGCGATTGCCTGGGACGCGCATATCGGCGGCTTCGTCTTCGGCTTCCTGTTGTTTTCGCTGTTCGACCGGGCGCCGCGCCCACCGGGGATGGAAGCTGCGGGAACAGAGAAGGATCTGTTGCAATCCTGAGCCGGGCGGTGCACCATCGACCTATTATCCGCGATGGGGGGAGAAACCGCCGCGGATGCCTGTGACAAGTGTTTCACGGACATAGGAGGTTCGAATGACCAGTTCAGTCAAAGCAATCCTCGACCTGAAAGGCAGGGACGTCGTCACCGCCGGGCCGAACACCACCGTCGCCGAGGCGGCCGCCATCCTCAGCAAGAAGAAGATCGGCGCTATCGTCGTCGTCGGCATGGAAAACCGGATTTCCGGCATGTTCACCGAGCGTGACCTCGTGCATGCGATCGCCAAACACGGCAAGGACGGGCTCGACCAGTCGCTTGCCCAGGTCATGACTGCGAAGGTCTACCGCTGCCATGAGGAGACGACCGTCAACGAGCTGATGGAGCTGATGACCAGCCGCCGCTTCCGGCATGTGCCGGTGGAAAGCAACGGCAAGCTTGCCGGCATCATCTCGATTGGTGACGTGGTAAAATCTCGCATCGCCGAAGTTGAGCGCGAGGCCGAGGAGATCAAGGCCTATATCGCCGGCTGAGGTCTTGCCGGCCTCAAGCGCTACGGGCTTTCGGACGATATCCATCAGGGGGAGGTGGCGTAAACTTCCTGCATGCGTTTGATTTCGGGGAGTCTTACCCTGGCTTCCTCGTAGCCGCGTTCGATCGCCTCGCCGGCCCGGTGGAATTCCGAAAGGCCGATGTAGCTCAGACGCGGCTGCAGCGAAATATCCGGCGGGTCGCCGGCAAGGCGGGCGCGGGCGATCCTATCCTGGATGATGTTGAATGCCTGCACCATGACGCCGGTCATGCCGAGACGGGCATAGGGCGCCTCTTCCTGCTTCTGCACTTCCTGCGGCGAAAGGCTGGCGTTGTGCCGGACGACGGCCGAGCGGCCATAGAGATCGTAATTGAGATTGACTGCGACGACCAGCGGCTGCTCGTAGGCGCGGCAGACGGAGACGGGGACGGGGTTGACCAGCGCGCCGTCGACCAGCGTGCGGTGATTGCTGCGCACGGGCTCGAAAATGCCGGGCAGGGCATAGGAGGCGCGCAGCGCGGTAATCAGCAAACCATTGGCGATCCAGACCTCGTGACCAGTATTGACCTCGGCGGCGACGGCGACGAACGGCCGGTCGAGATCCTCGACGTTCAAGCCTTCCAGATGTTCCTGCATACGCTTGGTCAGCCGCATGCCACCGAACAGGCCGCTGCCGCCGATGGTGAGATCGAGGAGGCTTGCGATCCGGCGCATCGTCAGCGAGCGGGCGAAACTTTCGAGTTCATCGAGTTTGCCGGCGAGATAGCAGCCGCCGACCAGCGCGCCGATCGAGGTGCCGGCAATCATGCCGATCTCGATTTTTGCCTCGTCGAGGGCGCGCAGCACGCCGATATGGGCCCAGCCGCGGGCAGCACCACCGCCGAGCGCCAGCGCGATCTTGATTTTCTTGATGGGTGCTGGAGGCGGGATCACCTCGATCGTGGTGGATATGGCGGTACCGGAACCTTCGCCTTCAGAGCTTTGACGATGCAAATTCCAGCTCAGCATGGCGCTCTCCCTCCCAGCAGAACACTTTGGGTCCCGATAGTGTGCCCGATCAGTTTCCAAATGGTATATAGAAGCGGTTTCTGGCGCAATAAGGAGCAAATGCCGGCGCGTTCGGCTTATTTCCCGTAAACGTCCTGCGGATCGAAATGACGCTCGTCGTCGACGATATCCAGCATTGGCTTTCCGTCTTGAAGCGTAATCGTCCGATAGAAGCAGGAGCGGCGGCCGGTGTGACAGGTGGCGTCGTGGCCGGCGACCTCGACTTTCAGCCAGATGGCGTCCTGATCGCAATCGGTGCGAATTTCCTTCACCGTCTGGAGATTGCCCGAGGTTTCACCCTTCTTCCAGATCTTGCCCCGCGAACGGCTGAAATAATGAGCCGTGCCGGTCTGGATGGTCAGCGCCAGCGCCTGGGCGTTCATGTGCGCCACCATCAGCAACTCGCCGTCGCCAGCGTCGGTGACGATCGCGGTGATCAGGCCGCGGTCATCGAAACGCGGCGTGAAATCGCCGGCGTCTTCCAACGCCGACTTGTCCTCGGATGGTTGATTGAAGATCATTTGACTCATCGCGGCCCTCCTGAGGGAGCCGGTATCAGCGGCTCCGCACCATGGTCATGAAACGGGCCTGATCGGCCGGCTCGGTCTTGAACGTACCCGTAAACGTCGTCGTCAACGTGGTCGAGCCCTGCTTCTGAACGCCGCGCATCGCCATGCACATATGTTCGGCCTCGATCAATACCGCGACACCGCGCGGATTAAGCGTATCGTCGATGGCCCGGGCGATCTGCGCGGTCATCGTTTCCTGCGTCTGCAGGCGGCGGCCATAAATCTCGACCACGCGGGCGATCTTCGACAGGCCGAGCACACGCCCGTCCGGCATGTAGGCGACGTGGGCCTTGCCGATGATCGGCACCATGTGGTGTTCGCAATGCGAGAAGAACGGAATGTCCTTGACGAGGACCATGTCGTCGTACCCGGCGACCTCTTCGAAGGTGCGGCCGAGCACGTCTTCCGGCGCCATGTCGTAGCCGGAAAAAAGCTCGCGGTACGATTTGACGACACGGGCCGGCGTTTCGAGCAGGCCTTCGCGGGTCGGGTTGTCACCGGCCCAGCGCAGCAGCACACGAACGGCTTCCTCCGCCTCCTGCTGAGAGGGGCGATCGGAGTCGCGGTTGGTCTGCGGAAAGTTTTTTACGATGGCGTCCATGAACAATGGTCTCCTGGTCCGCACCGCGGACCCATCTGTCGGAATCGCCACTGGTCAATCCCATGCGGGAATTCATGCACCTTTGGCAGGCTCCGGGGCTTTCAAGGCGCATTCAACGCCCGTCCGGCACGGTTTCCCAATCAAACTTACACGAGGCCATTGCATTTTCATGGCCTTCGAACGACATACATATAGGAAGACGGCCATCGTATGTAAGTATCCTCAGATGACACGGTGTGTTTTTTGTTTCAATAACAATAACAGCCCTTATTGAGGCCGATCCGCAGTGATTTTGGAGCGGAAATCCGACATGGACGACATCTACAACAGCAAGATCCTCGAATTCGCCGGCAATATTCCGTTGACCGGCACGTTGGCGGAGGCCGATGCGAGCGCCCAGGCCTATTCGAAACTTTGCGGCTCGAAGGTGCGAATCTGGCTGAAGATGGACGGCGATACCGTGACCGGTTTTGCCCATGACGTGAAGGCCTGCGCGCTCGGCCAGGCCTCGTCCTCGATCATGGCCCGCCATGTCGTCGGCGCCACATCGGGCGAATTGCGCCAGGCACGCCAGGACATGCTTGCCATGTTGAAGGCGGATGGAGCGGGGCCCGAGGGACGGTTCGAAGACATGCGCTATCTGCTGCCGGTGCGGGACTACAAGGCCCGCCATGCCTCGACGATGCTGACCTTCGATGCGGTCGTCGATGCGATCGGGCAGATCGAGGCGAAACGGGCTGAGTTTGTCGAGGCGTAACGGAGATGTGCGAGTTCTGCGCCCTGCAGGCAAGCGATGAGGATGACGGCGGTGCCGCCGGACCTGAAAAACCGCGTGAAAAGGCCGCACACACATCCCGCAATTATACCGGTCCGTTCCGCAAGACTCCCGACCGCCTGCTCGGGATGGGTTTTATCCGCCTCTACCAGCTGACGCTTTCCAGCTTTGTCGGCAATTCCTGCCGCCATATCCCCACCTGCTCCGAATACGGCTATGAGTCGATCGCCCGCCACGGCCTGTGGGCTGGCGGCTGGATGACGTTGTTTCGGGTCGGCCGCTGCGGCCCGGGTGGCACCAGCGGCCTCGACCAGGTGCCTGAAGTGCTCGGCGATCAGTTCCGCTGGTGGACGCCGTGGCGGTATCTCTCCCTCGGACGCAAGAAAGGGTGGGCGCCATGAGTACCTTCATCGCCCTTCTGCACAGCATTGTCCTGACGCCCGATCGCCGCGTTATCATGCAGGATTTGCGCGCACTGGCCGAAGAGCTCGGTTATCGCGAACCGCGCACGCTGGTTTCCACTGGCAATCTGGTTTTCGAAGCCGACGATATGCGGCCGCACGAACTCGAGGTGACCTTGGAAGAGGGCTTTGAAGAAAAGTTCGGCAAACACGTCGATATCGTCGTGCGCAACGACTGCAGCTGGATGGCGCTTTGCAGCACCAATCCCTTCAAGGATGGCAACGCCGACCAGGTCATCGTCCGGGTGATGCGACTGCCGGTCGATCCGAAGAAGGTGGAGGCGCTGAAACCGCTGATGACGGAGGGACAGCGCATCGCCGTCGTCGGCGGCGATCTTTGGATCGATTTTGCCGGCAAACCCAGCCAATCCAAGCTGCTTTCGGCCCTGACGAACAAGCGGATAGGCGTCGGGACGATGCGTAACTGGAACACCGTGTGCGGCCTTGCCGAGATGATCATGTAGGCCGGCTTCTTCTTTACTCACGAGAGAAATCTGATTATCAGGCGGGAGCGCATCCAAAGACGGAGGCGCTGCCGTTGCAACCACCCGCATTCGTTGGCGGGACTGGACAAGGAGAATTTCGATGTCCCAAGCTATTTCGCTGACATTTCCCGATGGTTCCGTGCGCAGCTACGATGCTGGCGCAACCGGCCGGGATGTCGCCGAATCCATTTCCAAGTCGCTTGCCAAGAAGGCGGTCGCCATTGCGATCGACGGCACCGTGCGCGACCTTTCCGATCCCGTGACGACGGGCCGGATCGAGATCATCACCCGCAACGACGACCGCGCCCTGGAACTTATCCGCCACGACGCGGCGCACGTCATGGCCGAAGCGGTGCAGGAGCTCTGGCCCGGCACTCAGGTGACGATCGGCCCGGTCATCGAAAACGGATTCTACTACGACTTTGCCAAGAACGAGCCCTTCACGCTCGACGATCTGCCGAAGATCGAAAAGAAGATGAAGGAGATCATCGCCCGCAACGCCCCCTTCACCAAGCAGGTCTGGTCGCGCGAGAAGGCCAAACAGGTCTTCGCCGACAAGGGTGAGCAGTACAAGGTCGAACTCGTCGACGCCATCCCGGCAGGGCAGGATCTGAAGATCTATTACCAGGGCGACTGGTTCGATCTCTGCCGCGGCCCGCATATGGCCTCGACCGGCCAGATCGGCAGCGCCTTGAAGCTCTTGAAGGTCGCCGGCGCCTACTGGCGCGGCGACAGCAACAACCCGATGCTGAGCCGCATCTACGGCACGGCCTTCGCCGAGCAGTCGGAACTCGACAATTATCTGCATATGCTTGCCGAAGCCGAGAAGCGCGATCACCGCCGCCTCGGCCGCGAGATGGATCTCTTCCATTTCCAGGAAGAGGGCCCGGGCGTCGTCTTCTGGCACGGCAAGGGTTGGCGCGTCTTCCAGACGCTGGTCGCCTATATGCGCCGCCGGCTAGCCGGTGACTATCAGGAAGTCAACGCGCCGCAGGTGCTCGACAAGTCGCTGTGGGAGACCTCCGGTCACTGGGGCTGGTACCGCGACAACATGTTCAAGGTGACGGTTGCCGGTGACGACACCGACGACGACCGGGTTTTCGCGCTGAAGCCGATGAACTGCCCCGGCCATATCCAGATCTTCAAACATGGGCTGAAATCCTACCGCGAGCTGCCGATCCGGCTTGCCGAATTCGGCAATGTCCATCGCTACGAGCCGTCGGGGGCGCTGCACGGGCTGATGCGCGTGCGTGGCTTCACGCAGGACGATGCGCACATCTTCTGCACCGATGAGCAGATGGCTGCCGAATGCCTGAAGATCAACGATCTGATCCTCTCGGTCTACAAGGATTTCGGCTTCGACGAGGTCACCATCAAGCTCTCGACCCGGCCGGACAAGCGCGTCGGTTCCGACGATCTCTGGGACCGCGCCGAAAGCGTGATGATGAATGTGTTGGAGACGATCCAGCAGCAGTCGAACAACATCAAGACCGGCATCTTGCCGGGCGAGGGCGCCTTCTACGGGCCGAAGTTCGAATATACGCTGAAGGATGCGATCGGCCGCGAATGGCAATGCGGCACGACGCAGGTCGACTTCAACCTGCCGGAACGCTTCGGTGCCTTCTACATCGACAGCAACTCCGAAAAGACGCAGCCGGTGATGATCCATCGCGCCATCTGCGGCTCGATGGAGCGCTTCCTCGGCATCCTGATCGAGAACTTCGCCGGCCACATGCCGCTTTGGGTATCGCCGCTCCAGGTGGTGGTCGCGACGATCACTTCGGAAGCCGACACCTACGGGCTTGAAGTGGCCGAGGCGCTGCGCGAGGCCGGTCTCAACGTCGAGACCGATTTCCGCAATGAGAAGATCAACTACAAGGTCCGCGAACACTCGGTCACCAAGGTGCCTGTCATCATCGTCTGCGGCCGGAAGGAAGCCGAGGAGCGCACGGTCAACATCCGCCGCCTCGGCAGCCAGGACCAGGTTTCGATGGAGCTCGATGTCGCCGTCGAGAGCCTTGCCTTGGAAGCGACGCCGCCCGACATCCGTCGCAAGGCCGAAGCAAAGAAAGCCAAGGCGGCCTAAAAAACGCGTCTATCCGACAGCGCCGGACTTCGGCGCTGTCGGAAGCTGATCAAGGGCTGCGATGTTGCCGCCACGATCATGCAGCCAATAACCACGCTGCAATGCGCTTCAAAGAATTCTCCATGCCAATGATGGAACGCGCGTCTGGAACGCCTTTGATCGGCACGGTCGGGCGCGGTCACGAGCCAGTCTTGCCAGTGGCGCCGCCTAAACGGGCCGGACCCAAACATCTCGGCTGAGCCGAAAACCGCTCGCGACACAATCAATCGAGGCTTGTGTCGTCGCCGCCTTGCGGTGCGAGCTGTTCGTAGGAAGGGAGTGGTGCCACCGGCGCCGGCTGGACACCTGGTGGCGGCGGCGTTCCCACAGGCACTTGCTGCACCGTGCGGGCCGCATCGTTCACCGGCGGCTGTGGCTGCTGGTCCTTCATCAGAACCTCGACATCGGTGTTCCTGCCGGCGACGATGGTGAAATCGCGCTGGTAGATCTTGTCCTTGTTGCGGGCGACGGCGGAATATCCGCCTTCGGCGAGCACCATGGTCGGGAAGGCGCTGACGCTTTCGCCGACGCTGTCGCCGGCCGCCGTCAGGATCGACCATGCCGTATCGGCGATCGCCTCACCGCCGGCATCCGAGACCAGCTTGAAGGTGACCTGCGCGGCACGATGCTGGATCGTCGCCTCGGTCAGCTTGCCGGCTTCGACCTGGATGTCGGCGCGGATGACGGCGTTGACGCTGCCATATTCGGAGACGATGTGATAGGTGCCGGCATTCAGGCGGACGACGGTGTTCGGCGAGACGTCGGCCATGACGAGGCCGCGCTCGCCGTCGTCACGCACTTCCGAGGAATAGATCGAGAAGCTCAACTGATCGGGGCGGATGCGGGCATCGGTGCCGGAGACGGCATTGAGCAGCAGGCCGCCGGCATCGAGCACCATCACCTGCTTGTCGACCTCGCCGTCAGCGGGCACGGTCAGTTTCTTGGTAACGCCGGCGCGGCCGAAGGAAACGTTGACGAAATAATCGCCGGGAGCGAGCTGGAAGGCGGCGGGTCCGCCCTTGGCGCTGGCGATCAGCGGCAGCTTGCCGTCAGTACCGGCGATCGGGCTGAAGACGTACCAGGAGAGGCCTTCCTCGACCGGCGTGCCGTCCGCCGTCAGCTTGGCTTCCATCGCAACGTTGCGCAGCTTGACCCCTTCGGGCGCCGTGCCGGGCGCGATGAAGGCATCGAGCTTCGGCATCTTCGGCGTCGATTCAAGCTGCTTGAATTCCTTGAAGGCATCCTGAGCGCCGGCGCCGAGCGGCGTCAGTATCATCAGGGCAATGGCAAGGCCGATGCGTGCAAGAGGCGAAATGCCAAACATCTGTTTCGTGAACCGATTGACTTCTGAAATCGCAAAGGCCACTTCAAGACCAACGCGATGGCAAATTCAAGACCCACCCTTTGCAGCAGCATAAAAATGGAAGTTTCTCCCGCATGAAATCCGATATCAAGCTGATCGACTACCTCGCCGTGCGCCGCTCCATCCCCGCTTTCCAGATGTGCGAACCAGGTCCGGAGAAGGCCGAGATCGAAGAAATCCTGCGTCTTGCCTCGCGTGTTCCCGATCACGGCAAGATCGCGCCATGGCGTTTCATCGTCTATCGCGGGGACCAGCGTGTGCGTCTCGGCGAGGAGCTTCTAAAGCTGGCACTCGCAATGAAGCCCGAGCTTTCCGAAGAGATGATCCAGGTCGAGCGCGCCCGTTTCACCCGCGCGCCAGTGGTCGTTGCCGTCGTCAGCAAGGCTGGGCCGCATATCAAGATCCCGGAATGGGAACAACTGATGTCGGCCGGCGCGCTCTGCTTCAACCTCATCCTCGCCGCCAATGCCAGCGGTTACGTTGCCAACTGGCTGACCGAGTGGTTTGCCTATGACGAGCGCGCCTATCCGCTGCTCGGCGTCGGCCCGGATGAAAAGGTGGCGGGTTTCATCCATATCGGCTCGACGACATTTCCGGCGATCGAGCGGCCGCGGCCGGAACTTGCCGATACGGTGACCTGGGTCGGCGGAGAGGACTGATGTTTTACACCACCGACAGCAACCGGCATGGGCTGGCGCATGATCCCTTCAAGGCGATCGTGTCGCCGCGGCCGATCGGCTGGATCGGCAGCAAGGGCAGGGACGGCTCGATCAATCTCGCGCCCTATTCCTTCTTCAATGCGGTTTCCGACCGGCCGAAGCTGGTGATGTTTTCCTCCAGCGGGCGCAAGGACAGCCAGCGCAATGCGGCCGAGACCGGTGTCTTCACCTGCAATTTCGTCAGCCGAAATCTCACCGAGAAGATGAACCTTTCCTCGGCGGCGCTGCCCTACGGCGACAGCGAATTCGATTTCGCCTGCCTGACGCCGAAGCCGGCCGAACTCATCGACGCGCCGTATGTCGGCGAGGCTTTCGCAGTGCTCGAATGCAAGGTGACCGAGATCATCGAACCGAAGACGCTGTCGGGCGAACCGTCCGAAAACGTCTTCATCTTCGGTGAAGTGGTCGGCATCCGCATCGACGAGGCGATCGTCAGGGATGGCCGCCTCGACATGTCGCTCGCCCGCCCCGTCGCGCGTTTGGGTTATATGGACTACAGCGAAGCCAGCGAGGTCTTCGAAATGTTCCGGCCGCATCTGCCGAAGGTTTAGATCCAGCCGCAAGGCCTACAAAGACTTAAGAAATATGGTGAACCAATCTTAAACCTTTTGTCGCTACGGTCGCAGCATTGAATGAAACGCGAGGGAATCGCGTTCAAGTGCTGGGGCGTCGTGTGATCATAGAAGCTTTCCTTCGTTGGATCGAAACGGCCAAGACCGGTGACCGGGCCCGGGCAGCAAACGCGCTCGGGCGAGCCTATCTTCAGTCCAAGATGACGGTGGAGGAGCGGGCGGCAGCCGAAATGGCGATGACCTTTCTGCTCGACGATCCGTCGCCGCGCGTGCGGTTGGCACTTGCCGAGGCGATCGCCTGGTCGCCCGATGCGCCACGCAGCCTGATTCTTTCGCTTGCCGAAGACCAGCCTGAGGTTGCCTGCCATGCGGTGACCTGTTCGCCGCTGTTGAGCGATGCCGATCTCGTCGATCTCGCCGCGCGCGGCAATGGCGCCACCCGCATGCTGATCGCGGTGAGGGCGCATGTGACGCGCCCGGTTTGCGCAGCGCTTGCGGAGGTCGGCGACGAGGAGGAGCTGCTCTGCCTGCTCGAGAACGACGGTGCGGCGATCTCCAGCCAATCGCTGAAACGCATCGCCGAACGGCTTGGCGACTGCTGCGACATTCGCAATCTGCTTCTCGACCGCAGCGATCTTCCCGCCGATGCCCGGCAGTTGCTTACCCAGCATGTCAGCAATGCGCTGGTTGGGCTACCGCTCGCACAGGCGGCGATCGGCCTGCAGCGGCTCCAACGCATCAGCCGCGAGGCGACGGAGGCTGCCATCGTGTCGATCGCCGGCGACATCGCGCCGCGCGAGATACCCGATCTCGTCGAGCATCTGCGCCTCAACGGCCGGCTGACGCCATCCTTCCTGATGCACGCGCTCTGCGCCGGCAAGGTGGATTTCTTTGCGGGAGCGGTCGTCGAGCTGACGGGTTGCGGCGAGCGCCGGGTGCGCTCGATCCTGGCAACCGGGCGCATGCATGCGGTGCGCGCGCTCTACGAGTCCGCCGGCCTGTCCAGGGACATCAGCGTGATCTTCGTCGAAGCCACAATGCTGTGGCGTGACGCAGCAAGAAAAGCGCCGGGCAGCGTGCTCGGCAATGTCTGCGGCCGTCTTCTCGAAAAATTCCGCCATCACGACGCGCACGGCGCGGTCGGCGAGCTGCTCGACATGGTGGAAAAGCTGCATGTCATCGAACAGCGGCAATCGGCCCGCGTCTATGCGGCGCTTGCGGCCGCCTAAGCGCGTCGCATCAAATTTGATTCATGCGACGCGCTTTAGCCCTTTGTTTTTATGCATGTCGCTGTCCCAGAACCGCTGCACACTTCCGGGCGACATGCATTAATCGGCCAGCCGCGTGACGACCCAAGAATAGCTGGCGGAGACGAAATGCACCGGTTTGGCGAGCGTGTCCTTGACGCTTCTGCCGGAGGGCAGATGGTCGCGGACCTGTCCGGCAATGTCGTCGGCAAAACCACGCAGTCCCTGCGGGTGCTGTTCGGCCGCTTCGGGTGCGGCCGGCGTTACGGGCGCCGGTTTCGGCGGTTCGGCGGCAGCGACTGCTTTGGGCGCTTCGCAGACTGCGATCACCGAGGGATAGCTGACATTGGCATAGGTTTTCAACCGGCGTTCGGCTTCGGCATCGCAGGCGGCAACCGTCTCCCAGCGTTTGTCGACCGTCGCGACATAGCTGCACTGGCTGATGGAATCGTCGCAACCGAGAATGGTCATCGCGATCAGCACCGCTTGCATATTTTGCCTCCGTGGCTATTGAGCATGCCATCGTCTTAGAGGGCGCAATTCCAACCGAATGAAGGCAGGAGCATTAACTCTTGGTCATCTCCGGAAAAATCTTGCCCTGCGCCAACAGAAAGAGGCAGCATGTCCGTCACCATCGCCCTGGAGCCACCGCGTCAGGACGGCGTCATCCGCCTTCTCGATCTGTCCGATGCCTATGCGCAATCGCTCTATCCCCCAGAGAGCAACCATCTGGTCGACCTCTCCTTGCTGGAGAAGCCGTCGGTGAGATTCCTGGTCGCGCGCAACGGCGATGCGATCGTCGGCTGCTGCGCGCTGGTCGAGGCCGGCGACGGCACGGCCGAGATCAAGCGCATGTTCGTCGATCCAGAGGCGAGGGGGCTGCGGGTCGCCAGCGGCCTGATGAACGCGCTCGAAGCGATCGCTAGGGAAAAGCGGCTATCGGCGATCCGGCTCGAAACCGGCATCTACCAGCCCGAGGCGATCGCTCTCTACCGCAAATACGGATACCGGGACATCGAGCCTTTCGGCAGCTATCTGCCGGACCCGCTCAGCCTGTTCATGGAAAAGCGGCTGGGATGACGGTCTGCTAAGGCGGTTCAGCCTTCGGCAATACGGGGGATCGTCTTCGGCGATTCGGGGATTGCCGGCGGGGCCTGTTCGTCGATGAGAACCTGCGGTCCCGTCTCGCTCTTGTCGGCGTTGCGGGCCTCGTGGATCCATTCGCGCCAGATGGCGACGATCAACGCCATCAGCACCGGGCCGATGAAGAGGCCGAGGAAACCCATCGTCTTGACGCCGCCGACGAGGCCGAAAAAGGTCGGCAGGAAGGGCAGCTTGATCGGGCCGCCGACGAGCTTCGGCCGCAGCGTCTTGTCCACAATGAAGAGCTCGACGGTTCCCCAGACAAAGAGACCGATGCCGGCCACATGCGAGCCGCTTGCCAGCAGATAGATTGAGACCAGCGTGAAGGAGAGCGGCGCACCGCCCGGGATCAGCGCCATCACGCCAGTCAGCACGCCGAGTGTCACCGGCGACGGTACGCCGGCTATCCAGTAGGCCAGGCCGAGCACGATGCCTTCGCCGATCGCAATCAGCGTCATACCCATGACTGTCGAGCTGATTGTCGCCGGCACGACACGGGAAATGCGCTCCCAGCGGTTAGGCAGGATGCGTTCGCCGAGCATGTCGATCTGCTTGGAAAATGAAAAACCGTCGCGATAGACAAAGAACAGCGCGATCAGCATGAAGAGCAGCGTCAGCAGGAGATGGAAGGCGCCACCGCCGGCCGCAAGCACGGCACGGTAGATATTGCCGATATTGGCTCCGCTGACCGCCTGGATAACCTCGCCCAGGGCGCCGGGGCTGCCGATATATTTGGTCCAGACTTCATCGAGATAGGTGCCTGCCCACGGCAGCGCGACGATCCAGGCCGGTGTCGGGGCGCCGGCGCGGTTGGCGTGGATTGCCCAGGCAACCCAGGTGCGCACTTCACCCGTCGTATAGGTGACGGCAAGGCCGATCGGGATGACCAGGAAAGTGATGATCATGATGATGGCTATGGTCGCGGCGATCGTCGTATTGCCGCCGACGCGGGCAAGAAGCTTGCGGTAGAGCGGCCAGCTGGCGAACCCGATGACCAGCGACGCCAGCACCGGTACGAGGAAGCCGTAGAAGAAGTAGACACCGGCCGCGACGATCAGAACAAGCAGCCAGCGCGCAGCCGAAATGGAGGGAATCAGCGGCGTGCGTGTCGGTGCCGACGACCCGAGCCATCGCGGTTCATGATTGCTTTTCTGACGGTCGAACACACCCACGCGCGCCTCTTCTTTTTCTTGTACTCTGGTTATGGGCCATCAACCCGGCGGTTTCAAGGTCCGCACCGTGAAAGCGTATACAAAGCGTCGCCAATCGGCCGCCAGACCGAGCGTCTTACTGCTGCAGACGCCTGACAACCTTGAAGGCGTAGAATTGCGTCTTCTGGCCGGTCGAGAAATTGTTGTCGGAACCGAGAATGAGAACGTCGGTGCCGTCTTTGGCCTTTCCCAGCGACATGGCCTCGATATTGTCGGGGACGAGCCCGATCGCTCTCAAATCTAGGACCTGGCTCTTGCGGGCCGGGACGACGCGCTGGTCGTTTTTGGCGAGCGAAGCGATGGCGGAAACATCCGTAGCGTCGGCCAGATCCATCATCATGATCTTGATGGTGTTGCCGTAGCCCTGGGCATAACTGCGCTCGACGGCGAGCAGGCGATGGTCGTCGAGCGCAAGCATTTCAGACATACCATTGTCATTGCCGCCATCGGCCTTGGTGGCGGCCTGCGGGATCGGTGAGACCGGGTAGACATACTCGGCCTTCGGCTCGCCGCTCGCGCCGTCGTAGCGGATAATACGCGACAGGCTGCCCGACGTCAGCGAGGGGTTGGGGCCATCCTGATAGAGCGCGGCTTCGACACCGACGAAGACATAGCCGGAGGGCGCGACGGCGAGATCCTCGAAGGCGAGATTGTCGCGGATGCCGGTCGACTTGTCGGCTGTGGGAGCAAAGCCCT
The DNA here is from genome assembly GCF_019685115.1 of Rhizobium sp. NZLR11. Lineage (NCBI taxonomy): Bacteria > Pseudomonadati > Pseudomonadota > Alphaproteobacteria > Hyphomicrobiales > Rhizobiaceae > Rhizobium > Rhizobium sp. NZLR11. The sequence continues at coordinate 173,988 of NZ_JABDWD010000013.1, read as the reverse complement.
GCGGCAGCTTGAATTCGCGCACGAATGAGCCGTCCAGTGCTGTCACGCGGACGAAGGGTGGCAGCAGCGCCTTGCCGTCGCCTTCGCTGCCCCAATAGATGCCGCCCTTGCCGAGACGGATCGACTCTGGGTCGACGGTCCTGGCGGCGAAGGGCTCGCCGTTCTTGTCCTTCAACGTCACTTGGCTGACGACCGATACACCCTTGAGACCGGACGCGCCGACATCGACGTCGAGTTCATAAAAGCGGGCCGGCGCCCGTTCGGAGCGGTCGTCGCTGATGGCGAGATAGTGGCCGGTGACGGCATCGAAATCGAGGCCGGAAATGCCGCCGAATTCGACGCCGTTTTCCATGTGACCTGTGGGGATCACGAATTCACCGAGATAGGAGAGCGAAATGCCGGCGGCGCAATCGCCGAAGGGGCAGGCGGTCTCGAAGGTGGCGCCGATCTCAGTCGCGCGGATATCTGTGGCGCTGGCGATGACGGTGCTGGAAAGAAGAATGAAAGCGGCAGCCGCGAGAAAACGCTTGGTCATGGCAAAGATCCGGCAGGGGGTTGAAACGGTTCGAACCGGCGCAGCTGCTCCCCAGAGGGGAAGGCGCGCCGACCGCTTCATGCGCCGGTTGTTTGAAGGCCTTGTTACGGTTCTTCGTCAGTTCCGTGAAATCGCAGATGCTAAAATGCAGGCCGCGCCGAACCCACGTCTATCCCGCTCGCATATGTTTTAAATATCGAGGTTTTCGGCGAAGGCGGCGCGATCCTGGATGAATCGGAAGCGGGCTTCCGGCTTGGTGCCCATCAGATCGTCGACGGCGCTGCGGGTGCCCTCGAAATCCACCTCGTCGATCATGACCTTCAGCAAGGTGCGCTTGGACGGATCCATCGTGGTTTCCTTGAGCTGGGAGGCCATCATCTCGCCGAGACCTTTGAAGCGGCTGATCTCGACCTTGGCCTTACCCTTGAATTCCGTCTGCATCAGCTCGGCGCGATGATTGTCGTCGCGGGCATAGGCGGATTTCGACCCTTGGGTGATCTTGTAGAGCGGCGGCACGGCGAGGAAGAGGTGGCCGCCGCGCACCAGCTCCGGCATCTCCTGATAAAAGAAGGTGATGAGCAGCGAGGCGATGTGGGCACCGTCGACGTCGGCATCGGTCATGACGATGATGCGCTCGTAGCGCAGGTCTTCGTCGCGGTATTTCGAGCGCGTGCCGCAGCCGAGCGCCTGAATGAGATCGGCGAGCTGCTGATTGGCGCCGAGTTTTTCGCGGCCGGCGCTGGCAACGTTGAGGATCTTGCCGCGCAGCGGCAGAATTGCCTGGTTGGCGCGGTTGCGCGCCTGCTTGGCCGAGCCGCCTGCCGAGTCACCCTCGACGATGAAGAGTTCGGCGCCCTCGGCAGTATTCTGCGAGCAGTCGGCGAGCTTGCCGGGCAGGCGCAGCTTGCGCACCGCGGTCTTGCGGTTGACTTCCTTTTCCTTGCGGCGGCGCAGGCGCTCCTCGGCGCGCTCGATCACCCAGTCGAGCAGCTTGGCCGACTCGTTCGGATTGTCGGCAAGATAATGGTCGAAGGGATCGCGAAGCGCGTTCTCGACGATGCGCTGAGCCTCGACGGTCGCGAGCTTGTCCTTGGTCTGGCCGACGAATTCCGGCTCGCGGATGAAGACCGACAGCATGCCGACGGCCGAGATCATCACGTCATCGGTGGTGATCTGGGCGGCGCGCTTGTTCTGCGTCAGCTCGGCATAGGCCTTGAGGCCCTTGGTCAGCGCGATGCGCAGGCCCGCCTCGTGCGTGCCACCATCGGGCGTCGGAATGGTATTGCAATAGGAATGAACCTGCGGATCGCCGCCGTACCAGGTGATCGCCCATTCCATCGAGCCGTGGCCGCTCACCTTCTCCGTCTTGCCGGCAAAGATCTCGCGGGTGACGGTGAATTCCTTGCCCATCGTCGCCTGGAGATAGTCCCTCAGGCCGCCGGGGAAGTGGAAGACGGCCTTGTCAGGGACCTCGGACCCTTCAGGCAAAACGCCCGCCTCGCAGCTCCAGCGGATCTCGACGCCGCCGAATAGGTAGGCCTTCGAGCGCGCCATGCGGAAGACGCGGGCGGCATCGAACTTCATATGATCGCCAAAGATCTGGGGGTCGGGATGGAAGCGCACGCGGGTACCGCGGCGATTGTGGACGTCGCCCAACTCTTCGAGGCCACCCTGCGGCAGGCCGCGGGAAAAGCGCTGGCGGTAGAGCTTGCGGTTGCGGGCCACCTCGACTTCGAGGTCGTCGGAAAGGGCGTTGACGACCGAGACGCCAACACCGTGCAGACCGCCCGAGGTCTCGTAGGCCTTGCCGTCGAATTTGCCGCCGGCATGCAGTTTTGTCATGATGACTTCGAGCGTCGACTTGCCCGGTACCTGCGGATGGTTCTCGACCGGGATGCCGCGGCCGTTGTCGGAGACGGTGAGATAACCTTCGAGGTCAAGATAGACCTCGATGAAATTGGCGTGTCCGGCGACCGCCTCGTCCATCGCGTTGTCGATGACTTCGGCAAAAAGGTGATGCAGCGCCTTTTCATCGGTGCCGCCGATATACATGCCCGGGCGCATGCGCACCGGCTCGAGGCCTTCGAGGACGCGGATCGACGAGGCGCCGTATTCGTCCGAATTCGACGCAGCGGGCGCCGGCCGGGCTGATGCTCCGGCAGTAGGGGGTGCGGCGGCGGGTGGGGCAGGGGCGGGCGCAGCCGTGACCGGCGGCCGCTCGGCCGGCGCGGCAGGCTTCTGCGCCTCCTCGCGTTTTTCAGAGAGGGGCATTCCGGAAAAGAGATCGTTGCTATCGTCCATGGATCCGTTCAGATCTTCATCCTGTCTTGGGCGGGCATCCGCCGCCGACCCAAAATCACCGCATTTCATGTCACGTTTGCGAATCAGGCAGATTTTGCCAGAAAGCACCTCTATACGCGACACCGCCGGTTTTGGCGGCTTTTCCCAAATGATTTGCGTTGCCGGGCGCGGAATGGCAAGCGGCGGCAGGCTTCAGGAGCCATCCGAATGCGAATGTCCACAAGTGATTGCACCATCATCACCGCAATTGCGGCGTTTTTCTTGTCCGCGGCCATCCTGTCTGCTGTCGGGCCGGCGCGGGCGGCCGATGCGCTGCCGCCTTTCAAGGACGATCTGTTTTCGAAGCAGGCCATGCTGCAGACAGGCGATGACGGTGCATTCGAGGTCATCGACTATAACGAGATGCGCGATATCAACGGCCGCGACCAGATCCCGCAAAAGCGAGTGCAGCAGAAATATGTGGCGCTCGGCATCCGCAAGGCTCAAGCCGACGAGACGCTGCCTCTCGACGGCATCAAGCTCGATGTCACCAGGGTGGGACCGGCCGAAAATGCCGCCTTCACGGTAATTTTCATCCATGGCCGCGACGGCGATCGCCGGCTGGGGGCCAACGATTACAGCTTCGGCGGCAATTTCAACCGGCTGAAGAACCTCGTCGCCGGCAATGGAGGCGTTTATTATTCGCCGACGGTCAGGAGTTTCGACAGCAATGGCGTTGCGGCAATCGCCGGCCTCATCCGTTATGCCAGCGCCCAATCGCCGGGCCGGCCGGTCATCCTTTCCTGCGCCTCAATGGGCAGCCAGGTCTGCTGGGGCATTGCGCGCGACGGCGACAGCGTCAAGCGGCTGAAGGGCATGCTTGTTATGAGCGGCGTCGCCGATCCCGATTTCACCAGGAGCGCCTTCTACAAGGCGAAGCTGCCGCTCTGGTTCGCGCACGGCAGCCGCGACCCGGTCTATGCCGCCAGCGACCAGCAGGCGCTGTTCGAAAGCCTGCACAAGGCAAAATATCCGACACGGTTCACGCTGTTTGAGACCGGAAATCACGGCACGCCGATCCGGATGATCGACTGGCGCCGAGTCTTGAACTGGATTCTCGCCGGCTGAAGCGGGCTCCCTAGCATTTTTCGGCAGAAATATAGGCTGGATCGCCGAGATTCCCCTTACGTCAAGGGCATGATGCTTTTCTTTGCCGCGCGCTTTTGATATTGCCCAATGCATATGCAGAATTTGGGCATATGCAGAATTTGGAAGGCTGGCATGACACCTGACGTGCGCCCGCTCGTGGCGGGAAACTGGAAAATGAATGGCATGCGTGCCTCCCTGGATCAGATCAAGACGATCGCCGAGGGTGTTTCCTCGCCGCTGGCCGACAAGGTCGAAGCGCTGATCTGCCCGCCGACGACGCTGCTTTACGTGGCGACGGCGCTCTGCACCGACAGCCCGCTGGCGATCGGCGCCCAGGACTGCCATCAGAACCCGTCAGGCGCGCATACCGGCGACATCTCGGCCGAGATGATTGCCGATTGTTTCGGCACGTATGTCATCGTCGGCCACTCCGAGCGGCGCACCGACCACGCTGAAACGGATCATCTGGTCCGCGCCAAGGCGGAGGCTGCCTTCGCCGCCGGGCTGACGGCGATCATCTGCATTGGCGAGACGGCGGATGAACGCCGGACCGGCCAGGCGCTCGACGTCATCAAGCGTCAGCTTTCCGCCTCGGTTCCGGACGGCGCCATCGCCGAGAGCACGGTCATCGCCTACGAGCCGATCTGGGCGATTGGCACCGGTGTGACGCCGACATCAGGCGATGTCGAAAAGGCGCATGCCTTCATGCGCGCCGAGCTAGTGGCCCGCTTCGGCGATGAAGGCCGTAAGATGCGCCTTCTCTACGGCGGCTCGGTCAAGCCGGCCAATGCCGGCGAGCTGATGGGCATCGCCAATGTCGACGGTGCGCTGATCGGCGGGGCGAGCTTGAAAGCAGCCGACTTCCTCGCCATCTACCGGGCCTATGAGGCGCTGCTCGCCTGAGGCATTGTGAATTCCCAAGTTTATTCCGGGCCGAAGGGCTTGGAATAGATCAAAGCCTCATGTAAAGAGCCGCCAGAATTCTTACTTATGTCCGTCTCCAGGCGGGCAGGACTGGACCCATGCAGACCGTATTGATTGTCATTCATCTCATGATCGTGCTCGCGCTTGTCGGCGTCGTGCTCATCCAGCGCTCGGAAGGCGGCGGCCTCGGCATCGGCGGCGGTTCGGGCTTCATGTCGGCCCGCGGCACGGCCAATGCGCTGACGCGCACCACCGCGATCCTGGCGACGCTGTTCTTCCTGACCTCGCTCGGCCTCGGGATACTGACGCGTTACCAAGGCCGTCCGAGCGATATTCTGGACCGCATTCCGGCAACGGGCGGGCAGGGCAACGGCATTCTCGATTCGCTCGGCGGCGGTGCGAAGGCGCCGGCAGGTCTGCCGGCCGGCAACGGCGTTCCGAGCAGCGGGGCGGCAACGCCTGCCGCACCAGCGCCGGCAACTCAGGCTCCGGCAGCGCAGGCCCCGGCGGCTACCGCACCTTCCACGACGGCTCCGGCCGCAAACGCTCCGGCAACGACTGCTCCGGCCGCGCCGGCACCGGCTCAGCCCGCCGGCGTCCCGACGGGACAGTAAGCCGGTCTTCGACATAAACCGCCGGCAGGCCCTCGGGTCTGCCGGTTTTCTTTTGTTCAGATTCCTTCGCCACGCTTCGAAAATTCCGGAAAAGAATTTTTGGGGCTGGTGGAATCGTTTTTGAAAAGGTATCCGGTGAATCCCATGGCGCGATACGTATTCATCACTGGCGGCGTGGTTTCCTCTCTCGGAAAAGGAATTGCGGCCGCGGCTCTCGGAGCGTTGCTACAGGCCCGTGGATATCGGGTCCGGCTTCGCAAGCTCGACCCCTATCTGAACGTGGACCCGGGCACGATGAGCCCGACCCAGCACGGCGAGGTCTTCGTCACCGACGACGGCGCGGAAACCGATCTCGATCTCGGCCACTACGAACGCTTCACGGGGCGTTCGGCGACCAAGACCGACAACATCACCACCGGCCGCATCTACAAGAACATCATCGACAAGGAACGGCGCGGCGACTATCTCGGCGCGACGGTGCAGGTCATCCCGCACGTCACCAACGAGATCAAGGATTTCGTCATCGAGGGCAATGACGAATACGACTTCGTCATCTGCGAGATCGGCGGCACGGTCGGCGACATCGAGGCGATGCCCTTCATGGAGGCGATCCGCCAGCTCGGCAACGACCTGCCGCGCGGCACCGCCGTCTACGTCCACCTGACGCTGATGCCCTACATTCCGGCGGCCGGCGAACTGAAGACCAAGCCGACCCAGCATTCGGTGAAGGAATTGCAGGCGCTCGGCATTCATCCCGATATCCTGCTGGTGCGCGCCGACCGCGAAATTCCGGAAGCAGAGCGCCGTAAGCTCTCGCTGTTCTGCAACGTGCGCCCGTCCGCCGTCATCCAGGCGCTGGACGTAGCCAACATCTACGATGTGCCGATTGCCTACCACAAGGAAGGCCTGGACGACGAAGTGCTGGCTGCCTTCGGCATCGAGCCGGCGCCGAAGCCGCGTCTCGACCCGTGGGAAGAGGTCTGCAACCGCATCCGCACGCCGGAGGGCGAGGTGACGATCGCGATCGTCGGCAAATATACCGGCCTCAAGGATGCCTATAAATCGCTGATCGAGGCGCTGCATCACGGCGGCATCGCCAATCGCGTCAAGGTCAAGCTCGAATGGATCGAGTCCGAGGTCTTCGAAAAGGAAGATCCGGCGCCCTATCTCGAAAAGGTGCATGGCATCCTCGTGCCGGGCGGATTCGGCGAACGCGGTTCGGAAGGCAAGATTCACGCAGCCCGCTTCGCCCGCGAACGCAAGGTGCCGTATTTCGGCATCTGCTTCGGCATGCAGATGGCCGTCATCGAGGCAGCGCGCAATCTCGCCGACGTATCGGGCGCGTCCTCAACCGAGTTCGGCCCGTCCAAGGAGCCGGTGGTCGGCCTGATGACCGAATGGGTCAAGGGCAACGAGTTGCAGAAGCGCACGGCAGCCGGTGATCTCGGCGGCACGATGCGTCTTGGCGCTTACAAGGCGGCGCTGAAGAAGGGCACGAAGATCGCGGATATCTACGGTTCCACCGATATTTCCGAGCGTCATCGCCACCGCTACGAGGTCAATGTCGACTACAAGGACCGGCTCGAGAGCTGCGGCCTCGTCTTCTCCGGCATGTCGCCGGATGGTGTGCTGCCGGAGACGATCGAATATGCCGATCACCCTTGGTTCATCGGCGTGCAGTATCACCCGGAACTGAAGAGCCGGCCGCTCGACCCGCATCCGCTGTTTGCCAGCTTCATCGAAGCGGCAACGGAACAGAGCCGCCTCGTCTAATCACAATGATGATCCAGATCGCGCGATTTCAGGCGCGATCTGGGCAAGTGCTTGTGGTGCTCTATTTTGCCGGCATGGCCACCCAACGCAGCACGACCGTTTCACGCTTCATCGCCGCGCCACCTGAGCGCATCTACCGTGCCTTCCTGGATGCGGAGGCGGTCGCCACCTGGCTTCCGCCCGGTTCGATGCGCGGGATCGTCCATGCTTTCGAAGGCAGGGAAGGCGGCGCATTCAGCATGTCGCTCGTCTATCCTGATGACGAGGCGTCGCAGCCGGGCAAGACCTCCGACAAGACCGACAGGTTCGAAGGCCGTTTCGCAAGACTCGTGCCTGATGAGCGGATCGTCTGGGCTACAGTCTTCGATTCCGAAGATGAAGGCTTTTCCGGCGAGATGATGGTCAGCACGACATTGTCACCGGTGGATGGTGGCACCGATGTGACGATGGCCTGCGACAACATTCCCTCCGGCATCCGCCTTGAAGACAATGAGGAAGGGTGCCGTTTGACGTTAGACAACCTGGCTGCTTTCGTCGGCGGTTGACGGTTGGTGGCGGGGACACGCCCCGCCGCCCATTTCAGTCTTCAGGCAGCGGCCGGCAGCGGGCCGATATAGACCGATCGCGGGCGAATCAGCCGACCGTCGAGCGCCTGTTCGCGGGCATGCGCCAGCCATCCGACCGTGCGGCCGATCGCGAAGACGCCGGTGAAGGCCTGCCGCGGGAAGCCGAGCGTTTCCAGCAGCAGCGCCGTGTAGAACTCGACATTGACGTCGAGCGGCCGGTTGGGCTTGCGCAGCTTCAGGATCGCCAAGGCGGCAGCTTCCACGGCTTCCGCCAGCGCGCCGCGGGCGCTGTCGACCTGCCCGGTGGCGAGCAGCGGCTTCAGGGCGCCCTTCAGCGCATCGGCACGCGGATCGCGGACGCGGTAGATGCGGTGGCCGAAGCCCATCAGCCGTTCGCCGCGATCAAGCGCTTCGCCTAGCCATAGCCCGGCATTCTCGGCCGTTCCGATCGCGTCCAGCATGTCCAGTACCGGACCGGGCGCGCCGCCATGCAGCGGCCCCTTCAGCGCGCTCAGCGCCGCCAGGACCGAAGAGGTGAGGCCGGCTTGGGTGGAGGCGATGACGCGCGATGCGAAGGTCGAGGCATTGAGGCCATGGTCCGATATCGTCACGAGGTAGGCGTCGAGCGCCGCCGTCTGCTCCCTGGTCGGCAATTTGCCGGTCAGCATGCGCAGGATATCGGCCGCCTGCGGCAGCGAGGCGTCGGGCCTGATCGGTTTTTCGCCGCGCTGCAGGCGCAGAACAGCCGGCAGGAAGACGGCGGGCGCTGCCAGAAGGCTGAGCGCTGTATCGAAATCCTCACCGTCTGGCAGCCGGGCGATCAGTGCCCGCATCGCATCGACCGGGGGCAGGGCGAGCAGGGCGGTATCGGCAGCCTTGATATGATCGAACACCCCAGTTCGGGCTTTCGCCAGCCAGCCGCGCAATTCTGTTTCACCGAAGCTTCGTTCCATCAGCCCGTCGAGCAATAGCGCGGCGACACCTTCATAGGTGCCGTCTAAGACCAGATGATCCAGCGATATGCCGCGGATGACCAGTCGCCCCGCTTCGCCATCCACATCCGAGAGTTGCGTTTCGGCGGCAATGACATCTTCCAAGCCGTTTTTCATAATGTTTTCTCCTTTACGGCCGGGATGATCCAACCTAGTCTCATTGACGTCAATCTTGACGTAATTGATCAATATGAGGCTCCGATGTCGTGGCTGACCGCCGAGGAGGCGCTACGGGCGCTGAAGACCAAGCCGCAGACGCTCTACGCCAATGTCAGCCGCGGTCGCATCCGTGCCAAGGCCGATCCCACCGACCCACGCCGCAGCCTCTACCAGGCGACGGACGTGCAGCGGCTTGCCGAGCGTCATGCCGGCCGCCGCAAGACCGAAACCGTTGCCGCCGAGGCGATAAAGTGGGGCGATCCGGTTCTCTCGTCGGCAATCTCCACCATTATCAATGGGCGGCTTTCCTATCGCGGACTCGATGCGGCCGTTTTTGCCGAGGCAGCGACGCTGGAGCAGACGGCGGCACTGCTTTGGAACGGTGCGGAAGCGGTGTTCTCCGGCGCCGACGCCGGGTACGCCGCTCCGTCGCTGCAGGCTGCGTTCCTTGCGCTGGCAGGGCGGGTGACATCGGATCTGCCGTCGCTCGGCCGATCGCAGGCGGCACTTCGCCGCGAGGCGCAGGGAGTCCTCTCCACCGTCGCCGATGCTCTGGCGCCGGGGCCATCGGATCGGCCGCTGCATCTGCGGCTTGCGGAAAGCTGGCAGCGGCCGGATGCTGCCGATTGCCTGCGTCGGGCGCTGGTGCTGCTTGCCGATCACGAACTCAACGCCTCGACTTTTGCGGCGCGGGTCACGGCATCGACGGGTGCTGCGCTTTCGGCCGCCGTGCTTTCCGGACTGGCGACGCTGACCGGGCCACTGCATGGCGCCGCCTGGCAGGGTGTCGACGCCTTGATCGAAGCCGCTGTCACCCTCGGGGCCGAGCAGGCGATCCGCCGCACGCTTGCTCAGGGCCATCGCCTGTCGGCCTTTGGCCATCCGCTCTATCCCGACGGCGATATCAGGGCTATCGCGCTGCTCTCGCATTTTCCCCTGCCGCTGGAATTTGCAGACCTTCGTGATGCGGGCGAAGCAATGGTCGGCGAGAAGGTCAATCTCGATTTCGCGCTTGCCGCGATGGCCGCCGCCTTCGATCTTCCAAAGGAGGCGCCGATCATCATGTTCTCGCTTGCTCGTTCCGCCGGTTGGCTTGCGCATGCGATGGAGCAGATCGACAGCGGCGAATTGATCCGGCCGCGGGCGCGTTATGCCGGACCAGCGCCGGATACCAACACCAGCCCCTAAGAATCGGCTGGCGATTGTGGCGGTTTGCTTTTTTACCTAGGGAATTATCCGAATTCGGCTATCATGCCTGCCATGGAAGAAGACGGTTGGCGGACGCTTTGGAAAAAGCTGCCCGCACGGTCATGGGGGCCTTTCCATGAATACGAAACTTCGCAGCCTGCTTGCCGCCGCACTCGCTGTCGGCCTCATTCCACATGAGGCGGCCTTTGCGCAGTCCGCCGGCTGCACGATCTCGCGCGACGCCGGCGCCCGCCAGGTGTTCACTTGTCCCGGCGGAGTAAAGATCACGGCGGAGGCCGGCGCCTCCTTCCGCCTTGCCGACCGCAACCGTGACGGCAGCCCCGATTCAGCGTCGCTGCGGCGCAAGGCCATCCTCGTTGATGTCGACAGCAGCCAGCACGCGAGTGGTTTTGAGGTGGTGACGCCGCAGGCGATCGCCGCCGTGCGCGGCACGCAATGGGCCGTCGACGTCGCAGGCGGCAAGACCTCGGTGCTGGTCGTGCGAGGCAGCGTCGCGGTCCGCCGACCGGCTGGCGAGCAGGTGGTGCTGTCGCCGGGCGAGGGCGTCGATGTCAGTGCCGGAACGGAACCCCTCATCGTGCGTCGCTGGCCGGCGCCGCGCGCCGCCGCTCTCCTTGCCCGCCTCGGCCAATAATCGATGAACCATCGCCTGCAGACGGTGATCGCGCTGTTTTTCGCCGGCCTTTGGGGAGCTGCGCTCGGCTATGCCAATCTCACTGCCGGAAGCGGCCTTCTCGACCGGATGGAGGCCTCGCTCACCGATATCCGCAGCGTTATCGTCGGGGCGAAAACACCGCCTCCCGGCGTCTCGATCATCGCCATCGACGACCGCACCGCGGCGTCCCACGGTTACCCCCTTGATCGGGCCACACTTGCGCGCCTTGTCAGCGCAATTAACGCCTTGAAGCCGAAGGCCCTGGCGCTCGACATTCTGCTGGTCGATCCCGGGCCGGAGGAGGGCGATGCGGCGCTGGCTACCGCCCTTGCCCAGGGGCCGAGCGTGATTGCGGCCGCAGCCACCTTCACCAGAAGCAGCCAGCAGGTCACCGATGCCGCCAACGATCCGCTCGCCGCCATCCCCGAGGCAGGTCAGCTTCTGTTGCCGCTTCCCCGCTTTGCCGAGGCCGCCGCCGTCGGCATCGTCAATGTCGCAACCGACCAGACCGGCACGCCGCGTTACATTCCGCTGATCTCACGCGCCGCGGATCGATTGGATCCGGCCTTTCCGCTGCGCGCCGCTTCGGTGGCGCTCGGCGTCGACCCCAGCATCGAACCCGATGCCATCATGCTCGGAAAGCTGCGTATCCCCACCGATATCGGCCAGCGGCTGCCGGTGACCTTCTATGGCGGGCACGGCAGCATCGCCACCTTCAGCGCGGCCGATGGGCTGGATGACACGCTTTCGGCCGATGCGGTTGCCGGCCGCATCGTCGTCATCGGCTCGACGGTCACCGGCGGCGGCGACGTCTTCCCGACGCCGTTCGATCCGGTTATGCCCGGCGTCGAGGTGATGTCGACGGCGATCACCCATCTCGTCAGCGGCGATGGCATGGTGCGCGACCACCGGATAAGGCTGATCGATGCCGGCATCGCCGTCGGCCTGCCGATCGTGCTCGTTTCGCTGATTGCTTGGCGACGGAGTGCTATGGGCTATCTCATCATCGTGTTGACGCTGATCGTCTGGGCGCTGCTCAATCTTTCGGCCTTTGCGCATGGTTATTGGCTGAGCGCGGCGCTGCCGATCGCCGCAGCGCTGCCGCCGGCGCTGATCTTCGGTGCAGCCGAACTCTGGCTCGACCGCGGCCGCGCCCGCCATTTTGCCGAGCAGAGCGCGTTGCTGCAGCGCATCGAGGCGCCCGGCCTCGGCGAGTGGCTGGCACGCGATCCAAATTTCCTCGCCGCACCGGTGCGCCAGAACGCTGCCGTCATCTTCATCGATCTCTCGGGTTTCACCGGCCTCAGCGAAAACCTCGGCCCGGTCAAGGTGAGCGAGGTTCTGAGCGGATTCTTCGAACTGGTCGATGAGGAGGCGCGCGCCCACGGCGGCGCCATCACCAGCTTCATGGGCGACGGGGCGATGATCCTGTTCGGCCTGCCGGAGCCTGCCGATGACGATGCCGCCCGGGCCGCTGCCTGCGCCGTCAGCCTGTGCGAGCGCACGCGGGCCTGGCTTGGATCGCACGGAGGCTTCGCGGAGAAGAGGATCGGCTTCAAGGTCGGCGCCCATTGCGGCCCGATCGTCGCCTCGCGCCTTGGCACCGGCGACCGGCAACAGATCACCGCGGCAGGCGACACCATCAACGTCGGCAGCCGCCTGATGGAGGTCGCCGCCCGCCATGGCGTCGAGCTGGCGCTGAGCGCCGAAATCGTCCGCGCGGCCGGCCCCGACAGCGCGTTGCTGCAGGCGGGTCGCATGGAGGGTCCGTTGGAAACGACGCTGCGCGGCCGGGCAAGGCATATCGACGCGTGGCTGTGGCGCAGCCGCACGCTTTGACAATCGCGGCGGGAGCGGCTAGGAACGGCGCAAATACCCGCCGGCTGGCTCCGGCCATGGCGCATTTCGCGCCTGACAGCTCCGAAAGATCGAACTCATGACAGAATTCAACGGCGTCGTTCCGGCGATCGCCAAGGCGTTGCAGAAGCGCGGTTACGCCGAACTCACCCCGGTGCAGAAGGCGATGCTCGATCCGGCGCTTGCCGCTTCCGACGCGCTGGTCTCGGCCCAGACCGGTTCCGGCAAGACCGTCGCCTTCGGCTTGGCGCTGGCACCGACCCTGCTTGAGGATAGTGAGCGTTTCGGCAATGCCGGCGCCCCGCTGGCGCTCGTCATCGCCCCGACACGTGAGCTTGCCCTGCAGGTAAAGCGTGAGCTCGACTGGCTGTTTGAGATGACCGGCGCGGTGATCGTCAGCTGTGTCGGCGGCATGGACATTCGCAGCGAGCGCCGGTCGCTCGAACGCGGCGCCCATATCGTCGTCGGCACGCCCGGCCGGCTCTGCGACCATATTCGTCGCAGGGCGCTCGACATGTCGGACCTAAAGGCCGCCGTGCTCGACGAGGCCGACGAGATGCTCGATCTCGGCTTCCGCGAAGACCTGGAATTCATTCTCGATGCGGCGCCGGACGAGCGCCGGACACTGATGTTTTCGGCAACGGTGCCGGCGGCGATCGCCAAGCTTGCCAAAAGCTATCAGCGCAACGCCGTGCGCATCAGCACCGCGGCCGAGGCAAAGCAGCATGTCGACATCGAATATCGCGCGCTCATGGTAGCCCCCAGCGACCGCGAGAATGCGATCATCAACGTGCTGCGTTATTACGAGGCGACCAACGCCATCGTCTTCTGCTCGACGCGCGCCGCCGTCAATCATCTGACCGCGCGCTTCAACAACCGCAATTTCGCCGTCGTGGCACTCTCCGGCGAGCTGACGCAGAACGAACGCACCCACGCGCTGCAGGCGATGCGCGACGGGCGCGCCCGCGTCTGCATCGCGACCGACGTCGCCGCTCGCGGCATCGACCTGCCGGGCCTCGATCTCGTCATCCATGCCGATCTGCCGACCAATCCGGATACGCTGCTGCACCGCAGCGGCCGCACCGGCCGTGCCGGACGCAAGGGCATCAGCGCTATGATCGTGCCGCTGAATGCACGGCGCAAGGCGGAGCGCTTGCTCGAGAATGCCGGAATTTCGGCTGCCTGGGCGCGGCCGCCGTCGGCCGAGGAGGTCAATGAGCGCGACGACGAGCGGCTGCTCGCCGATCCGATCTTCAGCGAAGCGCCGCAGGAAGAAGAACAGGGGCTGGTACAGCAGCTACTCGCCAGCCACGGAGCCGAAAAGCTAGCCGCCGCCTTCCTGCGCCTCTACCGCACCAATCATTCGGCGCCGGAAGACCTCCTCGAGGTTACCGTGCAGGACGATCGCAGCCGCAAGCGCCGCGACAATGCCGAGCCGTTCGAGCCGGCACAGAGGGGACCGCGCGAGGATTTCGGCGCCAGCGTCTGGTTCTCCGTTTCGGTCGGACGCAAGCAGAATGCCGAGCCGCGCTGGCTGATTCCGATGCTCTGCCGCAACGGCAATGTCACGAAGCGCGAGATCGGTGCGATCAAGATGCAGCCTGAGGAAACCTTTGTGGAGATCGCAGCAGCGAGTGCCGAAAGCTTCCTGGCAGCGATCGGACCGAACAAGGCGCTCGAACGCGGCATCCGTGTGACAAAGCTTTCCGGCACGCCGGATTTCAGCCGGGCGCCGTCGCCAAAGCCCTATGCCGGCAAGTCGTCGCGTGACGAGCGACCGGGCGACACATTCCGCGAGGAACGCCCGAACAACAAGTTCGGCAAGGCTCCGGGCGGCGGATATGCTGCAGCTGACAATAGCGGCCAGCAAAGACAGGACACCAAGCCCTGGAGCAAGAAACCGGGCAAGCCCGGCTTCGATGGCCCGAGATCCGATAAGCCTAAATTTGATGGGCCGAAATTCGACAAGCCAAAATACGACAAGCCGAAATTCGAAGGCGGGAAATCCGAAGGCGCCAAATCCGAACGCCCGAAATATGAAGGCAAGGGCGGCGCCGGGCCGAAGGGCAAGTTTTCGAAGAAGAAGCCCGGCTGATTGCGCCGCAGGCCCTTCGCCGGTTCAGGCGGAGGGCTTTATCTGACGGCTAGCCGCAAGCGGAATTTCTCGACGGCGGCATGCCGCATCTCGCCATGAAGAGCTATTGAATCGTTAGTTTTATAGCGGGCCAGGAGCAGGACGACGATGAAACGCTCCGGCATTCCACGTCCCGATCCGGCCGCCTTCATCCAGGCCAATCTGCCAATCTCCCCCGTTCCGGCCATTTCCGAAATCCTGCTCTATATGGCAGGCCCTGCGAGCGGGCTCTGGCGACTTGCCGGCCGGGGAGAAACCGATCCGCCGCCCTACTGGGCTTATCCCTGGGCCGGCGGCGCCGTGCTTGCCCGCCATCTGCTCGATCGCCCCGAGGTGGTCGCGGGGCGCCGCGTCCTCGACCTTGGCGCCGGCTCCGGGCTCGTCGCCATCGCGGCGGCGAAGGCCGGAGCTGCTACGGTCACGGCGGTCGATGTCGATGCCAATGCCATCGCCGCAATCGGTCTCAACGCGGCGATCAACGGCGTGAAGATCGTAGCCGTCGCCGCCGATATCATCGAGGCGCCGCCGCCGGAGGAGACTGATCTCGTCGTTGTCGGCGACCTGTTCTACGATCCCGCACTTGCCTTGCGGGTGATGGATTTCTTGCAGCGTTGCCAAGCGAGCGGCATCGAGGTGCTGATCGGCGATCCCGAGCGCGCTTATCTACCGCAGGGACACCTTAGGCGAATCGCGACCCATGCGGTCGCAGATTTCGGCGCGGGTACGGGGGGCAAGGTGGTGCCGGCAGGCGTCTTTTCACTTGCCGGAGATGGCTGAAAGGCTGCGATTATGCCAGAAGATCCGGCCGCAACAGCATGACCGGGCAGGGCGCTCCAGCCGGTAGCTCCGGTGCATGCGGCGGGCGGATGATCAGGCAATCGGCTTGCGCAAACACCTTCATCATCGACGAATCCTGTTTGTCGAAGGGTTCGGCGAGCCAGTTCCCGGCGGCGGATTTCGAGAGTTTCGCCCTGATATAGTCCTGGCGGTGGTCATTGACGCGCAGCGTGACGGCTGCCTCCACCATTGTCTCGCGCCGCACCGGCGGCAGGGAGGCGAGTTTGCGGATCAGCGGCTCCAGGAAGAGCAGCGAGCAGACGAGGCTCGATACCGGATTGCCGGGCAGGCCGAGCACATGGGTCTCGCCGAAGCTGCCGACCATCAGCGGTTTGCCGGGACGCATGGCGATGCGCCAGAAATCCAGCTGCATGCCGGCCTCGATCAGCGTCGCCTGCACCAGATCGTGGTCGCCGACCGAAGCGCCGCCGAGCGTGACGATGACATCGGCCTCGGCGTCTCGCGCCGCGTCGATCGCCGCGGTGATCCTGGCTTTGTCGTCCGGGACAATGCCGAGATCGAGCACCTCGGCGCCGGCTTTGCGGGCAAGGGCTGCAATACCGAATGTATTGGATGCGATGATCTGCGACGGGCCGGGCGCGCTTCCGGGCGGCAGCAATTCGTCGCCGGTCGCAAGGATGGCGATCAGCGGGCGTTTGAGAATCTCGACATCGGGCCGGTTCATGCCGGCAGCGACCGTCAGCCGCGAGAAATCAAGCACTGTGCCGGCCGACAGCACGGCTTCGCCTTCGGCAAAATCCTGGCCGCGGGGACGCACATGCTGGCCCTGCCGCACAGGAAAATTGGTTCGGATGCCGCCTTCAGTCTTCTCGGCATCCTCCTGCAGAAGGACGCTGTCGGCGCCTGCGGGAACTGGGGCGCCGGTGAAGATGCGGACGGTCTCGCCTTTGCCGACCTCGCCTCGGAAGGCATGGCCGGCGGCGGAGGTGCCGATCAGCTTCAGCAAGGCGCCCGGCTCCGGCGCGTCTTCGCGACGTAGGGCGTAACCATCCATAGCGGAGGAGTTGAAGGGCGGCTGGGTCAGGCCTGCCTTGAGATCGACGGCCAGGACGCGGCCTTCGGCATCGATAAGTGGCAGCGTTTCAGAGGCTTCGACGGGCTTGGCGCGGGACAGGAGACGGTTCTGCGCCTCGGCGACCGGGAGAAGGTTCATCTCGCCTCCGGATGACGGAAATTGCCCGACTTGCCGCCGGATTTTTCGAGCAGCCTGACGCCGCCGATCTCCATTGTCTTGTCGGCGGCCTTGGCCATATCGTAGATCGTAAGGCAGGCGACCGAGACGGCGGTCAACGCCTCCATCTCCACACCGGTCTTGCCGGTCAACTTGGCGGTTGCCGTGACGCGCAGACCAGGCAGGGCGGCGTCTTCCTCGATCTCGACGGTCACCTTCGTCAGCATCAGCGGATGGCAGAGCGGGATGAGATCGGCGGTACGTTTTGCCGCCATGATGCCGGCAAGGCGCGCCGTGCCGATCACATCGCCCTTCTTGGCATTGCCTTGTCGAATGAGCGCGAGTGTTTCCGGCGCCATCTTCACATAGCCCTCGGCCGTGGCGATACGCAGCGTCTCGGCCTTGTCGGAAACGTCGACCATATGCGCCTCGCCGGAGGCATCGATATGCGTTAGGTTAGCCTTTCCGCCGCTCATATCATTCGGCCGCGATGGCGGCTTCGCCAAAGAGCAGCGCGCGGGTGGCGGCCGTCACGTCATCCTTTCGCATCAGGCTTTCGCCGACAAGGAAGGTGCTGATATCGACGGCCTGCAGGCGCTTGCAATCGGCATTGGTGAAGATGCCGCTTTCGCCGATGAGGAGCCGGTCTGCCGGAACCATGGCGGCCAGCGTCTCGCTGACAGTCAGGCTGACCTCGAAAGTACGCAGATTGCGGTTGTTGATGCCGATGAGCGGCGAGGACAGTTTTAGCGCCCGCTCCATCTCCTCGGCGTCGTGGACCTCGACCAGCACGTCCATGCCGAGGGAGAAAGCTTCGTCCTGCAGACGCTCGGCCTCGTCATTAGAAAGCGAGGCCATGATCAGCAGGATGCAGTCAGCACCCCAGGCGCGCGCCTCATGCACCTGATAGGTCTCGAACATGAAATCCTTGCGCAAAGCGGGTAGACCGCAGGCGGCCCGTGCCGTCGTCAGGAATTCCGGCGCACCCTGAAAGCTCGGCGTATCGGTCAGCACGGAAAGGCAGGCCGCGCCACCGGCTTCGTAGGCCTTTGCCAGCGCCGGCGGATCGAAATCCGAGCGGATCAGCCCCTTCGACGGGCTCGCCTTCTTGATCTCGGCGATCAGACCGAAATTGCCGGCGTCACGCTTGGCAGCAAGGGCGCGATGGAAGCCACGCGGGGCGGACTGGCCGGCCTGCATCGCCTTCAGGTCGGCAAGCGACACCGCAGCCTTGGCGGCGGCGATCTCCTCACGCTTGTAAAGTTCGATCTTCTTCAGGATATCGGTCATCGGGGTAATCCTAGTCGATATCGTTGGAAACGGCGATGAGTTTGTCGAGAGCGAGCGCGGTGGCGCCGCTATCGAGCGACTGCGCCGCGAGCGTCATGCCGTCGCGAATCGTTTCGACCTTGCCGGCGATCACCAGCGAGGCGGCGGCATTGGCAAGCGATATATCGCGATAGGCGTTCTTCGCGCCGCTGAGCACCTCGCGAAGCGCTGCGGCGTTGGCGACACCATCGCCGCCCTTGATGTCGGCAAGCACGCTGGGGCTGACGCCGAAATCGCCGGGCGACAGCTCGAAGGTGCGGATCTTGCCGTTTTCGAGTGCGGCTACCTTGGTGATGCCGGTCGTGGTGATCTCATCGAGGCCGTCGCCATGAACCACCCAGACGCATTCGGAGCCGAGATCGCGCATGACTTCCGCAAGCGGCACCAGCCATTGCGGCGAGAAGACCCCCAGCAGCTGGCGGCGGACGCCGGCCGGACTGGAGAGCGGCCCGAGCAAGTTGAAGATGGTGCGGGTGCCGAGTTCGACCCGGGATGGGCCGACATGGCGCATGGCGGAATGATGAAGCTGCGCGAACATGAAGCCGACGCCGGCCTCAGTGATGCAGCGGGAAATGATCTCGGGGCCGACATCGAGCTTGACGCCGAGTGCCGCCAGATTGTCCGCCGCACCCGACTTCGAACTCAGCGCCCGGTTGCCGTGTTTTGCGACGGGGACACCGGCGCCGGCGACGATCAGCGCCGCCAGCGTCGAGATATTGTAGGTGCCGCTGGCATCGCCGCCGGTGCCGACGATGTCGATCGCATCGGCCGGAGCCTCGACGGTCAGCATCTTCGAGCGCATCGCGGTGACGGCGCCGACGATCTCGTCGACGGTTTCGCCACGCACGCGCAGCGCCATCAGGAAGCCGCCGATCTGCGAGGGCGTCGCCTGGCCCGACATCAGGATGTCGAAGGCGGCGCGAGCCTCGTCACGCGTCAGCGGCTCGCGGCTTGCGGCCTTGGCCAGGAACGGCTTCAGATCGGTCATAAAGGCCTCCTAACGAAGCGTCGCCTGTTCGGCGAGCGTCTGGTTGATCTGCGCGCCGTACTGCGTCTGCAGCAGGTTGACCATCTGATCGAGAATATCGTCGCCGGCGGCATTGGCCATGGCGGTGATCTGGGCATCGCGGTTGTTCAGCGCATCGCTGGTCGGCTCGCTGTTGACCTCTGTGACCTTCATCAGGATCTGCGTCGACGGATCGGCGCCGACAGCGCTCGCGACCGTATCGATGGGGCCGGAGAAAGCGGCGGTGACGCCGGCGCGGCCAAGCACCGGATCATCGGTTGAGCGGGTGACGCCGCTCTTGCTTTCGACGGCGATGCCGAGCGGCGTTGCGATATCGGCAAGCGCGGTGCCCTTGGCGGCTGCGGCCTTCAATTCGTCGGCCTTCTTGGCAAGTTCGGCTTTCTGCTGTTCCGCCGTCCAGTCCTCGACCGCCTTTTCGCGCACCTCGGCGACCGGGCGCTCGCGGGTCGGCGTGATTTCGCGGACGTTGAACCAGACATAGCCATCATTGCCGATCGGCAGCGGCGGCGCATCGACGGCGACCTCGGTCTTGAAGGCTTCGCCGAGCAGCTGCTGCTTGACGGGAATATCCTTGACCTCTTTGCCGTCCTTGTCTGCGCCGGTCATATCGACGGCGTCGACGGCCACGGCCTTCAGCTTCAACTGGCCGGCGATATCCTCGAGCGTGGCGCCGCCGGCGCGCAGATCCTCGATGCGGTCATGAACGTTGATCACTTCCTGAGAGGCATTGGAAAGCGCCAGCTGCTTGCGGATGTCCTCCTTCACCTCGTCGAAATTCTTGGTCGTTTCCGGCTTGATGTTGGTGATGCGCAGGATGACGGAACCGAAGGAGCCCTCGACCACAGGTGTCGTGCCGCCATCGCGCGAAACCGCGAAGGCCGCATCGGCAACAGCCTGGTCGGGAACCTTGTCCTTGGTGAACTCGCCGAGCAGTACGTCGCTTGCCGTCTTGCCCTGGTCGGAGACCAGTTGATCGAAGCTGGTGCCGCCCTTCAGGGCCGTTTCGGCGGCGGTGGCAAGATCCTTGCTGGTGAAGGTCAGCTGTTCGATGGTGCGGCTTTCCGGCGTGCGGTAGGTATCCTTGCTCTTGTCGAAGGCTTCGTGGATCTGGTCGTCGGCGACCGTCGCTGCGTCAGCGATATCGGCGGGCTGCAGCTTGAGATAGACGAGCTTGCGGTACTCAGGCGCCTGGTAGCGTTGCTTCACACCCTCGAACCACGCCGCCAGCACGTCGTCGGCAGGCGCCTTGATCGGCTCGATATTGGCGTTGGTGAGCAGCAAATAGTCGACGCTGCGGCTTTCACCGCCATAGAGCTTCAGGGCGTCGACCAGCGTCTTCGGAGCGGTAAAGCCGTTCGAGATGGCATCGACGACCTGGCTGCGGACGGCGACCTTGCTGCGCTCCTTGATGTAATCATCCTGGCGGATATTGGCATTGCGCAGGCGCGAGATGAAGAGTTCACGGTCGAACTTGCCGTTGACAGCCTTGAATGCAGGATCATCGGCGATCAACTGGGCGAGGCGATCTTCGGACAGCCCGAGGTTCATTTCTTCGGCAAGCTGATCGAGCGAGGCGCCGGCGACGAGCTGGGCCAGCACCTGCTGCTCGACGCCGAAGGCGCGGGCCTGTTCCGGCGTGAGGCGCGTGCCGAACTGCTGGCTGAGGCTTGCCACCTGGCGCTGGTAGGCGAGGTGGAATTCGTTGACGTCCACATGCTGATCGCCGACGGTCACGACCGTGGTGCTGTTGCTGCCGGTAATCAGCGACCGGGAGACGCCCCAGATGCCGAAGGACGCGACCAGCAGAAGCATCAGCAGCTTGGCGACCCAGGTCTGAGCGGCTCTTCTCAGGATATGGAACATAGAAACGCAAACCTCGCAGTATCATTAACCCGCGCGCGGGCGGACATTTGACGTTCCTTAGAACAAACGCGACAGGAAATGAAGGGTTTGTCGCGCGAAAAGCTGCGCCGGGCGGCGGCGGCGGCGTGGCGGCTCTGCGGCGAACAAAAGATCGGTTGCGGCGGAACCTTTCGGGCCGCCATTTCGTTGAAGCCGCATCCCATGAAACAGGAGCAGACCATGGCTGAATTGAAAACCGCTTCCGCCGAATCCACCGCTGCGCGGGTCAAGGCCGATATCGCAGCAGACGATCTGTCGGCGCAGGTCGCGGCCCTTCGCAACGATCTCTCCCGGCTGACGGAAAGCGTGGTCGCGCTCGGCCAGGGGGCAAAGTCGGCGGTGACCGACGAGGCATCGCTGATGACGGAACAGCTGCGCGACAAGGTTCGTGAAGAACCGCTGATGGCGCTCGCGGTGACGGCAGGCATTGCCTATGTTTTCGGCCTGCTGAGCCGCCGCTAGAAAGAATTCAGGACAATGAAAAGCCGGGCGCAATGATAGCCCGGCTTTCGATGTTTGAAGGCTAGCGCGACCTTCAGCGGCGGATGACGCGCCCGATGAAAATCAGGATGCAGGCACCGATAAAGCCGGTGATCAGATAACCCAGCCAACCTGCAAGCGGCTGGATGTGCAACAGACCCAGGATCCAGTTGGCGACGATGGCGCCGACGATGCCGAGCAATATGTTCATGAGCAAGCCCATGCTGCTGCTCATGACCTTTTCCGCCAGCCATCCGGCGATGCCACCGATGATGATGGCTGCAATCCAACCCACGCCTGCGTTTTCCATGATTATCTCCCTCCTGGCAAAACGAGTCACAGAATGCACGAATCGAAGGGAAGTTCCACTCCCAGTTACGAGATTGCTTGCGAGTTCAGCAACTTATGTGACTTACGGCTGCAGCATGGTAACTGGGGACTCCAACGCGTGGATAGCAATCTGAAACAAGAGGCCAGCAATGGCAAGTATTGCAAATCCCACCGGCATGATCAGGCTTTTGCTAAACATCGTTCCTCTCCCCTTTGCATAAAGCATAAGCGGAAGCGGACGGCGCGCAAGGATATTGTTAATGGATAGTTAAACGTGACATTTAACTAAAATTAAATACATTCGATAATGGTTTAAATGCTTGTATAAATTGAAACGTTTCTTGTCTAATATTTAGGGGTGCACTGACGGATAAGCTGCGTTTATTGTGCCAATCTTAATCTCCGTCGTGTCGTCGGTGCTATGAACGTCTGAAGTCCGTCGCATCAAAATAATTCATGCAACGCGTTTTAGCGCTTTGTTTTAATGCATGGGGTTCTGCCGGCACCGCTACACACCTCCGGGCGATTATGTCCGGTGAACGACGAGCATGAAGACGAGGAAGGACGCTGTCGCGACGGTCGCGGCGAAGGCAATCTGATAATCCATGTCGTTGATCCCGGTTGGATGGCTTCTGTAAACGCCGCTCGCGCCATAGAGTTCCATATGCGATCCGCACCGAAGGCCGGCGGATTGATTTTGGCAGGAAATGCATCATCTTTCCCTGATCGCCACTCCATCTGGGGAAACTCGATGTCAAAAGCTGCAATCGCCATCGCCTGCATCTGCCTGCTCACGCTTTCCGGCTGCGGCAATACCGCATACGGGCTGAAGAAGGATGGGCAGGAGGCGAGCCACGCCATGGACAATGCGACACATCGGGTGCTTTCGGCAGGTGCCAAGAAGTGAGACGTGCGCCAATATTCTCGCGGCAGGCGAAGAAGGGTCAACGGCGAAAAAAGCCCGCCTGGGGTGAGGCGGGCTTGCAATAACAGGGAGAATGGACGGATAGACGCCGTCTCGGCTAATGAAGCATTTCCTTAAGCGTATGGCTTTACGTCATTCGACGTAACCGCCACCGTGGCGACAGCGATGCGTTCAAGTCTAATCCAATCAGAAGTTGCCCCAGTTCTGGGCGCGGGCACGGGCGCGAATAATCCGGTATTCGCGACCGCCATAGAGCGAGCC
Organism: Rhizobium sp. NZLR11; assembly: GCF_019685115.1. NCBI lineage: Bacteria > Pseudomonadati > Pseudomonadota > Alphaproteobacteria > Hyphomicrobiales > Rhizobiaceae > Rhizobium > Rhizobium sp. NZLR11. Next base: position 150,858 of record NZ_JABDWD010000013.1, on the reverse strand, counting down.
GATTGTCAGCAGAAGCGTCAGAACGTCCCAGATGATATGCATTTTATCCTCTTAGGTTGGACGGCTCTGCCGTCGATCGCTTGATGTAGAATAGCAATTTTTCGAATGTGCTTATATGACAAGAAATCGGGATGAGCGGCGAAGCGGCGAGGGCGCCTCCGTAGAGGAAGAGCGGCGTCGCCGTCTTGGAGCAAGGAAGTGAAAAGATTACCGGACGGCGGCCGATGACGATTTTTTCCGTCCGCCACATCACGTCCTATCGGTACGTCAGGGCGGTCGATTTCGGCGAGCATCGCCTGATGTTCCGGCCGCGCGACAGTTTTGACCAGCGGCTGATCGAAGCGTCGTTGACGATATATCCTAAGGAAAGTCATGTGCGCTGGATCCACGATGTTTTCGGCAATTGCGTGGCGCTCATCGATTTTTCGAGGCCGGCGTCCGAGCTTCGTTTCGAAACCTGGATCACGCTCGATCACACACCCCAGGTCGCCCTTGATCTCAAGGTAGACGACCAGGCCCTGACCTATCCATTCTCCTACGACAAGGACGAAATTGCCGATCTGACGCCGGCGATGCAGCGCCATTATCCCGACCCCAACGACGATGTCGGACGCTGGGCGCGCCAGTTCGTGCGGCAGGGACGTCCGACAGAGACCGGGCATCTGCTGATGACGCTCTGTTATGCCATTCGGGAAAGCTTCGTCTATGCGCGCCGGATGGAGCACGGAACGCAGACGCCGCAGCAGACTTTGCAGCTTCGCTCCGGCACCTGCCGGGATTTCGCGCTGCTGATGATGGAGGCGGCACGCGTCCTCGGCCTCGCGGCGCGGTTTGTCACGGGTTATGTCTATGTTCCCGATCGCGACGGCTCCACCGTGCTCGGCGGCGGTTCCACCCATGCGTGGTGCCAGATTTATCTTCCGGGCGCCGGCTGGACGGAGTTCGATCCGACCAATGGGATCGTCGGCAACCGCGATCTCATTCGTGTCGCCGTTGCCCGCGATCCGCGCCAGGCAGTCCCGTTGAGCGGCAGCTATGATGGGGATGGGACGGATTTCGACAGCATGACGGTGCAGGTCAACGTCACCACGAAGTAATATCGGACATCCCGAGTTTTGCGGCGACAGCCGCGGCTGCGGGAACCGGGCAGCGCGATCCACGTTGCATAGTCACGCCACCTATGTGGGACACAAGGAAGCCACAATGAAGATACGCGCCGGGTTTCATTTGGGCTATGAATGTACGCAGCCGACACCGATGCTGCTCGTCCTCAATATTCATCCCTCCCGTCGCGCCGATCTTCTCAGCGAGCAGGTGCTGACATTCGACCAGCCGATCGAGGCCTGGGGCTATACCGATGTGTTCGGCAATGCCTGCAGCCGGATCGTCGCCCCGCCAGGCCTTACAACGATTTCCACGGAATTCGAGATCTATGACAGCGGGCAACCGGACATAGTTCCCGACGATGCCATCCAACATGCGATCAATGACCTGCCGGACGATGTGCTCGTCTTCCTGCTCGGCAGCCGCTATTGCGACACCGACAGGCTTGGCGATTTTGCCTGGGCAACATTCTCGTCGACGCCGCTCGGCTGGGCGCGCGTCCAGGCGATCTGCGATTTCGTTCATGACCACATCACCTTCGACTACCAGAAGGCCGATTTGCTGCGAACCGCGCATGGCGGCTTCACCGACAAGGCCGGCGTCTGCCGCGACTTTGCCCACCTCGCCATCGCGCTTTGCCGATGCATGAATATCCCAGCCCGATACTGCACCGGTTATCTCGGCGATATCGGTGTCCCGATCGATCCCAATCCAATGGATTTCAGCGCCTGGTTCGAGGTTTTTCTCGGCGGCCACTGGCATACGGTCGATGCCCGCCACAATAGGCCGCGCATCGGCAGGATACTGATGGGGACCGGCCGCGACGCCACCGACGTCGCGATGTCGACGGCCTTCGGCCCGGCAACGCTCTCCCGCTTCGAGGTGATCACCGAGGAAGTGCCGCAGGACGGGGCGGGCGAGGCCGATCCTATGCCTTCTTGAGGAATTCCGTTTTCAACACCAGACCCTTGACCTGCTTGGTGTTGCACTCGATCTCGCCGAGATTGGAGGTCAGGCGAATGCCCTTGACCAGCGTTCCGCGCTTCAGCGTCTCGGAGGTTCCCTTGACCTTGAGGTCCTTGATCAGCGTCACGGAATCGCCATCGTGAAGCTGGCTTCCGTTGCTGTCCTTTACGATGATGTCGTCGGCCATGATGTTTCCGCCTGATAATTCGCCTGATGATCTTGGGCGCGGGAAATCACGTCTACAAGGGATAGTCAACCATTGCGAACGGATCGATCACTCGCCGGTCAGTTCGACGTGGCCGCCGATCACCCCGCCGCGCAAGCGTCCCGAACGCAGCCGCGCAGCCAGCGATGGGCCGGATCGGCATCCATCCGGGGATGCCACAGCAGTGAAACGGTGATCTCAGGGGTCGGAACCGGCAGGGGAAAACTGTGCATCCCCTGGCGCAAAGCTCCGGTGTGCCGTTCCGGCACGCTGGCGATCAAATCCGACGCGCGGGCGAGAGCCAGCGCGGTGGAAAAACCGCCGACGATGGTGGCAATCTGCCGTTCCAGCCCGAGCGCATCAAGGGCTTCATCGATCGCGCCCTTGTCGAGCCCGCGCCGCGAGACATGGATGTGCCGGCCGGCCGCATATCGGGAGGGTGTGACATCGTCCCGGCAAAGCGCATGCCCCGTTCGAACGACCCCGATGAAGCGGTCGCGGAACAGGGCCTGCGCCCGCACCTCCGGGCCCATCGTGTCGCCGACGACACCGGTTTCCAGGTCGACGCTTCCGTCGCGCAATGGGGCGCTGTCCTTGTCTGGCTTCTGCACGAAACGCAGCCGCACGCCGGGCGCATCACCACCGAGGCGGGCGATAAGATCGGGTCCGAAGCTCTCGGCGAAGCCCTCGCTGGCGCGCAGCGTGAACGTTCGGACCAGGCGTTGAAGGTCGAGCGCCTCGGCAGGGCGCAGGACCGTTTGCGCCTCCTCGACGATCCGGCCGACCCGTTCGCGCAGTTCGAGCGCCCGGGGCGTGGGGACGAGGCCGCGGCCGGCGCGCACCAGCAGCGGATCGCCCGTCGTTTCGCGCAATCGCGCCAGCGCCCGGCTCATCGCCGACGGGCTGAGCCGCAGCCTTTGGGCCGCACGCGCAACGCTGCCTTCGGCAAGCAGCACATCCAGGGTGACAAGCAGGTTGAGATCGGGTGTCGACATACATCCGATATAACACTGTTTGATGTGGCGCCAAACGCATCAATACAATGCAAATGCTGCGCGTTTCGCCATATCGGCCGGAGCGTTATGTTTCCTTCGCTCCGTTTCGGGAGCAGTAACGAGGAGTTCACGGTGAAGCCGATCATTGCAGAGCCAGGCGAGGCCGGTGTCGAACGCACATATTCCGTCCGTTGGGCACTCACCAGTCTTTCCCTCTCCATGTTGTTGCCATCGCTCGGCACCAGCATCGCCAATGTCGGCCTGCCGAGCCTGGCGCGGGCGTTCAACGCCTCCTTCCAGGACGTCCAGTGGATCGTGCTCGCCTATCTCCTTGCCATCACCACGCTGATCGTCAGCGTCGGGCGGCTCGGCGATATTACCGGCCGCCGCCGGCTGCTGCTCATCGGCATCCTGCTCTTCACGCTGGCCTCGGTCGTCTGCGGCCTTGCACCGACGCTGTGGCTGATGATTGCGGCGCGCGCGCTACAGGGTCTGGGCGCGGCCATCATGATGGCGCTCACCATGGCATTTGTCGGTGATACGGTGCCGAAGGCGAGGACCGGGAGCGCCATGGGGCTGCTCGGAACGATGTCGGCGGTCGGCACGGCTCTTGGGCCGTCGCTCGGCGGGCTCATGATCGCCTCTTTCGGCTGGCCGGCAATCTTCCTCGTCAACGTACCGCTCGGCATTGCGACCTTCGTTCTCGCCTATCGTTATCTGCCGGACGAGATCGGCGGACAGAAGAAGAAGGATCGGGCCGGCTTCGATACATTGGGCACGCTACTGCTTGCCCTGACGCTTTCGGCCTATGCGCTGGCAATGACGGTCGGGCATGGCAGCTTTGGCCTGTTGAACCTGGCACTGCTGCTCGCCGCCGGCTTCGGCGCCGCTCTCTTTGTCTTCGCCGAGGTCAGAACGGCATCGCCGCTGATCCAGGTGGCGCTATTCCGCAATCGCGTGCTCACCGCCAGTCTGGTGATGAACGCGCTCGTTTCGACGGTCATGATGGCGACGCTGGTGGTCGCGCCCTTCTATCTCTCCCGTGCGCTCGGGCTCAACGAAGCGCTGGTCGGAGCCGTCATGTCGATCGGTCCCGTCATCTCCATCCTCAGCGGTGTCCCGGCCGGTCGCCTGGTCGATCGTCTGGACGCGCCCTTCGTCATTGCCGCAGGGCTCGTCGCCATGGCCGCCGGTTCCATCGCTCTCGCCGTGCTGCCCGGAATCGCCGGCTACATCACCGCCATCGCTGTGCTGACGCCTGGCTATCAGCTGTTCCAGGCAGCCAACAACACGGCTGTTATGGCGGATGTCCGCGCCGACCAGCGCGGCGTCATCTCCGGCGTGCTCCACCTGTCGCGCAATCTCGGGCTGATCACCGGCGCATCCGTCATGGGAGCCGTGTTCGCGTACGGATCGGCAGCATCCGAGATCGCCGCGGCGCGTCCCGAGGCCGTGCATTCAGGCATGCAGATCACCTTCGCTGTCGCAGCGGCATTGATCGCTACGGCGCTTGCCATCGCGGCGGCGACCTACCGGCGCCGAACCAATTCCGATTTAACTATGCAATAAGGGATCGAAACTTAGACCAAGGTCCGATCGATCCCGGACTTCGTGCCCATGGCAACTCACGGTCACCGTAATAGATTTTGCGGCATTGGTGGAGTTGCGGGGTTTTGCGGTGACGAAGATTTTCGTTTTGGGAATGATACTGATGCCGGTTATCTTCTGGGGTTCTGTTGGCCTCTGGGTCTACTCGCTGTTTTCGTGAGTGGGGCGGCGTCTTCAGCTGCCGGTCACGCTATATCCAGGCCGTAAATCCCTTTAATCGGGTTGCACCGCGACCCTACAAAACATCTCGGACACGCCCTCCGGCATTGTAAGAGCTATTGCCGGCCGTCAGCTTGCAAGCTTTTCCAGCAATCTATGATTTCAGGCCGGATGGACCGTCATTCTGAGATCATGCGAGGGAGTAAAATCCTGCCGACTGGCGGTATGGCGGAAGAGGTGGGATTCGAACCCACGGTACGGTCTCCCGCACGCCGGTTTTCAAGACCGGTTCCTTAAACCACTCGGACACTCTTCCATCTGATTGAAAGGTTAAGAAATCACATTTCGTTGATTTCTTCCAACCGGCTGTTAGTGCCGGTTTGCGACCCAATCACTCGATGGCTGGGTTTTAGCAGCTTTGATCGCAGCGTCAACTTGCTCTGTAGCATATGCCGGCATTCCGCTATGGCGTGCCAGTCAGTCTGAGCGTGACCGAGCTCCAGTGTTTGTCAGCCTGCGCGGGCCGATCGCAGTTCCAGTGCAGGGGTGCTATTGGTCAACCCGATGCCGGTGAACAACTCCACCCGGTTGCGACCGTTATTTTTGGCACTGTAAAGCGCCTGATCCGCACGCTTCTGGACGTCCTGTTCCGTGAGGCCCGCTTCCCACAGCGCCACACCTGCGCTGACGGTCAGTGAGACCTGTTTTCCGTCGAAGACGAGACTCAAGGCGTTGACCGCCTCACGTATCTGCTCCGCGAGTGCGAAAGCAGAGGCCTCGGTTTCGCCGCGAAGGAAGAGGCTGAACTCCTCGCCGCCCAGCCGACCAAAGACGCTGGACTGGGGTATGCTGTCAGCAATCGTCCGAGCAACATTTACGAGAACAACATCACCTTTGTCGTGTCCGAACCGATCGTTCACACTCTTGAAAAAGTCGATATCGATAAGGACGAATGCGTCTCCGGGTCCGAGGCCTTTAGGAAGCGAATTGAAGAAATGCTGCCGGTTGGGAACGCCGGTCAGCATATCGGTATTGGCAAGTCTGGTTAGCTTCTCTTCGGCTCGTTCCTGCACGAGCACGAGCACGAATAGAGCCACTGCGAAATGACAGATGATCAGCAAAAAGAATGCGTAGCGCGGGGGAAGAGGCGCATCGTTGGGAAAGATGAAACCGACCACGACCAACGCGGACGTCGCTACAAAAATAGCCGCGGAAAGACCGAGCCGCGCGGTCAGACGCTCGTCGAAGAAGTCGCGGGCGATCACGAACCCTGACAAGGCAAGCAGAATGGCGGCGTTGCCGTTGAACACGGATGCTCTGAGCCCGTTGTCCAAATACCACGGCGTGATCGCGGCACTCAGCGTCAGAACGACGGGCAGGAGCAACGGCCACCAGTCTCGAAGAGAGCTATGACGCCGGCTGAGGCCGAAAAGACCCACCGCCATCAGCCCGTAACCATTGGCGCCAAGCGAAAAACTCCAGAATGTTCTGGCATCATTGGACATGTGAAGGCGCTCATCCAGACCGGCGAGCGTTGAGGCGATCGCGAGCAAGGAGAAACCGACGGCAAGTACGCCGAGCCCTGGCGTCGCTCCAGAACGCCATCTCACGTAAAAGAAGCAGATTGCCCCCACGATGAAGGAAGACTTGTGTAGAAGAAGGACTGTCGCAAGATCCATTGCCGGAACTCGATATGAGATGAGAAGCGGGGTTGGAATAGCGGCTAAAATCTACTTTTCGATGAACGCCGCGCGACAATCCAACGGAAGAAAGCGCTGTTCTTTCAGATACTGCCGGCAAGCTTTGGACGCCAATGGGAGTTTGCGTTTGGCGCATATCTCGTTGCCGCTGCAAGCTCTGTGTGAATTGCGCCGGAGACATCAGATCTAACGTCCGTCAGATCCGAGGCCCTTTGGACCGTTGAGTTGGTTCATATCCTCGCAAAGAGATCGAACTGCCGCCATCGTCACCGCGAGTGCCGACATCAGGATTGCGATGTCGTTGTCTTGATCTGGCTGAGAAAGCGCGCGAGACCGGGCATGCAACTGCTGGCTGACCGTCTCGAGCTGCATAATGATTTCATCGTTCATGGTGATCCTCCAAAGGCATAAACCTTCAAAGCCGGTGGCGGACATTTCGTTCCCGCGCAGTTGCGGAGGGTCAATACGAGACACTGCGTGTGCATAGCGTCATATCGCCGACAGCGTCTCAATATAAAGCTTTTCGAGCGCTTTGAAGCGGCCGAACGTTTACCATATTCACCGCATCGGCACGGGAATTTCAGGCCTCTTTGCGGCAGCGGAAGGGCGGGGCGGGGCGGCTCGCGTTAGTGATTTATAAACCATAATTATTAGAATTGTCGCTATCGCTGCGAAATCGTTCGTAAATTTGCCACGAACTTAGCAAGATTAAATCCTCGTTAGGCGGGTGGGGATAAGGCGTTATTGGCCCAGTATGGGGCGAAGTTCCTTAACCATAACGATCGTTGAGCGGCGTGGGGCATATGACATTGGGATACGGGGCGGCGTCTTTCGCAACGACAGCACGGTGGCTGGCGGTATCGGCGATGTGTGCGACGGTTGCGGCGTGCGGCACGACGCAGGCGGTGCCGAAGAAGAAATCCCATGGCAAAGAATATTTCTCCGAATCCGAATATGGCGTGAAGGCGAGCCCGAGGGTCGCCACCGGCAACAATATCCCCAAGGGCGGCGGCCGCTATATCGTCGGCAACCCTTACGAGGTGAAGGGCAAGTGGTATTATCCGAAGGAAGACTTCGCCTATAACAAGGTCGGCGTCGCTTCCTGGTATGGCTCGGCTTTTCATGGGCGCCTGACGGCGAACGGCGAAGTCTACGACCAGATGCATCTTTCCGCGGCGCATCCGACCTTCCCGTTGCCGAGCTATGCGCGCGTCACCAATCTCGAAAGTGGTTCCTCCGTCATCGTGCGCGTCAACGATCGCGGCCCCTATCATGAAGGCCGCATCATCGACCTTTCGAACAAGACGGCCGACATGCTGGATCTGCAGCACAGCGGCACCGGCAAGGTGCGCGTGCAATATGTCGGTCGCGCCCGCATGGACGGACACGACATGCCCTATCTAATGGCCTCCTACGCGCCGAAGGGCAGCCGTCTTCCCGGCGTCAATCCGGAAGGCCAGATCGCAACCGGCGTAATGGTCGCCTCCAACAGCCGCAAGATCACCCGCGACCAGTTGCAGAGTTCGGAAGATTACGAGACGCCGGCCAACGTGCCGGTACCGATGTCGGCGACCTCCTATGCCGGCTCGACGCCGAGCGCGCGCTATAATGCGGCACCCGCTCTTGCTCCGGGTGCGCATGTTCTGGTGGCGCCGCCAGCACCGTCCGTCAACAATGCCCCGCAGGCCTTCGACCAGATGGTCGTGCTGCCGGAGATTGGTCCCATGCCCTACGAACGGCCGCTTGGCTCTCTCGCGCTCGGTTACCAGAACGAGGACGTGAAGACGGTAACCGTCGATCTCGCCTTCGACGCGGTGATGGTGCGCAACGACGGGCTGACGCAGGAGTCGATCCTTGCTTCGGCCAAGCGCCAGCAGGCCAAATTCGCCGCGCGCTGAGCGCGGCAATTGCATCGGATTTCCTCTCGCTCTAACTTCCTCACGACACGCCGCTCGATCGATGGAAACTGTTGATGCTGAAGCCTGTGCTTTGCCTTTTAGAGCGGTTCAGCTTCCCATCGAAGCGCCGAACCGCTCTAACCTTTTCGCTAAGCACTTTTGCTGGAATTGCTCTGGCATGCCTTATGCCGTTCATCACCGGGGCGCTTGCGGCCGATAGCGGTGCTGCCGGTTTCGTCACCAAGGCGACGCAGGCCTATATGATCGAGGCCGCCACCGGCACGGTGCTTCTCGCCAAAAACGAAGACCAGGGCTTTTCGCCGGCTTCGCTCGCCAAGCTGATGACGATGGATCTCGTCTTCGAGGCGGTGACAAAGGGCCAGATCACGTTCGATACCGAATATCCGGTTTCCGAGTATGCTTGGAGAACCGGTGGCGCTCCGTCGAGGACGGCAACGATGTTTGCCAGCCTTAAATCGCGCGTGCGCGTCGAGGATCTGATCAAGGGCATCGCCATCCAGGGCGCCAATGACAGCTGCATCATCCTCGCCGAAGGCATGGCTGGAAGCGAGCAGCAATTTGCCGTGTCGATGACGCGGCGCGCCCGTGAGCTTGGCATGGAGAAGGCCGAGTTCGGCAATTCCACCGGCCTTCCCGATGGAAAGAGCAAGGTGACGGCGCGCGAGATGGTCACGCTGGCCACGGCCCTGCAGCAATCCTATCCGAAGCTCTATCCCTATTTCGCGCAGCCGGATTTCGAGTGGAACAAGATCTTCCAGCGCAACCGCAATCCACTGCTCGGGCTCGATCTCGGCGCCGACGGGCTGGCCACCGGCTTTACCGAGGGGGAGGGTTACTCGATCGTCGCGTCGGTTGAGCGCGACGGCAGGCGGCTGTTTCTGGCGCTTGCCGGAATCGCTTCCGACAAGGAGCGGACGGAGGAGGCCAAGCGGGTGCTCGAATGGGGGCTGACCGCCTTCGAGAGCCGGCAGATCTTCGCCGACAAGGAAGTGATTGGAGCCGCCAGCGTCTATGGCGGCACGGCGCGCACCGTCGATCTCATCGCCAAGGCGCCGGTCAGCGTCTACATTCCGATCAGCAATCCCGACAGGCTGTCGGCACGCATCGTCTATCGTTGGCCGCTGACGGCGCCGGTGACGGCGAATACCCAGGCAGGCACGCTCAGGATTCTCGCGGGCAGCCGGCTGCTCAGGGAAGTGCCGCTCTACACCATGCAGGCGGTCGGTGAGGGTTCGCTCAGCAGCCGGGCGGTTGATGCCATGCTGGAACTCGGCGAATCGCTGTTTTTCTCCTGGCTCTGGGACAAGTCCGCGCCCGGCTGAACGCCTGGGCTTGAACACCCGGCATTCTGATACAATTTGCCGGGAAAGGTGAATATGTCGCCGCGGCGAAAGGTTTTCCTCCCTGATATCTTCGGATAGATAGAAGAGATGGAGCGCGCGCGGCGCCCGGAATGCGGGAAGTTGTCATTGTCATCCGGTACGGGATTATTCGTTACGTTTGAAGGCGGGGAAGGCGCTGGGAAATCCACGCAGATCCGCCGCCTCGCCGAGGCACTGAAGGGCGAAGGTCGCGACGTGCTGATGACGCGCGAACCCGGCGGATCGCCGGGTGCCGAGGCCGTACGCCACGTGCTGCTGTCAGGGGCTGCCGAAGCCTTCGGCACGCGGATGGAGGCGATCCTGTTTGCAGCGGCGCGAAACGACCATGTCGAAGAGGTGATCCGGCCCGCACTTGCCACCGGCAAGATCGTGCTCTGCGACCGCTTTATTGACTCCTCCCGCGTCTACCAGGGCATCACCGGCAATCTCGAGCCCGATTTCATCGAAACCCTGCAGCGCATCGCCATCAACGGCGTGATACCGGATTGCACAGTGATCCTCGATATCCCCGCCAAAATCGGGCTGGAGCGGGCGCAGAAGCGCGCCGCCGCCGACGCTCCCGACCGCTTCGAGAAAGAGCGCCTCGAAACGCACGAGAAACGGCGCGAAGCCTTTCTCGATATCGCCGCCCGCGAGCCGGAGCGCTGTCACGTGATCAACGCCATGCAGGGCGAAGAGGCGATCGCCGCCGAGATTCTGGCGATCGTCCGGCAGCTCATGTCGCCTGCGGACCGTGCCCGGACGCCGGAAGCCGCCCATCATGAGTGAAGCCCGTTATGAGTGAAGACCGGCCCGGACTGCTCGACGGCGCCATTTGGCCGGGGGAAAATACCAGGCTGTTCGGCCATGAGGAGGCGGAAGCCTTCCTTGCGCAATCCTATCGGTCCGGCAAGGGCCACCACGCCATCCTGATCGAGGGGCCGGAAGGCATCGGCAAGGCGACGCTCGCCTTCCGCTTCGCCAATCACGTGCTCTCGCATCCCGATCCCGAGAGGGCGCCGGAGACGATCGGCGATCCGGATCCAGCCTCTCCCGTCAGCCGGCAGATCGCCTCCGGCGCCTCGCATAATCTCTTGCATCTTGCCCGGCCGGTGGACGAAAAGACCGGCAAGGTGAAGTCGTCGATCACCGTCGACGAAGTGCGCCGCGCCGGCAAATTCTTCTCGCAGACATCAGGCACCGGCAACTGGCGGATCGTCATCATCGATCCGGCGGACGACATGAACCGCAATGCGGCCAACGCCATCCTGAAGATCCTGGAGGAACCGCCGAAGCGGGCGCTGTTTCTGGTGCTCTCGCATGCGCCTGGACGATTGCTGCCGACGATCCGCTCGCGCTGCCTGCCGCTGAAACTGGCGCCACTGGCCGACGATGCGCTCATGGCGGCGCTTGCCCATCTCGGCATGTCAGGCGAGGGTGGGGCGGTGCTTTCGGCCGCCAAGGGCAGCGTCGGCGAGGCGCTGAAACTGTTGAATTACGGCGGCGGCGAGATTATCGCCGCCTACGACGAGATGCTGGCGGCCGAAGGAGCGACGGCCCGCAAGGCCATGCATCGGCTGGCCGACGCGCTTTCGGGCAGGGAAAGTGACACGATCTTCGATTTCTTCGTCAGCCATGTCGGCGACGACATCATGAACCGGGCTCGCGCAGCGGCAGGCGAGGGGCAGATCTCGACTGCTGAGCGGCTGGCGCGGCTCTATTCCGAGATCACCGAGCGGCTCACCATTTCGGATGCCTACAACCTCGACCGCAAACAGACGATCATCAGCATTCTCGCCGACATCAAGCAGCCGGGCCGCTAACCTTGGGATGCCGATGCTCCGGTCAGCCGGTCAACAGCTTCCAGGCGACGACGGCGAGTGTCAAGGCAAGGACGATGCGGATGGTGCGTTCGTGCAACTTCGGCGCCAGCAAGCTGCCGATGATGATGCCGGGGATAGAGCCGATGAGCAGGGCAAACAGCATCGGCCAGTCGATTTCGCCGATCAACCAATAGCCCGTGCCGCCGATCAGGGTCAGCGGAACCGCATGGACGATATCGGACCCGACGATCTCGCGCACGTCAAGCCTGGGATAAAGGACCAGCAGGATCGTCACACCCAGCGCGCCGGCACCGACGGAAGTCAGGGTGACGAGGACGCCGAGAAAGAACCCGAGAACGACGGTGAGGGCAAGGATGGTTCGCGGCTGCGGCGGCGTGCGATCGCCGAAGGCGCGCCGCGCCAGTTCAAGTATCTGGGCTCGGAAGATCAGCATGATCGCGGTCATGACAAGAAGCCAGCCAAGTGCCGAGGTGATCGTGTTGGTGACGCCGATACTTTTGCGGTCGACGCCTGCCAGCAGCCAGAGCATCAGCAAGGCGGCCGGCACGCTGCCGATCGCGAGGCTGCCGACGATCTTCCAGTTGACGCGCCCGTGCATGCCGTGAACGGCGGTGCCGGCGGTCTTGGTGATCGCCGCATAGAGAAGATCGGTGCCGACGGCGGTTGCGGGATGGACGCCGAAGAGCAGCACCAGCAACGGTGTCATCAGCGAACCGCCACCAACGCCGGTGATGCCGACGAGTGCGCCGACAAACAGGCCCGAAAGTGAATAGAGAGGTTCGAATGTCAATCAAGCGCCTCCGACGGCGCGCAGCCACGACAAACCGGATAGATGAAAACTGGCACTTCGTTCTGTCCCGCCCTCTTTTCCATGACGGGTAGATTGCGGCAGAAGCTGAGTCAAGTTCACCACGCCAACGTCCCGGAAATCATTGGCGGCGGTAAAACTTGATGTTTCGCTTGACGGTGACATGCGCTAAGAGCGGCTGACCATTTTTATAGACTTAGCCGGACATTGGCCGCCATGACAGACAAGACACCCTTCTACATCACCACCGCGATTTCCTACCCCAATGGCAAGCCGCATATCGGCCATGCCTATGAGCTGATCGCGACGGATGCGATGGCGCGCTACCAGCGCCTTGACGGTAAGGACGTGTTCTTCCTGACCGGCACCGACGAACACGGGCAGAAGATGCAGCAGACGGCGCGCGCAGAAGGGATCACCGCGCAGGCGCTCGCCGATCGTAATTCGGGCGAATTCCAGGCAATGGCCACGCTGCTCAATGCCTCAAACGATGACTTCATCCGCACCACGCAGGAGCGTCATCACGAGACATCGCGCAACATCTGGAACCTGATGGCCGACAATGGCGACATCTACAAGGACAGCTATGCCGGCTGGTATTCGGTGCGCGACGAGGCCTATTACCAGGAAAACGAGACGGAGCTGCGCGCCGACGGCGTGCGTTACGGGCCGCAGGGCACGCCGGTCGAGTGGGTGGAAGAGGCAAGTTATTTCTTCAAGCTCTCCGAATATCAGCAGAAGCTGCTTGCCCACTACGAGGCAAATCCCGACTTCATCGGCCCGGCCGAGCGCCGCAACGAGGTGATCTCCTTCGTCAAGTCTGGCCTCAAGGACCTCTCAGTTTCGCGCACGACCTTCGACTGGGGCATCAAGGTGCCGAACGATCCCGCCCATGTCATGTATGTCTGGGTCGACGCGCTGACCAACTACATCACCGCGACCGGCTATATCGAGGACAAGAACGGTCCGTTGGCAAAATACTGGCCGGCCGACGTGCACATTATCGGCAAGGACATCATCCGCTTCCACGCGGTCTACTGGCCGGCCTTCCTGATGTCGGCGAAATTGCCGCTGCCGAAGCGGGTCTTTGCCCATGGCTTCCTGCTCAACAAGGGTGAGAAGATGTCGAAGTCGCTCGGCAACGTCGTCGATCCCGTCAATCTGGTGGACCATTTCGGCCTCGACCCGGTGCGCTACTTCTTCCTGCGCGAAGTGTCCTTCGGCCAGGACGGCAGTTATAGCGAAGAGGCGATCGGCATCCGCATCAATTCGGACCTCGCCAACGGCATCGGCAATCTCGCCAGCCGCTCGCTGTCGATGATCGTCAAGAACTGCGACGGCAAGATCCCCGAATGCGGGCCGCTGACCGACGAGGACAAGGCAATGCTGGCGCAGGCCGACGCGCTGCATGCCTCGACACGCGACGACATGGGCAAGCAGCAGATCCACCGGGCGCTCGCCTCGATCATTTCGGTCGTTTCCGAAACCGACCGTTATTTCGCCGGGCAGGCGCCGTGGGCGCTGAAGAAGACCGATCCCGAGCGTATGGGCACGGTGCTCTATGTCACAGCCGAAGTCGTACGCCAGATCGCCATCCTGCTACAGCCATTCATGCCTGATTCATCAGGCAAGTTGCTCGATCTCGTCGCGGCATCGGAAGACAAGCGCGACTTCGCTGCTCTCGGGCAAGCCGGCCGTCTCGTTGCCGGAACGCCGCTCGAAGCGCCGACGCCGGTCTTCCCGCGCTACGTGGCTCCGGAGGCTTGAGGCCGTGCTGATCGATACGCATTGCCACCTTGATTTCGCCGACTTCGGGGCGGAGCGTGACGAAATCGTTGTGCGCGCCCACCAGGCCGGTGTTAAGCAGATGGTGACGATCTCGACGCGGGTGCGCAAGCTCGACGGGCTGCTGGCGATCACCGAAAAATATCCATCGGTGTTCTGCTCGGTCGGTACGCATCCGAACAATGCCGACGAAGAGCTGGATATCCAGACGGAAGAACTGGTGCGGCTTGCCAATGCCCATGAGAAGGTGGTGGCGATCGGCGAGGCCGGTCTCGACTATTTCTACGACACGCAGAACCCCGAGGACCAGCAGACCGGCTTCCTGCGCCATATCGCGGCGGCGCGCGAGACGCAGCTGCCGCTCGTCATCCACAGCCGCAGCGCCGATAAGGACATGGCAGCGATCCTGACCGAGGAAACGGGGAAGGGGGCCTTCCCCTTCATCCTGCACTGCTTCTCGGCAGGCGCGGAACTGGCACGGACCGGCGTCGAACTCGGCGGCTATGTTTCCTTTTCCGGCATCCTGACCTTCCCGAAGTCGGAAGAGCTGCGCGAGATCGCCAAGACAATCCCGCAGGATCGGCTGCTGGTGGAAACCGACGCGCCGTATCTGGCGCCGAAGCGCTGGCGGGGCAAGCGCAACGAACCGTCCTATGTCGTCAACACCGCCGAGGTGCTCGCCGAGACGATCGGCCTTTCCTACGCAGAGGTCGCACGGATCACAACGGAGAACGCTTTGCGCCTGTTTACGAAGATGCCGAGGGTCTAGCGCGTGCTCTACCGGCGGCGCTTCACCATTCTCGGCTGTTCGTCGTCACCCGGCGTGCCACGTATTACCGGCGACTGGGGCGCCTGCAATCCCGACAATCCGAAGAACCGGCGCACGCGCGCCGCCTTCATGGTGCAGCAATTTGCGCCGGATGGCGGTGTCACCACCGTCGTCGTCGACACCGGACCGGATTTTCGCGAGCAGATGATCAGGGCGGGGGCCGACCATGTCGATGCCGTGCTCTACAGCCATCCACATGCAGACCATATTCATGGCATCGACGATCTGCGGGGCTATTTTCACAACACCCGCCGCCGGGTGCCGATCTTTGCAGACCAATATACGATGGACAGGCTGCGGGAGGCCTTCGGCTATTGCCTGGAAACGCCGCCGGGCAGCAATTATCCGCCGATCGTGCTGCCCATTGTCATCGAAAACCTCGACGAACCCGTCGAAATCCGCGGCCCCGGCGGCAAGATACAGTTTCATCCGCATATCCAACAGCACGGCGATATTCATTCGCTCGGTTTCCGTATCGGCGATGTGGCTTATTGCAGCGATATCAGCGATTTTCCGCCGCAGACCGTCGACAAGCTTCACAATCTCGATGTGCTGATCATCGACGCACTGCAGTATACCTACCATCCGAGCCACCTGTCGCTGGAACAGTCGCTCGACTGGATCGGCCGGCTGAAGCCGAAACGGGCGATCCTCACGCATATGCACACGCCGCTCGACTACGACACGGTGATGGCTGAAACGCCAGACCACGTGGTGCCGGCCTATGACCAGATGAGTTTCGAAATCGAAGTGAGGATCGGGGCTTGAGCCCCGCCTCCAGAGCACGCTGCCGGGACTGAACACCTCGAACAGAATTCAGATTTCAGGCCGGTCCGGCCTAAAATCATTCTGCTCCAGGGCCACTATACGTAGGGCATAACCTCGACGGCGCCGCGATAAATCATGTCGAGCGAAACGTAGAGAATGATAAGCAAGCCGACATAGGCGATCCAGCGGTGATTGTTGAGCAACCGGGCGATCAGGTTGGCAGCGATGCCCATCAACGCGATCGACAGGGCAAGACCGATGACCAGCACGCTCGGGTGTTCGCGCGCGGCACCGGCAACGGCGAGCACGTTGTCGAGCGACATCGAGACGTCGGCGATGACGATCTGGGTCGCCGCCTGAAAGAAGGTCTTTCTCGGCGCGCCTTCGGCACTCGCCGCATCGTGATTGTCGCCATGGCCGGCACGAATCTCGCGCCACATCTTCCAGCAGACCCACAGCAGCAGCAGGCCGCCGGCAAGCAGCAGGCCCACAACCGCCAGCAAATAGACCGCGACGCTGGCAAAGAGAATACGCAGGACGGTCGCTGCCAGAATGCCGACGATGATCGCCTTGCGGCGTTGCGTGGCCTCGAGGCCGGCAGCGGCAAGACCGATAACCACGGCGTTGTCGCCGGCGAGAACGAGGTCGATAGCAATGACCTGCAGCAAAGCCGTGAGACCGGCTGCCGTAAAGATGTCCATATGAATTATCCCCGATGCGTCAAGAGCCGTGCTAGCGTCTCGAAGGTTTGACGTCAACCGCTACAGCGCTTGGAATTGCGGCGGCGCCGGACAACGATCCTCGATGCCAAAACGTTCCTCATTTCGATATCGGGGAGCCGCCATTTACATCCTCCGCATTCGCTTGGAACATTCCTGTCGTCCACCTGTTTTTCTGAACAGGAAACCAGCCGGCGGATCGACGGCGTGGGTCTATGCATCGAGAGGACAATCCCATGAGCAGCATTTATAACGATACCAATCCGGCCTTCTCAGGCCCGACAGGGGGCGGCAGCCTCACCGCATTTTTCGACAGCCGCTCGGAAGCCGAATCCGCCGTGTCTCGTCTTGAGGACGCGGGTGTGCCGGTTGCCAGAATCAGGTTGATGCCGGGATATCAGGCGGATGGAAAAACCGCCGGCACGATGGGCGACGACCGCAGCGGTTTCTTCGACGCGCTGGCGGACTTCTTCTTTCCCGATGAGGATCGTGCGGTATACGCAGAAGGGCTGCGGCGAGGCGGCTTCCTCGTCCAGGTCAATGATATCGATGACGCGCTCTATGAGACCGTCCACGACATTCTCGACGACGAGGGCAGCATCGATATGGATGACCGGGCGGACCTCTGGTCGTTAGAGGACCGGCAGCAAGGCGCATCCAATACCGGTTTTGCCGGCCAGTCCTCTGGCGGCAAAGCGTCAGAAGACCTCGCTGTGTCCGAAAGTGCCTTCGAGGCGTCGGCTTCTGATGATGCACGCCCGGTCGCAATGCGCGACAGCGCGCATGGAAGCGCCAAGGTGCGTGCCTACACATTGAGCGGCAGGGATGCCGCGCCGTCGGAAGATGCCAATAGCCAATCGCAAACCCAGTCGCAAGGCGGATCCAACCAGAGCCAGGGTTTCCGACGCGACCACTGATGAGTACCTGCCGTAACCCACGGCCCGGTGGCGATGCCGGGCCCTATTTTCTCTCGCCTGTCATTGGAGGACATGTCCATGCAATCATCCATCAACCGGGACGGCCACCTTCCGCTCGACCCCGATGAACTGATCGCCGAAGGTGAGCCGCCGTTTGCGGATGCCGCCGCCGAGACCGCGCGTGAAAAAGCCGATCAGGACCTGAACGCCCTGCGGCAGGAGCTAAGGCTGCTGCGGGTCCGAATATCCGCGCTGCGCGAGGATGCCGAAGCGGCACTCAAAGCCAAGGCCACGTCGGTCGATGCAAACGCCCATGTTCAGCTCGGCGACTACCCTTGGGCAAAGCTAGCCGCGGCGATCGGCGCGACCTTCGTTGCCGCCAGGCTGGTTCGGCGCCTGCCGTTCGACGTGCTGCTTGCGGGCTCTGCCGGCCATGCCTGGGAGGCGAGGCGGCGGTGACCGGCTGAGGGACGAGCGGTCAGCGCGGCAAGAGCAGACCCATCGACACCATGGCTTGGAAGGAAGTCAATGAAGCGGTACAACGTCCGAAGGCATCGGCTTGGCAAGCTCTTTCAGAATCGCTTCAAGCGCATCGGCCGTCGTCTGCAGGCCGGATGACTGCGCGATTTTCAGCGCTTCCCTGCAGTGAGCATACAATTCGTCTTGCTGGACGTGATCAGTCGTCCGAAATACGATGCCCGCATACTGCGATGGGTTTCCGGCTTGATCCCGGAAGCAGCGGCCGAAAGCGGCCACGGCCACCATTTGCCCGCTTCCATCAAATACCCGATAGTCATGGCGGTAGGGATCTCCTGTCATCACAGAGTCTGAAATCGCCTTGGCCACGGATGGCTTGTCGTCCGGGTGAATCCTGTCGAGGTATTTTATGATCGGCAGCCCCGAGATGGTCTGCTCCGGATCAAGCCCAAAGAGGTTTGCCAGCGCCGAATCCGCATAAACCGTGTCGGTCGCCAAGTCCCACGTGAAGATGCCAGGCTCTTCGGCAAGGTCCATTCCGTATCCCCAGTCTGACCGCCAGCGCTGCCGGTTGACCACGTCACGCGGCTGGTGCCACTCAATCTTAGTCGCCTTTCGACCGGACGCAATATCGACTTTTTTGATCTTCCTCGTGCACGAGGCCCGAGACTGCCATAGAAGCTCGCGACGCGCCGCTGGTAGCGCCTTGGCGCTTGTGCGCACCGAAGGAACCCGGGGACGACGATAGACGCTTGGAGCCGCCGTTCCCTCGAAGTAGTGTCTGGAAAAACGCCATTCAGTTCGGGGGACACCATGGATTTTTTGAACGTCGCGGCGATCGTATTCTTCCTTCTCGTCTGGATGGCACTCGAGCCTTTGATGGCAATGGGATGGCCGCGGCGGAACGACAGTCTTTCCGTCGACATGGTGCGCATTCGCGCGGCCTGGATGCGCGAGGTGCTGACTCGAGACAACAACTTCATCGGCGACGCGGCGATCCTCGGGCACACGATCAATTCGGCATCCTTCTTCGGATCGGCCAACCTCATCGTCATCGTCGGGCTCAGCGGTGCGTTGTTCATGGAGCCGAATTACGGATCGGGCGGCGGGCTGATCGCGATGTTTGCGGCGCAGGATCCCGCCTGGTTCTTCCAATGCAAGGTGCTCTTGATCATGGCGACGCTGTTGCGCGGCCTGTCCGATTTCATATGGGCAGTCCGGCAGATCAACTATTGCCTTGCGGCGATCGGGGCGAGCCCGTCGCGCGATGAAGACAGGGACATCGTCAGCTGGACGAACGCCCTGACCCTGGTCTTGAACCCGGCTCTTCGATCGTTCAGCGTCGGCGTCCGATCCTACTACTTCACCGTCGCTGCCGCATTCTGGTTCATTGGGCCAATACCCTTCCTTGTCGCGACCGTCCTCAGCGTCGGCGTTTTGATCTGGCGGCAATCCTGGTCGGATGCTGCAAAGGGGATCATGGCCATACGCAAACTGCTGGATTAGGATTGCCTGCGGTTCAGGGCAACGTCATAGTCTGCTGGCCGATGATGAGCAGAAGCGCTATCTTGCGGGCGGTGGCCAATGGATCGTTTCGAAGCGATGCGCATATTGCTGGCCGTTGTCGACGCCGGAAGCATCTCGGCCGGCAGCAGGAGGCTGAACGCGCCTTTGCCCAGCGTCAGCCGCAAGGTAACCGACCTTGAACGCCATCTTGGCGCAAACCTCATTGTCCGCACCAGCCGCAATCTTCAGCTCACCGATGCCGGCCGCGACTATGTCGACGCCGCCCGAAAGATCATAGCGGATCTCGAGGAGGCGGAGCGAAGGGCGTCCGGCGAATACCAGACGCCCAGAGGCGTGCTCACGATCACGATGCCGATCGAATATGGGAACCGGTACGTGCTGCCCGTTGCGCTCGGTTTCCTGGACAGATACCCGGAGGTGTCGCTGAACCTTCTATCGCTCGATCGCACGGTCGATCTCGTGTCCGAGCAGGTGGATATCGCCATTCGCCTCGGCGACCTCGCCGACAGCTTCCTCCATGCGGTCAAAATCGGCGAATTCCGTTTGCTGACCTGCGCGAGCCCTGCCTATCTCGCGCGACATGGCGAACCTCAGGGTCCGGGCGATCTCATCGATCGCGAGGGGATATTCTTCAACAAGCGGACATTCTTCTGGACATTCGACGTCGACGGCAGGCCGATGGAGGCGGCGCCCCGCAACCGGCTGGAAGTGAATACAGCGGCGAACTGCGTCGCAGCAGCCGTCGGCGGAGCGGGGATCGCGCGGCTCTTCGACTACCAGGTTCCGGACCAGCTGGCGTCTGGCGCGCTCGTGCCCATCCTGCGGGATTTCGATGGAGCACCACAGCCGATTCATATCGTTTACGCGCGCCAGAGGATTCTGGCGCTGAAGGTACGCGCTTTTGTCGACTGGGCTTCGCCAAGATTAGGCGCGCGATCGAAGAAAGAAGATAATCCAGCTTTATCTGAATGATGCGCGAATTTCTTCAACTGTATGTTCAGGATATTGAAGATGTGGAAAGTGGCCGATACCCGGCAGGATATCGATTTTCGCACCGATCTTGGCGGCCAACTCGATGCCCATTTCCTTTCTTATGTAGACGTCCTTTTCGCCCCAGATCTGCTTGACCGGCGTCTTCAGTCGCTCGAGGTTGGCCTCGAGGACGTTCTGGTCGCGCGTGAAACTCGCGTAGTAGTGGGCAAAGGCGTCCGCTGACGTCATCCCATCGAGGCTCCACGAACGGACCATGTCCCGCTGGACGTCGGTCGGCAAATCGAATTGCTCAGCGGGCGACAGGCCGCGCCTGTGCACGTTCTGAAGGATCTCGTCGCTTGTCTTGTTCATATACGCTCGGGTCGGCGAGGCCGTCGGCTCGGCCTTGAGGTTCTGCAGGCTCTCCCACATGTATTGCGGCCGGTCGAACGGCGCGAAGTCTCCGACGATGATCCGCCTGGCGATCGCCGGCTCATCGAGAGCAAGCAGCAGAACGGGGAGGGCGGCGATATCGGTCGCATAGATCACGAGGTTCGACCGGTCGATGCCGGCCCTCTCGATATAGGCCTTCAACACCGCCGCGTAGGCCTGCGGCGCGTAGGAAAACCGTTGCAGGATCGGGCGCGACGACTGGCCGTAGCCCGGCCAATCAAAGGCATGAACGTCATAGTCGCGAGCAAGCGTGCTCGCGATATGCTTCCAGACCGTCAGCGTTTCCGGAAACCCATGCAGGAAAAGCGCGGTGCCTTTTGGCGCCGGGGCGCGAACAATCATTCTCCTCAGCGTGAGCATCTCGTCGATCTCGATGAAGTCGACGGCGCCGTGCCGGGTTTCCGCGGACGCTAAGACTTCTCCGAGGGGGATGGATGAAGCTGCGGCGACCGATGCGGCGCTATTTGCGGTTTTGTTCTCAGACATAGGAGGTCCTTTCCTGAACGACGGGTCAATGGTTCTGTCTGCGCAAATAAGTGGCCACGCCGTCGCCGCGCGGTAGCCGGGGAAAATGAGAGGAACCCTCTCGATGTCGCTGCGACGCCGCTGCGCAATGCTTTTTCGATCGAGAGGCTGCCTCTTAATTTCTCAAGGTGCTGGGTCTGCTTCGACCGACCCAAATAGCTACCAGCCGCCGATTTGAGAAAGCTCGTTAGCGTATCGAGGCGGGAGGCAGAGCGTCGGGCGACAGCATGAGGAAGAACTGATATGACTGACCGAATTGAACCCATCAAGGGAACAGCCCTTGTCGAACCTGTCCGTTGACCCTCGATGTCAGGAAAGGACACACGTCATGGCGCTGCTGACCTCTTTGAACCACAGGCCTATGTCGCGACGCTCGCTGCTGTGGGGAAGTGCCGCCGCCGGCATATCCGCGGTTCTCCTTCCGCTCGCATCAGAGGCTGCCGATGTCACCGCCGCAGCGGCGGAGATCCGACCGTTCAAGGCCGAGGTTTCCGAGGCAGCGCTCGCCGATCTCAGGCGGCGACTTGCCGAGACCCGATGGCCCGACGGCGAAACCGTCACGGATCGTTCGCAGGGCGTCCAGCCCGCGAGGCTGAAGGAGCTGGTGGCCTACTGGCAGTCGTCCTACGACTGGCGCAAGGCAGAGAGCAGGCTGAATGCCTTTCCGCAATTTCTCACCAATATCGAAGGACTGGACGTCCATTTCATCCATGCCCGTTCCCGCCATGAAAACGCGCTGCCGCTGATCATGACCCATGGCTGGCCGGGTTCGGTGTTCGAACTGCTTGATGTCATCGGACCACTCACGGATCCGACGGCGCACGGCGGCTCGGCGGAGGACGCCTTCCACCTGGTGATCCCTTCGATTCCGGGATTCGGCTTCTCCGGGAAACCTCCGGCGACGGGTTGGAACCCGCAGCGAATAGCGGCTGCCTGGGACGTGCTGATGAAGCGGCTCGACTATGACCGCTACGTCGCGCAAGGCGGCGACTGGGGCGCGATCATCAGCGACGCCCTGGGTCGCCAGGCGCCCGACGGGCTGCTCGCGATCCACGTCAACAGGGTCGAGCGCGCCACGACGTTCCCATCGGACGCAGCCCAAGCTCTCAAAAATGGAGGACCGGCTCCCGGTACCCTGTCTGCGGACGAGAAAGTGGTCTTCGACGAGGCGCGGGACTTCCTCAACAATGGCTTCGGCTACGCCGCAATCATGAGCACACGTCCGGAGACGGTCGGTTACGGCATTGCGGATTCTCCCGTTGGCCTCGCCGCCTGGCTTTACGACAAGATCGCCGATTGGGTGTTCACCCCAGGCGACCCCGAACAGGCGCTCGGCAAAGATGCCATCCTCGACAACATCACGCTGTACTGGCTGACGAACACGGGCCCCTCGAGTGGCCGCATCTATTGGGAAAATGCGATGGCGGGCGCGAAGCTCACGGAGGTCAAAATACCGGTCGCCGTCACCGTATTCCCCGGAGAGGTCTACAAGCCGCCCAAGCACTGGTTGTCGAAAGCCTATCCGAAGCTGGTCTACTACAACCGCGTCGCCAAGGGCGGCCACTTCGCTGCCTGGGAAGAACCGGAACTCTTCAGTCAGGAGATCAGGGCAGGGTTCAAGACGGTGCGGTCATGAGCCGCCGATGGGGCGAGGGAACGTTGATCGCCGGTGATCATGCGACGAGTTCACGGACGGCCAGTGGCTGATCCTCGCATCACCCCTCTGCAAGCCTGAAAACATGGGCTTAGGCCACCGTCGAAGGGATCTCCGGGTAACGGCGGCCATTTGCGCGCGGGGGCAAACGTTAGGCTTTCGTCCGTCAGACGGGTTCGTCGATTGACGTTGATTGTGCAACGCTTCACAACGTCCGAAGTTTCTACCAACCAAGCAGAAGCGACGCCAACGTCGCGGGGACCACGGCTACATGCGCATCAACGACAACCGTCATTTTTTCGGCAGAGTGTCCATAGTCCTGACGGTGGTATTTTCGACGCTTCTGCTCGCGAGCGTAACGGCCGCCACAGCGGCCGAACCGACCGGTTCCTCGGGACCGATCCGGGTTATCATCGAATTTCCGAATGATGATGCCGGACGCGCGCTGGTCAATCGGATCGTCCCCGGCACTCAGGAACCGGCGCAACCGGCAGCGGCACCGCAGGAGGCGGCACCGCCGTCGATTGCCACTGCATTACAGGATTTGCGCCAAAGGTTGCTCATACTCGTCGATGCAGTCCCGACCCTTCCGGGACAGATCCAAACGGCGATCCGGGTCTTCCAAACGGATGATCGTATCGATGCCGTCGGACTGATCCTGGCGGTTACCCTCTTCATAGCAGGCGGATTCGCTGCGCAGCGCGTTGCCTGGTGGTCCGGGCGAGGGCTGCTTCATTTTGTGCTGACCGCGCCTGCCGACACCGTGCGACAGCGGATCAAGCTCCATGCGAGCCGGCTTTCAATGGGCCTTCTCGCGTTGGTCGGTTATCTGATCGGAAGCCTCGGCGCGTTTATCCTCTTTCCTTGGCCTGCCGTCTTTCGCGATATTGCGCTCATTCTGCTATCAGCGGCGCTGATGGTGCGCCTCGGCGTGCTTGTGGGCCGCATTGTCATCGCGCCCGGCGCACGGCTGCCGCACATGCGGCTTCTGACGCTTGCCACCTCGCTTGCGTGGTTCTGGTACTACTGGCTCCTCGCAATCGTCGCCGTGCTGGCGGCTGGCTGGGCGATCATCGAAGTATTCCAGACCATCGGGGCTTCACCCATCCTGGTCGACCTTTTTACCGCGGCGTGGCTCGGTGTCGTTTCAATCACGCTGGTCGCCATGATTTGGCTGCGGCATTTTCGTTCTGATGGGCCGCCGGTGAACCGCCTGGTCTGTGTCGGCTTCAGCGCGAGCATCATGCTGTCGTGGCTGTTATGGGTGTCCGGGCTCCGCGGAGCATTCTGGACAGTGATCGTCATGACGCTTCTGCCGCTTACTGTTTCCGTGGCTCGTGATATCATTGGTCGCATTATACGATCCGGCGGCGAGCACGCCGTCGAAGATCCGGCCATCGTCGGATGGTCGGTGGTCATCATGCAAACGCTGCGTAACGGCCTCATCGTGGTCGCCGCGCTGCTCATTGCCCGTTCGTGGGATGTCAATCTCAGTGACCTTGCCGCAGCCGAGACGGTGACCACACGTTTGATCCGCGCAGGGATCCGCATCGTTATCGTGCTGCTGGTGACCGATGTCATCTGGAAGCTCGCAAGCACGCTGATCGACAGTCAGATGGCGGTGGCGTCGCGAAGTGCGGAGGCTGGGCATCAGGACGGACCCGACGTGCGCCGGCGTCAGCGGTTGAATACCCTGCTTCCGATCCTTCGCAACGTGCTGTTTCTGGCGATCGGGGCTGTCGGTTTCCTGATGATCCTGGATGCGGTCGGCATTCAGATCGGACCGCTGCTGGCGGGCGCTGGCGTCGTCGGCATAGCCGTCGGTTTCGGTGCACAAACACTCGTCAAGGACATCATCTCCGGCGTCTTTTATCTGTTCGACGATGCCTTTCGCATCGGTGAGTACATTCAGGCAGCAAAATACAAAGGGACGGTCGAAGGTTTCTCGCTACGATCCATCCGCCTGCGACATCATCGCGGTCCAGTCACCATCGTTCCCTTCGGCGAACTCGGCGCGGTGCAAAATCTGAGCCGCGACTGGGTGATCGATATCATTACTCTTACCCTGAACTATGACAGCGACCTTGAGGAGGTCCGCAAGACCATCAAGCGCATCGGCGTCGAGCTTCTGGAGGATGCCGAACTCGGGCCCAACATCATCGAGCCCTTGAAAATGCAGGGGATCGAGCAGATGGCCGATTACGGTGTACAAATTCGGCTGAAGTTCATGGCGAAACCCGGCGAACAATTCGGCGTTCGCCGGAAGGCCCTCGCCATGCTCAGGAAGACATTCGCGGAAAAAGGCATCCAGTTTGCAACTCCGACGGTTCATGTTTCCAGCGGGACGGGAGATGCAATAGCCTCCGCCGCCGCCGCGGAACTACAACGGCCATCAAAAGTCATCCCAACACCTCAGGAGTAACCGCGTCGAGCCACGGGCGGCTTTCCATCGAATGCTTCGAAGCAATCGCTGACCCCGTTGTCGCCAAGCGCGCATCGTCAGAGACATGGGTCTCGAAGCAGTCTGTGGGCAATGCTTAGCCGCTTTACGAGGGAAGGTCCGGAGATGAAACCGAAGATGTGCTTCAAAAGGCAAATTCGCGAGGATTGGTTTGAAAGAGTTGGACGCCGAGATGGATGACAATGGTATACCATTGTAATCAAACGGCATATTGTTGTTCCATAATCCATCTTATGCGATATTCACATGTAGAGGCTATTTAGTAATGCGACAGTTGGGCCAGTTAGAGATGCGACAGTCTCGCCTCTCGACGCACTGGTCAATGTCAACACGCTGCAGGGTTATGATCGATGCGGTGCAGCCGGTCTGATTTCGCAGAAGCGATCGCGGCGATGCAATCGCCTCCATAGCGAGGATTTTCGCGATGCGGCGCTCTCCATTACGGTCAGTAGCCGAGCGCACAACCATCTTTCCGATGATCGGAGGCGCCCAACAGCGTGTTGTGTTGATCGTCGATCCAGATTGCCTGGGCACCGCCGATCGCCCAATTCGGAGCGGTAACCTTGAAACCGCGCGCTTCGAGATCAGGACCGATCGAGGCACGGAGAAGTGCTTCGGCCTCGATGATCGCCGTGCCAGGCAGCGGAAAGAGCCGGGGTAAATCGATTGCGCTCTGGATGTCCAAATTGAAATCAAAAAGCTTGGAGAGGAAGTGGGCGTGGCCCATCGCCTGATAGTGTCCCCCCATGACGCCGAACGATAAAACAGTTTTACCATGGCGTGTGACCAGGCCTGGGATGATCGTGTGCATGGGCCTCTTGCGCGGCGCTATCGCGTTCGGATGGCCCTGCTTCAAATTGAAGCTCTGTCCACGATTGTGGAACAGGACGCCGGAGTTCTGAGCCATCAAGCCGCTTCCGTAGGGATGGAAGATAGAGTTGATGAAGCTGACAACATTTCGGTCCTTGTCGACGACCGAAATGTAAACGGTGTCCGAATGCTCGACGCCGTCGATGGCCGCGCCGGCGTCGGCGATCCTATGCATGTCGATCTTGGCGGCAAGATTGTCGGCAAGTTCCTCGGACAACAGGAAATCGACCGGAACATCCGCGCCTGCGGCGTCGGCGACCCAGCGATCGCGGGCGGCATAAGCCAGCCGAGTGGCCTCGACTTCGATGTGCAGATTGTCGACGCCCATTGGATCGCCTCTGCGTTCAAAGCGCTCCAAGATCTTCAGGATCATCAGCGCGACGATGCCCTGCCCGTTCGGCGGACATTCATGCACCGTCCACCCTCGATATGTGGCACTGACAGGCTTGACATATTCGCCAGCGGCAGACGCAAAATCCTCACGTGTATGCAGGCCGCCAAGTGAATTCAGCCGTGTCACCATGTCGTCCGCTACGGGGCCGCGATAGAAGCCGTCCCGCCCCGAAATCGCAATCGTTTCCAGTGTTTGTGCCAGTTCCGGCTGACGTTGAACCGATCCGACCTGCGGGGCCTGATCGTCGACCAGGAAAATGCGGCATGTCGAAGGATCGCGCAGCAGCAAATCAGTTTGATTCGAGAGGTCGGCGGCAACCCGCGGTGTGATCGCATAACCGTCGCGAGCCAGTGCAATTGCGGGCGCAAGGATTTCTGACAGCGACATTCTTCCATGATCGGCAACGAGACGCGTCCACGCCTCCACCGCACCAGGAACCGTCACTGCATGCGGCGACCATCGCTCGATGGAAGCGATCCCGTTTTCCCGAAACCAATCGAAATGCGCCGCAGCCGGCGCGCGTCCCGAGCCATTGTAGGCAACGACATCATCATTTCCGTTTGATGACAGCAACGCAAAGCAATCGCCGCCTATGCCGGTAGAACCAGCCTCGACGACGCATTGCACGGCGCAAGCTCCCACTGCAGCGTCGATCGCCTTGCCGCCCACCTTGAGTATGTCGATGGCGGTCAAGGTCGCCATTGGGTGTGATGTTGCCGCCATCCCGTTGCGGCCGACAGCCATCGATCGTCCAGGCAATTCGAAATTTCGCATATCGTCAGTTCCTTCACTCAATAGAGGCCGGTCGCCCTCTCCCACGTGTAGGTGTCATCTAATGCCCGAGTGGAGCGGTCGAACAAGTCGTTGATTTGTGCTTCAGTGAAAATAAGCGGCGGGCAAAATGAGTAATTGTCGCCAGGGTACGGGTCGTTCCGCCGGCTGTTTAATGCTTGCGGGCACGGGGCAGCAGGTTCATGCTGTTTCTCTGTTTTGGCCCCGTTGGTTGCGGCTGACCTAGCCGTCACATATCGGTTTTCGTGAGATGCCTGCGATGGAGTGCGCCGGCTGCGGTTTCGATGTTCAAAGCGGTTTTGCCTTCTGTCCGCGATGCGGCGCAAGGCAGCCTCTTTCCTGCGCCGCTTGCGGCAATCCCTGTCAGCCCGATTTTGCCTTTTGCCCCAAATGTGGCGCGTCGATCTCAGGCAAAGCCCAGCCTGCGCCGAAGCCAAGCATCGAGGTGGTGCCGTCCAAATCCGATGGCGACGCCGACCGGCGGCCGGTGACCGTGCTCTTTGCCGATCTCTGCGGTTTCACGACGCTGAGCGAGCAGATCGATCCTGAAATCATGCGGCTGCTGCAGAACGAATTGTTCGAAGAGATGACCCAGGCGGTCGAGGCCTATGGCGGCTTCGTCGACAAGTTCGTCGGCGATGCGCTGCTGGCGCTGTTCGGCGCGCCGGTCGCACATGAGGACGATCCGGTTCGGGCGCTCGGGGCCGCACTCGATATGATCGGTCGGGCGACTGCAGTCGGCGCGCGCTGGCGCTCACGCGCCGGCGTGCCGCTGCGTCTGCATATCGGCATCAATAGCGGACCTGTTGTCACCGGCGGCTTCGGCGCAGTCAGCACAAAATCCTATTCCGTAACCGGCGACACGGTGAACACCGCCCAGCGCCTGCAATCGATGGCCGGCGAAAACGATATCCTGGTCGGGCCATTGACCTATCGGCTCACCCGCCATGCCTTTGCCTTCGACAGTCTGGGCGCACAGACCCTGCGCGGCAAAAGCGGAAACGTCCTCGTCCATCGGCTGACCGGGCTGCTGGAAGCGCCGCATACGGCGCGCGGGCTCGAAAGTTTCGGCCTTCAGGCGCCGATGATCGGACGGGATACGGAGTTGTCGCGGTTGCTGACATGCCTCGATCTTGCCTGCGGCGGTGCGGCGCAGCTCGTCCGCTTGATCGGCGAGGCCGGTATCGGCAAATCGCGGCTGGTCGACGAGTTCGTCGGGACCGCCGCCAATGCGGCCCGATTCCAGGGCCTTGCCATACGCAGAGCCACCTGCTCTCCCCTCGGCGAGCAATCCTATGGCACCCTCGCCGCGGTTGTGCGCAGCGCTTATGGCATCGGCGAGCGGGATGATCTCGACAGGACACGGCAACTGCTGACGACAGGTTTCCGCGCGCTCGATCTCACGCAGGAGGACGTCGAGGGACTTTTGCCGCTCTTTCTGCATGTCCTCGGTCTCGGCGATCCCGACGGGGCGTTACGGCACATCGAGCCGGAACAGTTGCGACGACAGATCTTCTATGCGGTGCGCACCGTCTTCGAGCGGCGGTTGGCGCAAGGTCCCTTGCTGCTTGTCATCGAGGATCTGCACTGGGCGGACGTTGCCTCGCTGGAAGTGCTCCGCTTCATGATGGATCGGCTGGAGCGCAGCCGGCTGATGCTGCTTGCGATCTACCGGCCGACATCGCAGACCGATCCGCTGAACTCCAATCGCGTCAACGTCACCGTGCAGCGTCTTGAACCGCTCTTTGCAGCCGAGGGGCAGAAGCTGCTTGCTGCCTTTTTCGGCGAGGGTCATGGCAAGTTGCCGGTGACGATGCGAAAGCGGATCCTTGACCGCGCCGGCGGCAATCCGCTTTTCATCGAAGAAATCCTTAGGGTGCTGATCGACATGGGCACGTTGCACAATGACGGTCAGCGCTGGCATTTCGCGGCCGACGATACGGATGTCGATATACCCGTCAATCTGCAAGCGCTGTTGCTTGCTCGCGTCGATCGTCTGCCGCAAGAGATAAGACGGTTGGCGCAGGAGGCGGCGGTGGTCGGCCCGAAGTTCGATACCGCCCTCCTCCGCACCGTGGCGACCGACCCCGGCGCGATCGATGCCGCGTTGGATTTTCTCTGCGATGCCAATATCATCGAAGAATTGCGCGGTCCCGATGCCGGCGGGTTGCCGGGCTATCGTTTCAGCCAGACGCTGATGCACGACGTCATCTACCATAATCTCCTGTTGCAACGGCGCATGGAGCTTCATCTTCGGATCGGCCGGGTTCTGGAACACCAATATGGCGCGGCGCCCGATCGGCCGGAGCATCTGGCGCAGCTCGGCCATCACTTCAGCCTGACGACCGAAAAGGCCAAGGGAGCCGGGTATCTGATGGCGGCGGGCGATCTGGCGCGCAAAACCTATGCCAATGACGATGCGATGCGCCTTTACCGTCAGGCGCTTGCGGCCTTTGCCAACGAGCCGGAGGTGACGCCGGAGCAATTGGCGCTGCTGGAGCGTCTTGCCGATCTTTGTGGTCCTGCGGGCCGGCGCGACGATGCCTTGAACCATTATCATAGCGCGCTGGCGATCCACCGCGCCAAAGACGACCGGATAGCTGCAGCGAGGATATTGCGAAAGATTGGCCGTCTACATCTTGATGCGGGGCGCCGCGACCAGGCGGAGACCCATTGCGCCGCGGCCGAAGCGATGATCGCGACGATCGATGCGCCGGTCGAGCACGCGCATCTGCTGCAGGAGCGCGGCCATCTCGCCTTCCGCATGGGCGATCAAGCTGCCGCCGCCGAGTGGGCGACGCAGGCGCTGCAATGCCTGCAGACGCTGCCGGTCGACGGAACGACCGAGGCCGGGCGGGAGGCGGCGCGCGCGATGGCGGAGGCGCTGAACACCAAGGGTGTGGCTCTGGCGCGCCTTGGACGCCGCCGCGATGCCGTGCAGGAAGTGGAGCGCAGCCTTGCGGTCGCCGAAAAGGCCGATTTGCAAAGTGCAGCGTGCCGCGCCTATTCCAATCTCGGCGTTCTCTACACTATCGTCGACCCGGCCAACGCCATCAGGATCTGCCGGCGCGGACTGGAGGTCGCCACCCGTATCGGCGATCTCGGCTTCCAGGCGCGGCTTCTCGCCAATCTCGCCGTTTCCTGCTGTACCTTTACCGATCGCTGCGCCGCCGAGGGTGTTCCGTCGGCGGAGAAGGCCGTCGAAATCGACCGGGCTCTCGATCAGCGCGATCATCTCTCCGTGCCGCTGATCGTCCTCGGGCAGATTCATCAGTGCCACGGGGAGCCGAAGCTAGCTCGTAAGTATTACGAGGAAGCCCTTGAGGTTGCGAAGGAAATTGACGAGCCGCAACTGCTCTTTCCGTGCTATGATGGCTTGGCGACACTGAGCCTCGAGCATGACGACATGGACGAGGCGGAGCGGTATTTCACGCTGGCACAGGATGTGTGCATTCGCCACAACCTCGATCCAGGCACACTTGTCGTCTTGCCGTTCCTCGACTGATCCTCCTCTTCGTACCACGACTGGAGATCGGTTAGTCGAACTGATTCAGACAGATAAAGGGAGGAATTAAACATGCAGGAGAACCACTCGGAAAGACCATTGCAGCCTGGAGATCGCGCGCCGAACGTGGTGCTGGATGCGATCACCCGCCAGGGCAAGATCGCCATCGACGATTTTCGCGGTCAAAAGCCGGTGCTTGTCGGGCTGTTCCGCGGACTGCATTGCCCCTTCTGCCGCCGGCAGATCGCCGCCATGGCCGAACTCACCGGTGCATTGCAGGAAAAAGGTATCGACAGCCTGACTGTGGTGAATACGCCGATCGACCGTGCCCGCCTCTATTTCCGCTACCACCCGCTTCCCAACCTGCTGGCGGCCTCCGACCCTGAGCGGATGTCGCACAGGGCGTTCGGCCTGCCAAATGTCCAGTTCACCGAAGCCGAGAATGACTGGCCGCACAAGCTCAGCATGAGCACGGTGACCTCGATGCGTATCGACATGCCGGGCGAGCTCCCGGAGCCCATGGACGTGATGGCGGCGGTGGACTATCTCGACAAGGCGGATGGTTACGAATTCACTGAGGATGACACGCAGATGATCGCTACCGGCTATGGCCAGCTTGTCGGCGAATTCCTGCTCGATCGGGATGGCGTCGTGCGCTGGTGTTTCACGGAAGTCGAAGAGGGTGGCCGCCATATGTTCGGCGGTCCCGCCCCTCGGGAAGTGATGTCGGCAGCCTCGAATATGGCTGTTTGAAGCGATCAGTCTTGCGTTCGGGGATTACTCCTCGGCGTTACATCGGGCGTGAGGCTAGCCAGTCGTGAAACGCTGCAACCTGGTATCGACGCAACGCCTTTGGCGAGGCGACGATGTAATACGCCCACTTCACCGGCCAGCGGATATCCGGCAACAGATGGACCAGCCTGCCGCTGTCGAGTTCCTGCGCCACGAGCGCCTTGCGCACGAGGGCGACGCTCCTCGCCGCGACTGCGGCCTGGATCACCGCCGCTGTGCGCCGGCGGCGGGCATCCGCTTCCCGGAAGCCGCAATGGGTGTCTGGCCTGTGGAAGGACCACCTCATCCTGGCAGAGAGCGAGACAAGCCCCTCCGAACCTGGTTACCTTGCCGGCGCAGTTACCGCTGCGGGTCGAGCAGTCGCCGACATTCTGTCGAAGATGGATTCCAGATGAACATCATACATCAAGCCTCGGCCGACCCGGCAGTCGCGAAGCGCAACTCCTGGGTCCTTACCATTGCGCAGGCCTTCGGTGGCGCCAATGCCCCGATCATCGTCTCGCTCGGCGGTCTGGTCGGACAGCATTTGTCAGCGGATCCCGATCTCGTTACCCTTCCCGTCAGTCTTCTCAGCCTTGGGCTGGCACTCGGGACGCTCCCCGCCGCCTGGGTGATGCGTCGCTTCGGACGCAAGCCCGGCTATCTGCTGGGCTCGGCGATCGGCATGATCTCCGGTCTGATCGCTGCACTGGGGATCGTGCTCTCCAGCTTCCTGGTCTTCTGTCTCGGCACCTGTCTTGCAGGTTTCTACTCCTCCTATGTTCAGAGCTACCGGTTCGCCGCGACCGACAACGCCACCGGGTCGCAGAGCCATAAAGCGATCGCCCGGGTCATGGTCGGCGGCCTGGTCTCCGCGATCATCGGGCCGCAGCTCGTCATCTGGACGCGCGACGCCCTTCCGGGAACACCCTTTGCCGGGAGCTTCCTCAGCCAGGCCGCCCTTGCCGCCTTGGCGTTTCCGGTGCTGCTCTTTCTTCGCACATCGACGCCGCGGGCGGCTCATGCACCGGAAAGCGCCCCGGAACGGCCGCTTGTCCAGATTTTGACCTCGCCGCGCTATCTCCTCGCCATCGCAACCGGTGTCGTTTCGTATGGCTTGATGACCTTCGTGATGACCGCGTCACCGATCGCGATGGTCGGGCATGGTCACTCGATCGACCAGGCGGCACTGGGGATCCAATGGCACATTCTCGCCATGTATGCCCCGAGTTTCGTTACCGGCCGCCTGATAGTGCGCTTCGGCAAGGAACGGATCGCAGCCGTCGGTCTCCTCCTCATCGGCTGCTCGGCGGCCGTCGCGCTCTCCGGCTTCGACATCGCCCACTTCTGGCTCTCGCTGGTTCTGCTCGGGATCGGCTGGAACTTCGGCTTCATCGGCGCAACCGCCATGGTGGCCGACTGCCATACGCCGGCGGAACGCAGCAAGGTGCAGGGTGCAAACGACTTCCTTGTCTTTGGTACAGTCGCCTGCGCGTCCTTCTCGGCCGGATCGCTTCTCCACAGTTCCGGCTGGGAGACGATCAACTGGATCGTGCTTCCGGCCGCCGCCCTGGTGCTGGTTCCCCTGGTCTGGCGGGCGGCGCGGCCCATCGCGATATAGGCCGGCGATCCTCAAGCCGTGCGGCGACCGTGGCGCCTGAAGTCGATATGCGGCGGGTCACGCCAGGGCGTTTTCCTTCTGCTGCTCTCGCAGTTAGCCTCACATGCCCCCAAATTTCCGATTTGATCAATTATATAACCTGTTATATAACCTGTACTGCAAATGGAGAGGCGGCATGGTCGAGGATGTGGTCCGAACGCTCGGCTTTATGTGCATGGGCAGCCGGTTGCGGCGTATTGGAGAGAGGCTGCAGGCCGATACGCAGCAGGTCATCGACGAGGCCGGTCTCGGCATCCAGGCGGGTCAGTATCCCTTTCTTGCGGCAATCGACAGGGCCGGACCGCTGACGATCGGCGAGCTTGCCCAGGCAGTAGGAATTACCCAGCCCGGTGCAACGCGCACCATCGGCCAGCTTCTCGAACTCGGCTTTGTCGATATGCAGCCGGCCGCGGACGATCAGCGCCGCAAACTGGTCTCGCTGACCAGCAAGGGACAGGACCTCGTCGATCATTCGAAAAAGGTGATCTGGCCGCGCATCGCGGCCGCCGTTGCGGATCTTTGCGGCGATCTCGAAGGGCCTATTCTCCAACAGCTCGCAGCCATCGAGGACGGGCTTGCGGCGGTGCCGCTTGCGCGCCGCAAGCCGGGCAAGGAGGAAGAAGCATGACCCATATCCTCGACCGGCCGATCTGGACCGCGCTTAAGACGGCGCATGCCGGCCTTGCGGAGGGGAACGAAAACGCGCGGCGATACCCACCATCGATCGTCTCCTTCGCCGCCTCCGCTGACGATAGGCCCGAAAGCCTCGACGCCCTCGAGAATCTGCCTTCGCAGGAGGAGAGCATGATCCTCGTCGAAGCCGGGCCGATCGCCATTCCAGCGGGCCTTGCCATCGCCACGGAGGCACCGTTGGTCCAGATGATTGCCGAGCAGCCGCATGCGAAAATTTCGGATTCCCGCATCGAGATGCTGACGGAGGCCGACGCCGCCGACATGCTGGCTTTGGCGACACTGACCAAACCCGGGCCATTCACTCTGCGCGCCCAGTGCCTGGGGAGCTTCTGGGGCATCAGAAGCGACGGACGGCTGGTGGCGATGGCTGGGCAGCGGATGCGGCAGACCGGTTTCATCGAGCTCAGCGGGCTCTGCACCCATCCCGATTTCCAGGGGCGCGGTCTCGGCACCCTGCTCTTCCGCTTCGTTGCCGGCGAAATCGCATCCAACGGCGATACCGCCTATCTGCATGCCTATGCGGCAAACACATCCGCCATTTCCCTCTATCTCGCGCTCGGCTTTACGCTTCGCGCGGAGATGAATATGCGCGTGGTCAAACGCCGCTCATGAGCGAGTGCACGACGCACCTCTTTTCCGCACGGCTGCGCGGGACGATGTCTCGCGCCGGGCTCCGGTCCCATCCGAGACGAGATGCGCCGGCGGGGCTTCGAAGCGCCTATCGGACCGCAGCCGGCAGCACTTCGAATTTCCAGAATTTTTCCGGGCTGAAATAGGTCTTGGCAAATTCGCGGATATCGCCGGCGGTGACCTTGTCGTAGCCGCTGAGATTGTCGCGTATCCGATCTAAACGACGCGCATCCGTCTGAGCGCCGCGCAGATATTCGATCCAATATTCGTTGCTCTGCCGCTGATGCTTCAGTGTCTCGATAATGGGTTCCCGTGCACGCGCGAACTCGTCCGGAGAGACATCATGCGCCCGCAGGTCGTTGGCGATCTCGTCGACAAGAGCATAGAAGCGCGCAATCTTTGCCGGGGCCGTCTCGACATAGAAAAATGCGTAGCCATAGCCGGGGACTTCCCTTGACAGATTAGCGTCGCCCTCCACGGCGTAGCTTGCGCCTTCTGTAATACGAAACCGGTCGATCAGCCTGTTTTGGAAAATCTGGGTGGCAATATTGGCGGTGAAGGACCGCGGCAGATCGGAGAGCAAATCGCCGATCGGAGCCCCTACGGCGGCGGCGGCGTTGTCTGCCCTGCCGCTATGGGTCAGCAAAACGGGTTTCTCGTTTGCCGCCGGAAACCGCACGTCGCCCCGAGCATTGCTCGGCCCCGCCTCCGGGCGCGGCGGCAAAGCACCGAAGGTTTCAGCTGTCAGCCGGATTGCGTCGTCCACCGTAACGTCGCCGACGATGGTGATATCGATCGGGCCGCTGGAAACCATAGGCCGGAACACCGCCTCGAAATCGCCTGGCTTGGCGGCGGACAACTCAGCGCGATCGGGGAAGGTCCAGCGCGGATCGCCGGAATGCACGAGACCTGCGAAATCACGGCTGACGACGCCGCCGGGGGTCGCCTGATACTGATCGAGGCCGCTCAAATAGGCCTGCTGCACACGCTTGAACGCCTCGGGGCGGTACGCGGGATCAGAGGTATATGCCGTCATCAGCTGCAATTGCGTCACAAGATCTTCAGTCCGTGTACGACCGTCGAACTGGAAGGAGCTGTCGCCGACCGAGAAGTCGATGCCGACGATGTTGGCCGTCAGCGCTTTCTGTACATCCTGGTAATCCATGGCCCTCACGCCGGACAGCGCGACGGCCGGGGATGCCCAGATCGGGGCGGGACGGTCGTGCGGTAGATCCAGTCGGCCGCGGCCGATATCTTCGCGCACCAGCACTTCGTTGGCGCGCAGCTTGGTCGGCTTGACGGTAAGCCGTACGCCATTGGAAAAGCGCACCATGGTCAAGCCGAGATCATCGACGGCGCGGCGTTCGACCACAGCCCCGGGTTCGCCGAAATGGGTGTAGGGCCAGGCGACGTCAGCGACACTGGCTGGCGCCGAGACGGCAATAGCCTTTGAAGCGTCATAGGCTTGGCGTACCGCATCGGCGCCGGCCTGCGGTGATTGGGCTGCCTGCAGCACGACCTGCGGACCGTTGCCTGTGAAAGCAAGTTGCAGGGCCTGATTGACCTCGGCCGCCGTGACGCCGTTCGTCATCGTTTCGAACAGTGAGAGATCCTGGGCAGGCGACGTGAAGACCTGATTATCATCGACGCTGCTGGCCAGTGTGGAAGCAATGTCGGTGGTCGTGCGCGTCTCGGCTCCGGCCACGGCAGCCTGGAGGGCCGAGCGATATTCGAGGATTTCGCGATCGATCTCAGCCTGCGCAACGCCGAACTCTTCGATGCGACGCTGTTCCTGGTCAATGGCCGTGAGGGCTGCCTGCCATTTGTCCGGCTCGGAATTTGCCGAGATCAGCACGACATGCGCGGAATCGAGGAGATCCTGGGAGCCGACGCCCGCGCTGATGAAAGGGGCATCCGCCTTGCTGGCGATGGTGCTCACCCGACGTTTGAGCACCATCAGGCCGAGATCTTCGACAAGCTCGGTGCGGCGCTTGGCGAAGGTGTCCGCCGTGGCGTCGTAAGGACGCGTCCAGGCGATCTGTACGCTAGTCATGCCGCCGGGAACGACGAGGACGCCGGTGCTTTCGCCTTTCGTCTCCAGTGTGCCGAGATCCGGTTTAGCAGGCGTCGGACCCACGCCCTTCCAGTCGCCGAAGCGCTGCCGGATTTCGATTTCCATGGCGGCGGGGTCGATATCGCCCACCACCATCAGCGTTGCCCGATCCGGCCGGTAGTTGGCCCGGTAATAATCGCGAACGAGGTCCACCGGCGCATTGCTGATAATGTCAGCTTTGCCGATCGGCGCGCGCATGGTCGCGCGCTGGCCAGCGAGCAACGAATTCATGATTCCGAGCCCGGCGCGATACTGCGGCGTATCGCGCAGCCGTTCCTCCGACAGGATGACGCCGCGCTCGCGATCAAAGGCGCCGGCATCGAGGGTCAGCTCGCTTGCCGTCTCTCGCATCAGCATCAGGCCCGTCGAAACCGTGTCGGCATCGACCTCGGGAAGATCGAGCGCATAGACAGTCTCATCATAAGAGGTATGGGCGTTGGTGTCCGGTCCAAAGGCCAAGCCCTTGCGCTGCAGGATACGGATGATCTCCCCTTCGGCGACATGCGTCGAACCCTTGAAAGCCATGTGCTCCAGAACATGCGCAAGGCCCTGCTGGTTGTCGTTTTCCTCAAGCGAGCCGGCGCCAATGCGAAAGCGGATTGCGGCCTGTCCGGGCGGTGTGGCATTGCGCATGATCGCAAACC
The DNA here is from genome assembly GCF_019685115.1 of Rhizobium sp. NZLR11. Taxonomy (NCBI): domain Bacteria; kingdom Pseudomonadati; phylum Pseudomonadota; class Alphaproteobacteria; order Hyphomicrobiales; family Rhizobiaceae; genus Rhizobium; species Rhizobium sp. NZLR11. The sequence goes on along the minus strand of NZ_JABDWD010000013.1, from coordinate 113,030 downwards.
GCATACCGTTGGCGAGCGTGCCGAAATGGACGTCGGAATCGGCCTGGAGATCGCTTTGCGTCTGTGGCCAGGACGCGGACAGGGTGTCCGCATAGGCCGGCGAGGCGAAGTTTGCGACAAGGGAGACGGTCGCGAGAAACCGCCAGGCGGCGGCGCATTCCATTTTGTGAGACATTCTTGTCCAGGAGATAAGCATTAAGAGATGGGAAGCGTTGATCTGACTATTCCACAGGTTGCATTTCGCTTCAACTTCCATGTGTGTGATTGGATAAGAAGTGAAAACTCGAATTAGCCGCCTGTGTCAGACCAATGTCATCGAAGTCTCCTAAGGGATTGCGCCTTATCTGTCACCAGGAGGCGTTTTCGATGGCGACATTGGAGCAGGTCGCGTTCAGGGCGGGATGCTCGCTGGCGACGGCAAGCCGGGTACTCAACCGCAACGGACCGGCCAGCGACCTGATGGTGCGCAAGGTGCGCCGCGCCGCGGCGGAACTCGGCTACCGCCCGGCCGGCCTGTCCGTCGGGCGGATTGGGCGCAGGCCGGTGGTCGGCGTGCTGATTCCGAGCATCACCAATCCGGTCTTTGCCTCGTCGCTGTCGAGCATCCAGAACCGCATGCTGGTTGCCGGCCATGGCGTGTTGATCGCCCAGTCGAATTACGACCCGGCGCGCGAGGCCGATGCCGTCGCAGCACTGCTGAACGACCGGCCGACCGGGCTGATCCTCACCGTCTGCGATCCGTCGACCAGCGAGGCGCTGCTTGCCAGGCTGCCGCCGACCGTGCTGCTCAACAACCTGCCGACGGCGCAGTTTCCGGCGGCCGTCACCGCCGACAATCGCGGCGCGGGCCGCGAGATCGCGACCTTCCTGATCGGCATGGGCCATCGCCGCATTCTGTTTCTCTCCGGCAATTTCGCCGCCTCCGACCGCGCGCGCCTTCGCTACCAGGGTTATCTCGACGCCATGGCCGAGAATGGGCTGACACCGCGCGATGCCATGCAGATCCCCTTCGTCGGCGGCTATGACCAGCTCGATCTCGGTGTCGCGATGGCCTCGCCTTCTCCGACGGCGATCATCGCCTCCAACGACCTTCTGGCGCTCGGCGTCATCGGCGCGCTGAAGCGTGAGGGGCTCTCGGTGCCCGGGGATGTTTCGGTCGCCGGCTTCGACGGCATCGCCATCGGCCGGCTGATCGATCCGCCGCTGACGACGATTGAAATGCCGGATGCCAGCATGGGAGCAACGGCCGCCTCGCTGCTTCTCGACATGGCGGAGAATGCCGCCCCTGCCCGCCATCTCGATATCGCCTATACCCTTCGCTGCGGCGGCACGGTGCGCGCCATCTGAAGCGTGCGAAACACGAAGGCCGCCAAGCGCTCGGCGTGGCGGCCTGCTTTATTGCTTCTAAGGAACCAATCAGCTGCGCGGCAGCATGCCTTCGACATCGGCGGCTGCGTCGTCAAGCGCTGCCTTCGGCTCGGCCGACTGGTCGACGATGCGCGAGAGGTTGTCGACGATCGTCTGCGTGACCTTGACGCCGTTCGAACCGGGGAAGGCATACCAGGGGATCATCACCGGCATCTGGCTGAGGCCTGCCTGGAACAGCGGGTTCTGCTTGTAGAAGTCGCCGAGGTATTCGGGCGACTTGGCGGCAAGCTCGTTGTTCGGAACGTAACCGGTGCCGGGCACGACGACGGAGGCGCCATAAGGGCCGGCGGCGAATTTGGCGAATTTCCAGGCGGCATCCTGCTTGGCAGCATCATGCGTCAAGATGACAACGGCGTTGCCGCCCGTCGGCAGATGGCCGTTCACCGGGTCGATCAGCGGAATCTTGGCCGTGCGCAGATCGAACTTGCTGCCGACATTCTTGATCGTGTTGCGCAGAGCGCCGGTCGTCTGGAATTCGAAACCGACCTTGCCGGCTGCGAAAGCCTGCTCGCCGGCGGGTTTGGTGAAAACGGGCATGCCGCCTTCGGTGACCAGGCGATGCAGGACCTCGACGGCCTTCTGACCTTCGGCACCGTTGAAGGCAACCTTGCCTTCGTCGTCGCTCAGCATCCTGCCGCCGGCGCCGAAGAGCAGCGCCGAAAACATCCAGTCGTCACCCTGCCAGCGGAAATCGATGCCGTCGACGCCATTGCCGAGCGCCTTGATCTTGCCGCCAAGGGCGATGACCTCATCCCAGGTCTTCGGCGGATTTTCGGGATCGCCGCCAGCCGCCTTCACGAGATCGGCGTTGTAATACATGATCGGATTGGAGGTCGCGAAAGCAAGGCCCACTTGCTTGCCCTTGACCTGGGCGAGCTTGAGGATCGTGTCGGAAAAGCCCTGTTCGGCCATGTTGCCGTCCTTCCGGACGAGCGGGCCGAGGTCGACGGCGACGTCGCGTTCGTCGAGCATGCGCAGGCGGTTCAGGCCGATGAAGGTAATGTCGGGCATTTCGCTGGTGCCGACCTGGCGAAGGATCGTCTGGATGCCTTCTTCATAGGTTGCCGAGGGGCTGGCGAACTGGATCTTGATATCGGGGTTCTCAGCCATGAACTTCTTCGAGATCGTGTCCATCACGTCCTTGAAGAAACCCGGCATCGGGTAATGGACCGTCAGCGTCGTCTCGGCCTGCGCGGGAAGCGCGATTGCCATCGAGACGGCCGCTGCGGCGAGCAGCTGGGTGATATGTTTCATCGCTCGTTCTCCTTACGTTGAAACCGGTCAGCCTTTGAGACCGGTCATGGTGATGCCCTCGACGAACCGCTTCTGCGCGAGCAGGAAGGCGACAACGAGGGGAAGGGTAATGATGAGGGTCGCCGCCATCAGCGCGCCGTAGTCGTCGCCGGCCTCGGCGGCGCGGAAATACATCAGGCCGAGCGGCGGCGTGGCATAGTCCTGCTTGCTGATGACGATCAGCGGCCAGTAAAGGTCGTTCCAATGGGCGACGACCGAGAAGATGGCAAAGGCGGTGACCGCCGGCCAGGCATTCGGCACGATGACGCGGGCGACGATGCCGACCTCCGACATGCCGTCGAGACGGGCGGCATGGATGAGATCGTCCGGCATGGCGCGAAAGAACTGCAGGAACATGAAGATCGCGAAGACCGAAATGGTGAAGGGCGCGACCAGAGCGGCATAGCTGTTGAGCAGCGAGGCACGGTCGAAGGCGACATAGAGCGGCAGCGCGGTCGCATGGATCGGCACGAGAAGGCCGAGCATGACCAGCACCATCATGGCGCGGGCGGCGCCGAAGCGAAGTTTGGCCATGGCGTAGGCGCAGGGGATCGCCACCAGCACCTGAAAGAAGAAGATCAGCCCGCAGACGACGACGCCGTTCCACAGGAGCCGCCCCATCGGCACCCGGCTCAAAGCCTTGGCGAAATTCTCGACATAGGCGAGATGCGCCGGGATCAGCGACAGCGATGAGGTGAAGATATCGCTCTGCGTCTTGCCGGCCGCGGAGATCATGAAGATGTAAGGCGACAGGAAGATGATCGCCCCTAGGGAAAGCAGGCTCAGGCGGATGATCCTGCCTAGGGAAAAAGCGCTGGTCATCATGTGTAATGTACCCGGCGATCGAGAAGGCGGTACTGCAGGAACATCAGCACCACCAGGATCAGCAGAAACACCACCGTCATCGCCGAGGCATAACCGACGCGCAGATAGACGAAGCCCTCCTGGTAGATCGTGAAGAGCAGCACTTCAGACGTCTTGTTCGGACCGCCCTCGGTCAGCGTCTTCACCGTCTCGAAGACCTTGACCGCATTGGTGATGCTGATGGTGATGACGAAGAGCGTCGTCGGACCGAGCATCGGCCAGGTGACCAGCAGGAAGCGGTCGAGCGAAGATTTGGCGCCGTCCACTTCGGCGGCCGCGTAAAGCTCGCGCGGGATCGCCGTCAGCCCGGCCAGGAACAGCACCATGTTGAAGCCAGCCGATTGCCAGACGCCGATGATCGAGAGGCTGTAAAGTACCGTGCCGGAGCTGCCCAGCCAGTTCGGGCCGGGAAGCCCGACAAGCGCCAGCAGCGCGTTCAGTGGGCCGATCGTCGGATGGAACATATATTGCCAGACGGTCGCCATGGCGACGATCAGCGAGGCGACGGGCAGGAAATAGGCAGTGCGGAAAAAGCTGCGGGCCGCGGTTTCGCTCTCGATCAGCATGGCGATGCCGAGACCGAGAAAGATCGAGGCCGGTGCGACAATCGCCGTATAGACCGTCGTATTCCATAGCGATTTGCGAAACGTCCGGTCGGTGATCAGATGGGCATAATTCTCGAAGCCGACGAAACGGAACTTGCCGTAGCCGAGTTCGAAATCGGTAAAGCCGAGCATGATGACTGAAGCAACCGGCAAAAGCACGAAGAGAAAAAGCAGGATCATTGCCGGCAGCACCAGCATCCAGGCGATGCGGGCCTCGCTACGCCGATGCGCAACAGCAGAATCGTGCGGAGCGGCCATGGAAACAACGCTAGCCATGCGCCCTCTCCCGCGGGGCATCGCCCATCGCGAGCCCGGCATCGGCGTTGCCGAGCCCGGCATCACCTGTTGCAACGCTGCCGGCCAGCCGGCTGCCGTCCTCGGCAAAGATCAGCGTGCGGCCCGGCGACAATCGAAGCCCCACCGCATCGTCTGCCGTAAGGCCCGAGGCTTCGGATGGTTGAACCTTGGCAACGACAGTCTCGCCGACCGCATCAAGCCGGCAATGGAGTATGACCTCGGAGCCCAGGAACTCGACGCGTTCGACATGGGCGGCAAGGCCGTCATGCCGGTTCTTGGACAGAAAGACGAATTCGGGACGAATGGCGAGCGTGACCGGCACCTTCCTGTCTGGTGCATTTTCAAGTGTCAGGCGCAAGCCGCCGAAAGCAATGGTGCCGCCTTCGGCCGCAGCCGGAAGCAGATTGATGCGCGGCTGGCCGATGAAGCGGGCGACCTCGATATGGGCGGGATCGTCGTAGATGACCTCAGGGCTGGCGATCTGCAGCAATTTGCCGCCCATCATCACGGCGACGCGGTCTGCCATCGACAGCGCTTCTGCCTGGTCATGGGTGACATAGAGGGTCGGCACGCCGGCGCGCCGATGCAGGTCGACGATCTCGCCGCGGGCATGGACGCGCAGGTTGGCGTCGAGGTTGGACAGCGGCTCGTCCATCAGGAAGATGCTTGGCTGGCGCACCATGGCGCGAGCGAGCGCCACGCGCTGACGCTGGCCGCCCGACATCTGGCCGGGCTTGCGATCGAGCAGATGGTCGATCTTCAGCGATGTCGCCATCTCCCTGACGTCGCGGGCGATCGCCGCGCGGGTAGCGCGCTGACCTGGAATCAGCGATCCCACGAAAGGCAGCCGCTCTACTCTCGACAACCGGCGCATTGCCAGCGGCACCGCAATGTTTTGCGAGGCCGTCAGGTGCGGATAGAGCGCGTAGGACTGAAAGACCATGGCGATGTTGCGGTCGGCGGCCGCCACACCGGACATGTCCCGTCCGCGGATCAGGATCTCACCGCGGTCGGCATGGTCCAGGCCGGCAAGAATGCGCAAGAGCGTGCTCTTGCCGCAGCCGGAGGGGCCGACCAGCGCGATGAATTCGCCGGCCTCGACGTCGAGGCTGACGCCATCGAGGATCTGGTTGTCGCCGAAAGCCTTGGTGATGCCGCGAATCGAGAGCGCGCTCATTCGACGGGTTCCCGCTCTCTGACCGCCTGCGGATAGACCTCGTGCACGACCTCGTCGAGTACATAAGCGGTCATGCCGGGAACGGCGACGATAGTGCTTTCGACATCGGCATCGAATTCGTGGACGACGGCGCCGATCAGACGCTCGCCCGGCATCTCCCGCTCCATCTTGTCGATGATGAAGGCGGCCGACGGACCCCAGGTCAGTTGGGTATTGTCGAAGCGGCCCTGCCAGGCCCAGTGAAGGTGGCCGCTGGCAAACAGGGCCACGTCATGGGCTGAGATCATATCGTAGAGCCGCCGGCGCTGAGCGGGGTGAACGCTCCAATATCCGGTATCGCCTTCGTCAGGCGCATCGACGAACAGCGGCTTGTGGGCGAAAAGCGCCACACGCCGCCCCGCGCTGTCGGAAAGCGCCTGGTCGAGCCATTCGAACTGGGCTTCCTCCTCGTCATCCTCATGACCGAGAAGCAGCGAATTCAATCCGATGAAACGCCAGCCGGCCGCATCCTCCAGCCAGCGGTCGGGACCGGCAAGGCTGCGCCAGCGCGACAGCCGCTCGGCATCGACCGCCTGGTCGGATCCCTTGAGGTGGCCGACATCGTGATTGCCGGGGACGATCAGCATTGGGATCGACACCTGGCGCATCAGATCCATCGAGAAGGTGATGTCCTCGTCCTTGTCGGCACCGTCGACCGTGAGATCGCCGGTATGAACGATCAAGTCGGCGCCGGTCGCTTCGATCCAGGTCAGAAGCGGCGCCCAGTTGCCGTTGAAATGCGGCTTATTGGGACTGAAATGGGTGTCGGTGATCTGAATGATTTTCATCGGCGCGTCTCCGAGACCTGGGAAGCGCGTGGTGCGTGCTTCCTTCTCGTGCCCTCTCTAGAAGGCTCGCATGTCAATCAGACACCGCCGGTTTTCAGCTGTTTCTCAGTTTTGACATCCATCTGTCATGCAAGAAGAAGGCTGCCCGCTGGAGCGGGCAGCCTTCGCCTGCATTTGGAACTGGAAACGCATGAGTTCAGTGCCGTCGCGCGTTGGCAGGAATGGACGACACCGTGGCCGAGACAGGGTCGCTTGCCGGAAAGCTATCCTCAAGACCTTCATTGAGTTCTTCCTCCAGCACCTTACTGTCATGGGTCGAACGTGCGCTCGGCTGGCCGATCAGGCCCCTGCTGCCTTCGTCGAAATTTCCGTTGCTCAAGGCATCGTAACGGTTGATGCTGCCATCCGCTTCCCCGGCAGCAAAGCTGGTCAGCTGGACCATCATCACCTTGGCGTGGTCGACGGCTGTGGAGTCGTCGAGCTCGCCATGAGAGTTGTCGATCTTGACGGAGATCGATTCTCCTCCTTCGCCCAAGAATTCGACGGTGAAGACGTCACCGGCCTGTGTCACTCGTGTATCGATCAACTGCATGGAAACCTCCCGTGTTCATCGATATCAACGGCAATCACGGTCGGTGAGTTCCACGCCACTTCGAGACAAGGCAGCGACCGATCCTCGCACAGCATCCGCGCTGGAACAAAGAATGGCGGATGCGCGTTCATTGACGTCCAAAAGGTCCGCGTCCATGTCGAAGTCAACACTGTCGCCGCAAGAAAAACATTCGTTCTCCAACATTCCCGCAGACCAGAAGCTCGCCTTGATATCGCGATATTCGCAGGCGTTGCGCAAGCTCGCCAGATCGGCCGAAGCGGTCGGACGGGGTGATATGTTGCCGATGCTGTTTCAGGTGGCCGATGGGCTAGACAAAATGGCACCCGAGATTGCCGAGACCGAGGCGGGGCTCGAGGTGATGGCGCGCACGGCACGGCTGATCCGGACGGGCGAGGACATGCTGCTGCCGAGGTCCTCGTCATCAGTCGCCCATTGAACGTCATCCAGCGAGAACGACCCGACTAAAGGCAGCACCGACCCCGGCCCTTATGGTTAATTTATTAATAATTCAGAGTTTATAAAGGGAACGAACCGGCCTTTCCGAGTGTTGGTGGTGCGCCGTAGAGGAACCTCGATGATCCTGAAAATCCTTGCCCCCCAAATCGACACCGATTGCCATGACACCGGCACTTATGCCGATGGCATCTTTGCTGAAAACCGGATCGATCTGTCCGCTCGCCACAACGGCCGCCGCCGGTCGCAGCATGAGCGCGACTATGGTGCCGGCAGAAAACTGGACAACCTGCCGGTCGGGTTTGCCTGAGGGCCGCCCGCCATTACCTTCTGCCTTGGAAAAGCGTGACGCGTTACAGCCTGCGAAACACCAGGACACCTGACGCAGGCAGCACGGCATCGAGCGTTCCCGCCGTGGCTCTGATCTTTCTGCCGCCGTTGCCGACATTCCAGCCGCCATATGTCTGGGCATCGGTGTTGAAGACCTCTTCCCAGAGGTCATCTCCTAAACGCTCGCTGCGCAGCCGATAGCCACGTTCGAAGGGAGCGTCGTTCAGCGATCCCACCACGAGGAAATCCTGGCCGTCGTTCCATCGATGAAATGCGATCACCCGATCCTCGTCATGGACATAGGGAACGGCGATGTTGCGAGAACGAATGGCATCTTGGTGGATGCTGAGCGCGATCAGATCGCGATAACAGCTGATCATCCCCGCCCCGTTGCCCGAAGCCTCGCCGAGGATATTCTCGCGGTTCTCCAGGAAATCACTGTAACGATAGGGCTTCTGGGCGCCGATTTCCTCGCCCATGAAAAACATCGGCGTGCCGGCCGATAGCAGCGTCATCGCCGCCGCGAACCTGGATCTCGCCTCCGCCCAAGCCCTGGTCTCGCCGACGATCGGTGCGAAATTGACCGCGATGACTGCGGTTCTTGCCGACCCCTCGCGATTGCCGCAATCGTCGTGCGATTGGTTGTAGACCACCTTGGATCGCGCGCTCGCCTGCAAGGCGCCGGCAAGGGACGACATGGTCAGCGCCCGCTTGTCGCCAAAACCGGCATTCTTCAAAAGCTGCGCCTGAGCGCCGCCGTGATATTCGACGAGGTTGTGATGAAAATCGCCGTACCAGGTCGCGTCGAAGCCGAGCCCGTCGCCGGTCAGGCTCGGCTCCGTCATCGCCGACCAGTCCGAATAATCCTCGGCCGTCAGGAAAACCTCGGGCTTGATCAGCCGCATCGTGCGGCTCCACTGCTTCAGGAATTTCGCGCCTGACGCAGCGGCCCGATCGGCGCGCCGGCCGTCGGCATGCAGCACCGGATATTGATGGATCGAACTGGTCTGATCGAGCCGGAAACCATCGATATGGCAGACGGAGACGAGAAATGCCGCGCTGGAGATGAAAAGCTGGCGCACGGCCTCCTCATCGAAGGCAGGCGCCCATCCCGTCGAGATGTTGTCGATATAGCCGCCCGTCGGATCGGCGTAATCGCCGGGGCGTCCCTCGTACCAATAGTAGATATTGCGGGTGGGGTCGTTGGAATCATAGGCCCATTGCGCCCGCTCGCCATCCGGATCGAAGTGGTTGTAACAAACGTCCAGAATGACGGCGATGCCCTGCTGGTGGCAGGCCTTGACGAATAACTTCAGCCGGTCGGTGCCGCCGGTCCCCTGATCGGCGGCAAAGAAATGCGACGTGCCGTAACCCCAGTTGGCCCGCGTCTCGAATTCGGCGATCGGCAGCAGTTCCACGGCGTTGACGCCGAGCGCGGAAAGATGCGCGACGAAGGCGATCGCATCATCCAGCGTTCCCGGCGCTGGCTTGCCGAAACCGAGCGCGCCGACATGCAATTCATAGATCACCAGATCCTCGAGCCGCTCAGGAAGTTTGCGGCCGGCCACGAATTCGTCAGCCCAGAACGCCTCGGCGGCAAGCTCCTGCCCGGACGGCAGCGTCACCCACTTCGGGTCGCAGACGACCGAGCAGCTCTGCGGTCCGTCCAAACCAGCCGGCGATCCGTGATAGGCCGCGCCATCCGGATCGAAATCTCCCGCACCGATCTGCATCAGCGACCAGATGTCGGTCCGGTAGGCGAGCGATCCATCATCCTTGGTGACGCGATACATATACGGCGTGCCGACCATGCCGTCGAAATCGGTAAGGCGGCCATCGTCGCCGGTTTCAACCGACCAGATCCCCTCGCCGGTCCTTCGCATGCCGATGGTCCCGAGCGCTCCGGTGCCGTCGTCGGCGACGTAGCCGATGGCGGGATCAGCGAGGACAAGCGAGACCTCCCGAGCGTTCGGCGCCCAGACCGAGAAGCGAATGCCGGCGACACCGTCACGCCTCTCAACCCGGTTCGCCCCCAGACGGCCGATCCATGTCAGGTGATAGGTCTGCGGCGCCATCTCCTGGTGGAGATCGAAGGAACGTTCGCGACCCGACGAGGCCTCGTCGTCCAATTCGGCGGTGATTGCCCATAGATCCGGCATGCCCGGCCGATCGAGCTCGATGCCCCATCGAAAATTCGTGCCTATCTCGGCATCGGGAAAGGAAATCCTGGCGACAAAGACATCATATCCATCCTCGTCACGCGAGCCCTGCATAGGAACCGATGTCCAATCATTCGCGGGGCGGCCATGCTCGTCCCAACTGCCGCGGAGACGGACATTGTCAAACGCCATCGACGGCAGGCCGCTGCGAAACCGGAATTGCACATTGACGGTCATCGGATCCTCCAGAGGTATCGGATTTCGCCGGACTCCGCTTATGCGGCTGTCTCACTTGAGCAGTGATCGGCAGGCTGAATGCAAAATGCAAGCACCGATTCGGCATTCAAGGCGATCCAGCACGAGCCACATTCAAGACAATATATCATGGTTAACGGGCAATACTGCACGGCCCCTCCTCGTGTATTAAATCGAATCGGCAGCAGAAATGGGGATATATTCCCATCGCAGATTCCCTCTACAACTGGGAGAAAAACTTATGGCTCAAGCCGTTAGAATAAACGATATTATTCAATCCTTTGGAATTGATACGCATATCGACTACACCGACGGAAAATATTCCAATGTCGGAGAAGTTGTCAAAGTTTTAGACTATCTTGGCCTTGATGCGGTCCGCGATCACGCCCCCAACTCCGCTTCCGATCCTAACGGTCAAACCCATCTCGGCGATGCTGCCGAAGCCGGCGTGCAGTTCGTCTTCAGCGCCCAGCGGGAAGTGGACCCCACCACGCTCGCCCAGCGGCTGCATACTTTCGTGCAGGCCCATCCGGGGTCGGTCGTCGGCATCGAGGGGCCGAACGAAGTCAATAACTGGCCGGTCAGCTATCACGGTCTTAGCGGCCAGGCAGCCGCGGTCGCCTATCAAAAGGACCTGTCTGCCGCCGTCAACGCCGATCCCTTGCTGAAAAACATCCCGGTTCTCGGCTTTACCGGATATACGGTCGCATCCGCCTCCGACTACACGACGATCCATACCTATGCGAAGGATGGCGACCAGCCATTCTCGTGGCTTTCCCGCGAAGCCGGCGTTCAGCGCGCTGCCGATCCGGGCAAGCCGCTGGCAATCACCGAGACCGGTTACCACACCTCCCTCACCGCCGACACCAATGGCGGCTGGGAAGGCGTCAGTGAAGCGACGCAGGCAAAGCTGGTGCTCAACACGCTGATGGACGGCGCAGCACTCGGATCGAAGCAGACATTCATCTACGAGCTGCTGGACGCCTATTCCGATCCGCAGGGCGCCAACCAGGAGAAGCATTTCGGGCTTTTTCATCTCGACTATTCAGCCAAGCCGGCGGCAACGGCGATCCACAATCTCACTGAAATACTGGCGGACGACGGCGCGGCAAAGGCGAGCTTCAGCGCAGGGGCCCTCAATTATTCGATCGACGGCATGCCGTCTTCGGCCCACAGCTTGCTCACCGAAAAATCGGACGGCAGCTACCAGATCATTATCTGGAACGAGCCCGACATCTGGAACCAGTCCACCGACACGGCCATTCAGGCCGCGACGACGGGCGTCAAGGTCAATCTCGGGGCCTCGTTCGGCTCCGTGAAGGTTTTCGACCCGGTGAGCGGGACGACGGCGATCAAAAGCCTCAGCAATGTGTCGTCGCTGACAGTGGATGTCGTCGACCATCCGGTTATCATCGACATCGGCGGCGGCAGCGCCAGCACGCCGCCAACGGCCGCCAGCCATATCTATGGCGGCAGGGGCAACGACATATTCACCGTGAGCAGCCCCACTCAAATCGTCGACGAAAGCCGAGGCGGCGGAACCGATACGGTCATGTCGTCGATCAGCTTCAGCCTCAAGGATACGACGCATACGATCGGCAACGTCGAGAACCTGACGCTGACCGGCACCGCCAATCTGAACGGCACCGGCAATGGCCTGGCAAACGCTCTCGTCGGCAATTCCGGCAACAATATCCTTGATGGCAGCACTGGCGCCGACCATATGTCGGGCCATGCCGGCAACGATACTTATGTGGTCGACAATGCGGGCGATTTTGTCGATGAAACAGGGGCATCCGGCAAGGACACCGTCAAGGCTTCGACCTCCTTTAGCCTGGCCGATGTGAAGCACGCGGCCGGTACGATCGAGAATCTCGCCTTGACCGGAACGGCCAATCTCAGCGCGACAGGCAACAACACCGCCAACGTTCTCACCGGCAACGACGGCAGCAACACGATCAATGGCGGCAAAGGCGCCGACCAGCTTACCGGCGGGCTCGGTAACGACAAGCTGATCGGCAAAGCCGGCGCAGACACGCTGACCGGCGGCGGTGGAGGCGATAGCTTCGTCTTCGATGTGAAGCCCGATAATGTCAGCGTTGACAAGATTACGGATTTCTCCTCCGCGGCGGGCGACAAGCTGCTGCTCGACCATTCGATTTTCGCCGCGCTCAGCCTATCTCGATTTTCGGATGAGAATTTCGTGCAGGGAACGAGAGCGCTCGAGGCGGATGACAAGCTGATCTACGATCAGGCCAGCGGCAGACTCTTCTATGACGCGGATGGAAGTGCGGCGGGTGCGGCAGTCCATGTTGCGGATCTCGACAATTCTGCGGCGCTTCACTTCAAAGATTTCGGGCTTGTCTGATGCGGCCGGCCAGTCGTCTTCTGACGGCGTGCGAGCGCACATGCGCGTTTCCGGGCACCCCTTGCCGGCGTGATATTCCCGGCCACATTCCTCCGTTGACGCAACTCGCAGCACCGGAGAAGCCTTTGCCCTGGATCGCCTATATCGCCCATTTCATCGCCGCGGCATTTCTGACAAACGGCATCCCGCATTTCGTCAACGGCGTCAGCGGCCGGCGTTTCCGCATTCCGTTCGGACCGCGGGCGCAGTTCAGTTCGCCGACGACGAATGTCGTCTGGGGCTGGGCGAATTTTCTCATTGCCTTCCTGCTGTTTGCCAATATCGGGCCACTCTATATCGGCACGCCGGGCGATACGATCTTCCTCGCGGCCGGCATGCTTGTCACCGGCCTCCTGCTCGCCCGGATTTTCGACGGCGACAGCTGATGTAGTAACTTGCATGATGATAGTTACTACTGTAGTGACGTGATCCATGCAGCGGACGAGCTTCAGCCAATTCAAATGCCCGGCGGCGCGCGCGCTCGACAGCGTCGGCGACTGGTGGAGCATCCTCATCCTGCGCGACGCCTTTCAGGGGCTGTCGCGCTTCGACGATTTCCAGAAGAGCCTCGGTGTGGCGCCGAACATCCTGACGCGGCGGCTGAAACACCTAACGGATCAGGGACTGTTCGAACGGCGGCTCTACCATCAGCGCCCTGCCCGCTACGAATACCGGCTGACGGACAAGGGCCGCGATTTCTTTCCGGTGCTGATGTCCCTATTTTCCTGGGGAAGCCGGCACATCCCAGAGGAAGACCTTGCCTATCTGCTTGGCGATGCCGCCTCCGGCAAAGCGCGCGAGACGCTGCTGGTCGACACACGGACCGGCGAACAAGTGACACCCGAAAACACCAGCCTGCTTGCAGGCCCCGCAGCCGATGACGAGGTGCACAAGCGGATCGCCCGCATGCGCGCCTGGTATCTCGGCATCGACGCATAAAGAGGAAAATATCATGGATCGCATCGTTGTCACCGGCATGGGACTTGTGTCACCACTCGGCACCGGCGTCGAGCTCGCCTGGAAGCGGCTTCTTGACGGCGGTTCGGGGCTGAGGGTGCTTTCGGACGGTGTCGTCGGCGAACTCCCGGCCAAGGTCGGCGGCATCGTTCCCGGCAGCGCCGAGGATGCAGAGAGCGGTTTCGATCCCGACCGTTACATCACCCCCAAGGACCAGAAGAAGATGGACCGCTTCATCCAGTTCGCCATGGCGGCGACGGAGGAAGCGGTGAAGCAGGCCGGCTGGATGCCGACCGACGAAGCGAAACGCGAACGCACCGCAACGATCATCGCCTCGGGCGTCGGCGGCTTCCCGGCGATCGCCGAAGCGGTGCGGATCGGCGAGACGCGCGGCGTGCGGCGGCTGTCCCCCTTCACCGTGCCCTCCTTCCTCGTAAACCTCGCTGCCGGCCAAGTCAGCATCCGCTACCGCTTCAAGGGGCCGCTCGGCGCTCCGGTGACGGCATGTGCGGCCAGCGTCCAGGCGATCGGCGATGCTGCGCGGCTGATCCGCTCCGGCGAAGCGGATGTGGCAATCTGCGGCGGTGCCGAGGCCTGTATCGACAAGGTAAGCCTCGGCGGCTTTGCCGCCGCTCGCGCGCTTTCCACCGGTTTCAACGACACCCCGGAGCTGGCGTCGCGGCCCTTCGACACGGCGCGTGACGGTTTCGTCATGGGCGAAGGCGCCGGCATCCTGGTCATCGAAACACTCGAACACGCGCTTGCCCGCGGCGCCACACCGCTCGCCGAACTCGTCGGTTACGGCACGGCGGCGGACGCCTACCACATGACCTCAGGCCCCGAAGACGGCGACGGCGCGCGCCGGGCGATGGAGGCAGCGCTCAAGCAGGCGAAGATCCCGGCTTCGGAGGTCAAGCACCTCAACGCGCATGCGACCTCGACACCGGTCGGTGACCGGGGCGAGATCGCGGCGATCGCCACGGTCTTCGGCCGCAATGGCGACATTGCCGTCAGTGCGACAAAATCGGCCACCGGCCATCTGCTCGGGGCCGCCGGCGGGCTGGAAGCGATCTTCACCATCCTGGCGCTGCGCGACCAAATCGCGCCGCCGACCCGCAACCTTGATGAGGCCGACCCTGATGCCGACGGCATCGATATCGTCGGCAAGACGGCGCGGCCGCTGGCAATGGACTATGCCATCACCAACGGTTTCGGCTTCGGCGGGGTGAATGCCAGCGCCCTCTTTCGGCGCTGGTCATAAAGTCCACTTTTCTTGCGCCAGAAATGGCCTACACTTCTGCGCTATCGGGGTCCTTTCCTCGATAGAGCCGGAGACCCCCATGCGCGCCTTCTTCGCAGTTCTCATTCTGTGTGCCGCGTCCATCCTCCCCGCTGTCTCGGCCCTTGCCGAAGATCCGATCGCCACGACACGAACGATGATCGAGGAGCAGATCACGGCCTTCCTCAAGGACGATGCCGAGACCGCCTATTCCTTCGCCGCTCCCGGCATCAGGGCGATGTATCCCGACAAGAACCTGTTCTTCGCCATGGTGAAAAAGAGCTACGAGCCGGTCTATCATCCCGGCAACTACGCCTTCGGCCGCAGCCGCTCGATCGACAACGGCGCGCTGATCTACCACGAGGTGCTGATTTCAGGCCGCGACGGCAAGGACTGGACGGCGATCTACCAGATGACTCGACAGCCCGACGGCAGCTACAGGATCAACGGCGTGCAGATCATGCCGGATGCCGACAGCAAGGGCATCTAAAGCATGTCGCGCAAAAGCGGGCAGCGGTTTTGCGATAACGACATGCGAGAAAATAAAGAGCTGGAGCGCGACAGCCGCACCTGAAAGATCGCGACGCGGTTTAGCGGATTAAGCATCCCTGCAGATTAAAGTTGTGTCCGGCGCTGCTGGAACGTACGGGCTCATGTGGTTCTGTCCCAGGGGTTGAAAACTCAATGCTCATTTCATTCAAGTGGTTGGTCACCGCCGCGGCGATCGGCTTTGCCGTCATGCCGGGTGTTGCGCAGGCGGAATCCTTTTCAATGCTTGCACGGCGGGATTACGCCATCGGAAAACTCACCAAGGGGAAGTCCGGCGGCTACGGCTGGGTCGTCTCGAACGGCAGCAAGCGGTTCTTCTGCCGGCTGGATGCCAGCCTCGCTTATGTCAACAAGAAAGAGATGGTGAGCATCCTTGCAAGCGGACGGCTCATCAAGCTGAACCGCGCCGCGTTTGAGGCATCGATCGGTGGCCCTGATCCGTCCATACCGCAATGGAGCGATCTTCAGGCCGGCCGCGTCAAGCCGGCAGATGTCGGGAGCTGCACACCAGCTCCCTGATTAAAGGGCGTCGCATAGAGCGAGAGATAGATCAAACGGGTTGAAGATCGCCTCTTGCCCATTCTTCCTGCGTCTCCGCCATGAAATCGGCGAAGCGGCCTTCGGCGATCGCCTTGCGGATACCCTGCATCAATTCCTGGTAATAGGCGAGATTGTGCCAGGAGAGGAGCATGCCGCCGAGCGCCTCGTTGGCGCGGACGAGATGGTGCAGGTAGGCGCGCGAATAGTCGCGCGAGGCCGGGCAATTCGACTGTTCGTCGAGCGGGCGCATATCCTCGGCATGACGGGCATTGCGGATATTGACCTTGCCGCGGCGGGTAAAGGCCAGGCCATGGCGGCCGGAACGGGTCGGCATGACACAATCGAACATGTCGATGCCGCGAGCGACAGATTTCAGCATATCGTCCGGCGTGCCGACGCCCATGAGGTAACGCGGCTTCTCCAGAGGAAGCACGGGCAGCGTCGTTTCCAGCATCTGCAGCATGACGTCCTGCGGCTCGCCGACGGCAAGGCCGCCGATGGCATAGCCCTTGAGATCGAGCTGGCTCAGCGCCTCAGCCGAACGGATGCGCAGCGCCGGAATATCGCCGCCCTGGACGATGCCGAACATTGCCTTTCCAGGCTGTTCGCCGAAGGCGACCTGGCAGCGCTCGGCCCAGCGCAGCGACATTTCCATGGCGCGCTCGATCTCCTTCGGCTCGGCCGGCAGCGCCACACATTCGTCGAGTTGCATCTGGATATCGGAGCCGAGCAGCCCCTGGATTTCAATCGAGCGTTCCGGCGACATATGATGCAGGCTGCCGTCGACATGCGATTTGAAGGTGACGCCCTGCTCATCAAGCTTACGCAGGCCGGACAGCGACATGACCTGGAAGCCGCCGGAATCCGTCAGGATCGGGTGCTCCCAGCGGATCAGCTTGTGCAGGCCGCCGAGGCGGGCGACGCGCTCGGCGCTGGGGCGCAGCATCAGGTGATAGGTATTGCCGAGGATGATGTCGGCACCGGTTTCGCGCACCTGGTCGAGATACATCGCCTTGACGGTTCCCACCGTGCCGACGGGCATGAAGGCCGGCGTCCGGATCGTGCCGCGCGGCATGGAAATCTCGCCGAGGCGCGCGCCGGCATCGGTCTTGTCAAGTGTGAATTGAAAGTTCTCTGTCATTTGTCTTTCCGGAAAAGAAGGCTCGCGTCGCCGTAAGAGTAGAAGCGGTAGCCCGTCGCAATGGCGTGGTTGTAGGCCGCATGCATGGTCTTAAAGCCGGCAAAGGCCGAGACCAGCATGAACAGCGTCGAGCGCGGCAGGTGAAAATTGGTCATCAGCATGTCGACCGATTTGAAACGGTAGCCGGGCGTGATGAAAATGCCGGTGGCGCCGCTCCAGCCGCGGATCTCGCCGCTCTCTTCCGCAGCACTCTCGATCAGCCGCAGCGAGGTGGTGCCGACGCAGACGATACGCCCGCCCTTTGCCTTGACGGCGTTCAGCCGGGCGGCGGTCTCAGCGCTGACGGTGCCGCTTTCCAGATGCATCCGGTGATCGTCGGTATCGTCGGCCTTGACAGGCAGAAAGGTGCCGGCGCCGACATGCAGCGTAACGAAATGGCGTTCAATGCCAGCTTTGTCGAGCGTCTCGAACAGGCCGGGCGTGAAATGCAGGCCGGCGGTGGGCGCAGCGACGGCGCCCTCCTCGCGGGCATAGATCGTCTGGTAATCCGCGCGGTCGCGCTCGTCCTCGGGCCGCTTGGCGGCGATATAGGGCGGCAACGGAATGTGACCGACGGCGGCAATCGCCTCGTCGAGCGCCGGGCCGGAAAGATCAAATGCGAGCGTCACCTCGCCGGCCTCGCCCTTTTCCTCGACGGTGGCGTCAAGCGAGCCGAGCAAGCAGCTCTCGCCACTATGGCCGAAGGCAATGCGGTCGCCCTGCTTGATACGCTTCCCGGGCTTGGCAAACGCCTTCCAGCGGCTTGGGCCGACGCGCATGTGCAGCGTTGCCGACACCTGCTGGCCGCTGGCGCCGTCCCGGTGGCGGATGCCTTCGAGCTGGGCCGGAATGACCTTGGTATCGTTGAAGACCAGCGCGTCGCCCGCCCGCAGGAACGATGGCAGATCGCCGACGCGATGATCAGAGAGCAGGCTTTCCGCATCGGGCACGCTTTCCGCGTGGGGATTGACGACGAGCAGGCGCGCGCTGTCGCGCGGCTCGGCGGGCCGCAATGCGATGCGTTCATCGGGCAGATCGAAATCGAAAAGGTCTACGCGCATAAGGGTACTTTCAAAGCGAAACCCGCCCCCACGCGGTTAGGCGCAAGAGCGGGTTTCAGCAGAAATCACAATCAGACGTCGGCGGCAACCCGCATCGAGACGATCGAATCCGGATCGGAAACCGGCTCGCCGCGCTTGATCTTGTCGACGTTGTCCATGCCTTCGATGACCTGGCCCCAGACGGAATACTGCTTGTTCAGCCAGGGTGCATCGGTGAAGCAGATGAAGAACTGCGAATTGGCCGAGTTCGGGTTCTGCGAACGGGCCATCGAGCAGGTGCCGCGCGTATGGGTCGTCGCGGAGAATTCAGCCTTCAGATCCGGCTTGGAGGAGCCGCCCATGCCGGCGCGGCCGGGATTGAAGGTTTCCGAACCCTTCTTGCCAAATTCGACGTCGCCCGTCTGGGCCATGAAATCCTGGATGACGCGGTGGAAGACGACGCCGTCATAGGCCTTCTCGCGGGCGAGTTCCTTGATGCGGGCGACATGCTCCGGGGCGACCTGCGGCAAAAGCTGGATGACGATCTTGCCCTTGGTGGTTTCCAGAATGACGGTGTTTTCGGGATCCTTGATCTCGGCCATTGTCTTCTCCTCTTGTTTCTCTGGTAACTTACTTCTTGCCCAGGGTAACCTTGACCATCCGGTCGGGGCTTTTGACTTCGCCGTTCTGGCCTTCGCCGCGCTTGATCTTGTCGACATTCTCCATGCCGGAAACGACCTTGCCGACGACGGTGTACTGGCCGTTGAGGAAGGAGCCTTCGGCGAACATGATGAAGAACTGCGAATTGGCGGAATTCGGATCCTGCGAACGAGCCATGCCGACGGTGCCGCGCACGAACGGGGTCTTGGAGAACTCGGCCGGAATATCAGGCATATCGGAGGAGCCGGTGCCGGCGAGGCTCGCATCGAAACCCTTTTCCATGTTGCCGTATTTGACGTCGCCGGTCTGGGCCATGAAGCCGTCGATGACGCGATGGAAGGCGACGTTGTCGTATTCGCCCTTCTTGGCCAGCGCCTCGATCTGAGCGACATGCTTCGGCGCAACCTCAGGCATCAGCTGGATGACGACAGGGCCGTTCTTCAGCTGGATGGTGAGATAATGATCAGCCGACTGGGCGAACGCATCCCCCGCGAAGGAGGCGAGATACAGCACGCCGGCAAATGTGAGATAAAACAGTTTCATATGGGCTCCGTTGCGGCGGGTTCCGCCTGGTCTTTGCGCTTGCTAGTCTTTGCGTTCGTTGGTTTTGGCGCTTGCTATTCTGGGCGCTTGGATGTGAGGGCTTGCAAGACGGCGGCCGGCACGAAAGCGCTGACATCGCCGCCCATGGCGGCGATCTGGCGGACCAATGTGGCGGTAATGGGCCGCGAGGCCGTGCCCGCCGGCAAAAAGATGGTCTGGATATCGGGCGCCATCGTCCTGTTCATGCCGGCCATCTGCATTTCGTAATCAAGATCGGTGCCGTCGCGAAGACCGCGGATCAGAAGCGTGGCGCCATGGCTGCGGGCGGCATCGACAACCAGATTGTCGAAGGCGACGACGTCGATGTCGCCGGTCTTGCCGGGCAGCGCTTGCGCCAGGGAACGGCGGATCAGTTCGGCTCTCTCCTCGAAGGAAAAGAGCGGCGCCTTGCCGGGATGGATGCCGATCGCGACGATCACCTTTTCGGCGACGTTCAGCGCCTGGACCAGAACATCCACATGCCCATTGGTGATCGGGTCGAAGGACCCCGGATAAAAAGCTGTCGTCATCTGGCCCGACCGTTGGTTTGACGCCTTTTGTCACGGATGCCGCCTTGCCGCAAGTGATTTGGCCAATCGTCCCGGACGGTTGAACGGCGGATGAATGGCCCGTTCAAGGCGGTTTCAGACGGGATCTGCTTAACTCAAATCATCAAGACGGCCGATGCCATTCCGGCATCCGGCGCCCCCTCGAAAGACCAAGTCCATGCTGATCGTGCTCGTTGCACTTGCCGTCGTTTCCTCCCTCGCCGCCGAGCTGGCCTATGGCTATTTCGCCGATCGCTACGAGGTGAGCTGGGTGCGGCCGGCGCTTGCCGAGCATGCGGCGATCGTGCGCGCTCAAGGCCGGCTGCGCGAAAAACGACGTTCGAATCTGAACGCCAGATGAACGAGACATTCAAGGAGGCTTCAGATCGGCGTTGGTAAACACCCGTCAACATCCGGCGGAACCATTTTAAAACGGATGCGTTCATTCAACCGACACATAGATGCGATTATCGCGGCAGGAAGGACTAAAGATGCCCGGCAAGATTACGATGATTAACGTGCTCTGGATGGTAATGGTCACGGGCATGCTGACTGCAACTGTCGCTCTCTATGATCAGAAGATTGATACGTCCAAGGTTTATGGTCCCTATGCTTCGGCCCGGACGGCCGTACTGGGCCAGTACTGAGGGGCGGGAACGCAACTCCCCAGGAAAGGAATGCCTATGTTCACGATCTTGACAGTGCTCACGGCCCTTATCAGCGTCATGTTCATCGTGTCAGTAACCTCGACGATATCAGCGCTCCGGCGCGAAGGCGAAGAGGTAAAGGCGCTGAACGAAAAACATAGAGCGTTCTGACTTTCCTTTTTTACTTCCCTCTTCCCCACCTTGAGCGGCACCCTTCCGTCGCCTAAGGCCATTCAAAGCCGGATGCACCCAGCGTCCGGCTTTTTCTTTGGGCGTGGCTTTAAACCATTCCCCGGACTGAAAAGAAAAGGGCGGCTTGAAGCCGCCCCGTTCATCTGATCATTCCTCGGCAGGCCCCGGATCGCCATCGGCAATCGGCGCTTCGCCCGCAGCATCTTCGTCGGTAATAGCGGCGCCGTCGGCGACCTCGACGGCCTCCTCCGTCTCGTCCTCCTCCGGCTCGCTGATGCGCTCGACCGAGACGACCTTCTCGTCCTTGGCCGTCGAGAAGATGGTGACGCCCTTGGTGGCGCGGCTGGCGATGCGGATGCCGCCGACCGGCACGCGGATCAGCTGGCCGCCATCGGAAACCAGCATGATCTGGTCGCCGTCCTCGATGGGGAATGCCGCGACCAGTTCGCCGATCTCGCCGGTTTTCGACGTATCGGTGGCGCGAATGCCCTTGCCGCCGCGGCCGGAGATGCGGAAATCGTAGGACGACGAACGCTTGCCGAAGCCCTTTTCGGAGACGGTGAGAACGTACTGCTCAAGCTGTTTCAGCTCTTCGTAACGCTCGTCGCTCAGTTGTCCCTCCTCGGTGACTTCCTCGCCGACCAGCGCGATCTCCTCGGCCTCACCCGTCGTCAGACGCCGGTCGTTGGCGGCGCGCTTCAGGTAGGCGGCGCGCTCCCACGGCTCGGCATTGACATGGCGGACGATGGTCATCGAGATGATGCGGTCGCCGCCGGCAAGGCTGATGCCGCGCACGCCGATCGAGTTCCGGCCGGCGAAAACGCGGACGTCGTCGACGGAGAAGCGGATGCACTGGCCGAGCGCCGTCGTCAGCAGCACGTCGTCATTTTCGGTACAGGTCTCGACGGAGAGGATTTCGTCGCCCTCCTCCTCGAGCTTCATGGCAATCTTGCCATTGCGGTTGACCTGGACGAAGTCCGACAGCTTGTTGCGGCGAACCGTGCCGCGCGTCGTCGAGAACATCACGTCGAGATTGTCCCAGCTCTCCTCGTCCTCGGGCAAGGGCAGGATGGTAGTGATGCGCTCGCCGGGTGCAAGCGGCAGCATATTGATCAGCGCCTTGCCGCGCGAGGTCGGCGTGCCGATCGGCAGGCGCCAGACCTTCTCCTTATAGACGATGCCGCGCGAGGAGAAGAACAGAACCGGCGTATGCGTATTGACTACAAATAGCCGGCTAACGAAATCCTGGTCGCGGGTGGTCATGCCGGAGCGGCCCTTGCCGCCGCGGCGCTGGGCACGATAGGTGGTCAGCGGCACGCGCTTGATATAGCCCAGATGCGAGACGGTGACGACCATGTCTTCACGAGCAATCAGATCCTCGTCGTCCATTTCGAGGCCGCCATCGATGATCTCGGTGCGGCGCGGCGTGCCGAATTCATTGCGGACAGCGAGGAGTTCGTCCTTGACGATGGTCTGGATGCGGACGCGCGAGGAGAGAATATCGAGGTAATCCTTGATCTCCTCACCGATTTTGTTGAGTTCGTCGCCGATTTCGTCGCGGCCAAGGGCCGTCAGGCGGGCAAGGCGCAGTTCGAGGATGGCGCGGGCCTGCTCTTCGGAGAGATTGTAGGTCAGGTCCTCGTTGATGCGATGGCGCGGATCGTCGATCAGACGGATCAGGCTTTCGACATCTTCGGCCGGCCAGCGGCGGGTCATCAATTCTTCGCGGGCCGACTGCGGATCGGGCGCTTGGCGGATGACGCGAATGACTTCGTCGATATTGGCGACGGCAATCGCGAGACCGACCAACACATGGGCGCGGTCGCGCGCTTTGCGCAGCAGGAATTTTGTTCTCCGGCTAACAACTTCTTCGCGGAAGGAGACGAAGGCGCGCAGCATGTCGAGAAGGGTCAGCTGTTCCGGCTTGCCGCCGTTCAGCGCCACCATGTTGCAGCCGAAGGACGTCTGCAGCGGCGTATAGCGATAAAGCTGATTGAGGATGACCTCGGCATTGGCGTCGCGCTTCAATTCGACGACGACGCGATAACCCTGGCGGTCGGATTCGTCGCGCAGGTCGGAGATGCCTTCGATGCGCTTGTCGCGCACCAGCTCGGCCATCTTTTCGATCATCGTCGCCTTGTTCACCTGGTAGGGAATCTCGGTGATGATGATCTGCTCGCGGTCACCGCGCATTGGCTCGATGGCGGCGACGCCGCGCATGATGACCGAGCCGCGGCCAGTCTCATAGGCGGAGCGAATGCCGGCACGGCCGAGGATCTTCGCACCCGTCGGGAAATCGGGGCCGGGAATGATCTGGATCAGATCCTGCAGCTCGATTGCCGGATCGTCGATCAGCGCGATGCAGCCGTCGATGACTTCGGAGAGATTATGCGGCGGGATGTTGGTCGCCATGCCGACGGCGATGCCGCCTGCGCCATTGACGAGCAGGTTCGGGAATTTGGCCGGCACCACAACCGGCTCGGAGAGCGTACCGTCATAGTTGTCGCGGAAATCGACGGTTTCCTTGTCGAGATCGTCGAGCAGCGAATGGGCAGCCTTTTCGAGGCGGCATTCGGTGTACCGTTCGGCCGCCGGCGGGTCACCATCAACCGAGCCGAAATTGCCTTGGCCGTCGATCAGCGGCAGACGCAGCGACCAGGGCTGCGCCATACGGGCGAGCGCATCATAGATCGCGGAATTGCCGTGCGGATGGAATTTACCCATCACGTCACCGGTGACGCGGGCGCATTTGACGTATTTCTTGTTCCAGTCGATGCCAAGCTCGGACATGCCGTAGAGGATGCGCCGGTGCACGGGCTTCAGGCCGTCGCGCACGTCGGGCAGCGCGCGGCTAACGATGACGCTCATGGCGTAATCGAGATACGACCGCTGCATTTCCTCCATGATGGAGATGGGCTCGATGCCTGGCGGGAGCTTCCCGCCGCCGGGGGGTGTTTGCTCAGTCAAAACAGATCACGATCTCTTCTAGAATCACTTGAAGATTTATAGCGGAAAGCCCGTTGCAGCGCCAATTTCACCGGGCGTTTTGAACAGGCTTTTGCGGCTTAAAGAGGGTAAAACATGCAAGTTGCGCGGCCGAACCGGACAAATCCGCCGCGGGCCGCCGCGGGATATTTGCCAAATCGGAATCGCCGCTTCACAATCATAAAACCACGCATAAAAACCACCCGACTATATGGGGTTCCGGAGAGACGATGGCAAGCGCCGACCAATTGATCAACGCCTTCACGACGCTGCTGGTCACCATCGATCCGCCGGGGCTCGCACCGATCTTCCTGGGGCTGACGATGGGCATGAGCCGCGCCCAGCGCACGCAGGTGGCGCTGCGCGGCTCGGTTATCGCCTTCATCATCCTCGCCGTCTTCGCGCTGTTTGGGGCCGGCGTACTCGGCGTGCTCGGGATTTCGATCGGCGCCTTCCGCATCGCCGGCGGTCTGCTGCTGTTCTGGATCGCCTTCGAGATGGTCTTCGAAAGACGCCAGGAACGCAAGGAGAAGGCCACCGAAGCGGCCATCACCAAGGATCACATCGAGAATATCGCCGTCTTCCCGCTAGCCTTGCCGCTGATTGCCGGCCCGGGCGCCATCTCGGCGACGATCCTGCTTGCCGGCACGCTCGCCACCTCCATCGGGAAAGCCCAACTGATCGGCGTCATTGCCGCCAATCTGCTGCTGACCTTCCTAATGCTGCTGATCGCCGAACGGCTGGACCGTTTCCTCGGCGTCACCGGCCGGGCAATTCTGACGCGGCTTCTCGGCGTTATCCTCGCGGCCCTTGCCGCACAGTTCGTCGTCGACGGGGCGAAATCGGCGTTCAATCTGATCAGCGCAACGCCGCACTGAAAACGGCATCCGCCGCGAGATCAAAGAAAAAGAGCATGACGCCGTTAAAGACGTCATGCTCTCGGATAAATCATAAACCACGAACGGCCGATCAGAACGGGATGTCGTCGTCGAGATCCCGCGAGAAGTTGCCACCGCCGCCACCGCCGCGGCTTGGCGATGATGAGGGAGCCGGGGCGCCGTAGTCGTCGCCATAATCATTGCTGCTGCTGCCGCCACGGCCGCCACCGGAGCTTGCACCGCCGCCTTCACCGCGGCCGTCGAGCATGGTCAGCGTCGAACCGAAGCCCTGCAGCACCACTTCCGTCGAGTAGCGGTCCTGTCCCTGCTGGTCCTGCCACTTACGGGTCTGCAACTGGCCTTCAATATAGAGCTTGGCGCCCTTCTTCACATATTGCTCGACGACCTTGCACAGGCCCTCGTTGAAGACGACGACAGTGTGCCATTCGGTCTTTTCACGACGCTCGCCGGAATTGCGGTCGCGCCAGGTCTCCGAGGTCGCAATACGAAGATTGGCGATCGGCCGGCCATCCTGGGTGCGGCGGATTTCCGGGTCCGCACCGACATTTCCGATCAGAATTACCTTGTTTACGCTACCAGCCATGCTCTCACCCTACCTGCCGCCCTGCCCGGCGGCGTTTCAATCGATCGGCGCACCTTAAACCATCAACGACCGCCGATGCGCATGGGCGGCACTTAATCCACATATTTCTCCGTCAGAACACCGCATGCATCCATCAGGATTTTTGTTCTTTCTTTGTTCTAGTTTATCCGTATGATCCTGTCAACAGAATCGAAAACCTTCAGTGTTGCGGACATTCAGCCTCGACTCGCCGTTCGGCATCACTAAATAAGGGCTGTTATCCCAAAGGACCAAGCTGAGACGATGAGCGAACTGAAGACGATCTCCATCCGCGGCGCGCGCGAGCATAATCTCAAAGGCATCGATCTCGATCTGCCGCGCAATAAGCTGATCGTCATGACCGGGCTTTCGGGCTCCGGCAAATCCTCGCTTGCCTTCGACACGATCTATGCCGAGGGCCAGCGGCGCTATGTCGAGAGCCTCTCCGCCTATGCCCGGCAGTTTCTCGAGATGATGCAGAAGCCCGACGTCGACCAGATCGACGGACTGTCGCCGGCGATCTCGATCGAGCAGAAAACCACCTCGCGCAACCCGCGCTCGACGGTCGGCACCGTGACCGAGATCTACGACTATATGCGGTTGCTCTTTGCCCGCGTCGGCGTGCCCTATTCACCGGCGACCGGCCTGCCGATCGAAAGCCAGACCGTCAGCCAGATGGTCGACCGCGTGCTCGATTTCGGCGAAGGCACCCGTCTTTATATTCTCGCGCCGCTCGTGCGCGGGCGCAAGGGCGAATACAAGAAGGAACTGGCGGAGCTGATGAAGAAGGGCTTCCAGCGCGTCAAGGTCGACGGCCAGTTCTACGAGATTGCCGAGGCGCCGGTGCTCGACAAGAAATACAAGCACGACATCGACGTGGTGGTCGACCGCATCGTCGTGCGCTCGGATGTCTCGGCCCGCCTAGCCGACAGCCTGGAAACCTGCCTGAAGCTCGCCGACGGGCTGGCGGTCGCCGAATTCGCCGACAAGCCGCTGCCGCTGGAAGAGACCTCGGCCGGCGGTTCGGCCAACAAGTCGCTCAACGAGACGCATGAGCGCGTGCTGTTTTCGGAAAAATTCGCCTGCCCGGTTTCCGGCTTCACCATTCCGGAGATCGAGCCGCGACTGTTCTCCTTCAACAATCCCTTCGGCGCCTGCCCGACCTGCGACGGCCTCGGCGCCCAGCAGAAGATCGATCGCGACCTGATCGTGCCCGAGCCGGAACGGACGCTGCGCGACGGGGCGATCGCGCCCTGGGCCAAGTCGACCTCGCCCTATTACAATCAGACGCTGGAAGCGCTGGGCAAACATTACGGCTTCAAGCTCGGCACCCGCTGGAACGATCTTTCCGACGAGGCCAAGGACGTCATTCTCAACGGCACCGACGACAAGATCGAATTCCATTATGCCGACGGCGCCCGCTCCTATACGACGCAGAAGAATTTCGAGGGCATCATCACCAATCTCGAGCGGCGCTGGAAGGAGACCGATTCCGCCTGGGCGCGTGAGGACATCGAGCGCTTCATGTCGGCAGCACCCTGCCCTTCCTGCAACGGCTTCCGCCTGAAGCCGGAAGCGCTGGCGGTGAAGATCGCCACGCTGCATATCGGCGAAGTGACTGCCATGTCGATCCGCGTCGCCCGCGACTGGTTCGAGACGCTGCCGACCAGCTTCAACGCCAAGCAGAACGAGATTGCCGTGCGCATCCTCAAGGAAATCCGCGACCGGCTGCGTTTCCTCAACGATGTCGGCCTGGAATATCTCAGCCTGTCGCGCAATTCCGGCACGCTGTCGGGCGGCGAAAGCCAGCGCATCCGGCTGGCCTCGCAGATCGGCTCGGGGCTGACCGGCGTGCTCTATGTGCTCGACGAGCCTTCGATCGGCCTGCATCAGCGCGACAATGCCCGGCTGCTCGACACGCTGAAGCACCTGCGCGACATCGGCAACACCGTCATCGTCGTCGAACATGACGAGGATGCGATCATGACGGCCGACGACGTGGTCGATATCGGCCCGGCCGCCGGCATTCATGGCGGCGAGGTCATCGCCCACGGCACGCCGCAGGATATCATGGACAATCCGAAGTCGCTGACCGGAAAATATCTCTCGGGCGAACTCGGCGTTCCCGTTCCCAACGAGCGCCGCAGACAGAAGAAGGGCCGCGAGATCAAGGTGGTCGGCGCCCGCGGCAACAATCTGAAGAACGTCACGGCGGCAATCCCGCTCGGGGTGTTCACGGCGGTGACCGGCGTTTCCGGCGGCGGCAAATCCACCTTCCTGATCGAGACGCTGTATAAATCGGCAGCGCGCCGCGTCATGGGCGCGCGCGAAAACCCGGCCGATCACGACCGCATTGACGGCTTCGAGCATATCGACAAGGTGATCGACATCGACCAGTCGCCGATCGGCCGCACGCCGCGCTCGAACCCGGCGACCTATACCGGCGCGTTCACGCCGATCCGCGATTGGTTCGCCGGCCTGCCGGAGGCAAAAGCGCGCGGCTACCAGCCGGGGCGTTTCTCCTTCAACGTCAAGGGCGGGCGTTGCGAGGCCTGCCAGGGCGACGGCGTCATCAAGATCGAGATGCACTTCCTGCCCGATGTCTACGTCACCTGCGACGTCTGCCACGGCAAGCGCTACAATCGCGAGACACTCGATGTCACCTTCAAGCAGAAGTCGATCGCCGACGTGCTCGACATGACGGTGGAGGAAGGCGTCGACTTCTTCGCGGCGGTGCCGGCCGTGCGCGACAAGCTGCAGTCGCTGAAGGATGTCGGCCTCGGTTACATCAAGGTCGGCCAGCAGGCCAATACGCTGTCGGGCGGCGAGGCACAGCGCGTCAAGCTGGCCAAGGAGCTGTCGAAACGCTCGACGGGGCGCACGCTCTACATTCTCGACGAACCGACGACCGGCCTGCATTTCCACGACGTCGCCAAGCTGCTTGAAATGCTGCACGAACTGGTCAACCAGGGCAATTCCGTGGTGGTGATCGAGCACAATCTCGAAGTCATCAAGACGGCCGACTGGGTGCTCGATTTCGGTCCCGAAGGCGGTGATGGCGGCGGCGAGATTGTGGCTTTCGGCACGCCCGAGGCGATCGTCAAGGAGAAGCGCTCCTATACCGGGCACTTCCTCAAGGAATTGCTGGAACGGCGGCCGGCGAAGAGGGCGGCTGCGGCGGAATGACGATGCGGCCGGCGTCGCCCGAAGATCTGGAAAGGATCACGACGCTGACAGCAGCCGCCTATCGGCCCTATACCGAACTGTTCGGCGCTCCGCCGATCCTGATGACGGAGGATTACGCGCCTCGCATCGAACGCGGCGAGGTATGGCTCCGCGAGGTCGGCGGCGAAACCGCGGGGCTGATGGTTGTCGAGCGGCATTCCGATCACCTCATGCTGTTCAGCATCGCGGTCTCGCCGGCCTTTCAGGGGGCCGGACATGGTCTGGCGATGCTCAAGTGGCTGGAGGGCAAGGCGCGCGAGTGGGCAAAGCCGGAAATCCGGCTCTACACCAATGCGCTGATGGAGCGGAACATCGCCCTTTATCGCGCCGTCGGATTTCACGAAACGGGTCGCCGGCCGAACCCATATCGGCCAGGATGGACGCTCGTCGACATGGCGAAACAGATCGATGCGGCCTGAACGGCTGCAAACAGGGAGGACGACATGACCAAATCCGGCACTATCCGCACCGGCATCGGCGGCTGGACCTTCGAGCCCTGGCGCGGGCATTTCTTTCCCGATGACCTGAAACAGAAGGACGAGCTGAATTATGCCAGCCGCCAGTTGAAGGTTATCGAGGTTAACGGTACCTATTACAGCACGCAGAAGCCGGCGGTTTTCGCCAAATGGGCGGCCGACGTACCCGACGGTTTCATCTTCTCGCTAAAGGCGACGCGTTTCGTCACCAACCGGCGGGTGCTTGCCGAAGCCGGTGAATCGATGGAACGCTTCCTGTCCTCGGGCATCAGCGAACTCGGCGATCATCTCGGGCCGCTGCTCTGGCAGTTCGCACCGACGAAGAAGTTCGATCCGGAAGATTTCGAGGCCTTCCTGAAGCAGCTGCCGGCAAAGCAGGACGGGCTGGCGCTCCGCCACGTGGTCGAGGTGCGCCACGATTCCTTCAAAGTGCCGGAATTCGTGGCACTGCTGGCGAAATACGGCGTGGCGCCGGTCTGCGCCGAACATTTCGAATATCCGATGATCGCCGATGTCACGGCCGACTTCGTCTATGCCAGGCTGCAAAAGGGATCGGACGATATCCCGACCTGCTATCCTGATAAGGACCTGAAGGCCTGGGCAAGCCGACTGGAGACCTGGGCGGAGGGCAAGGTCCCGGACGATCTGCCGCTGATCGATGGGGATCGCAAGGTGAAGGCCGAGCCACGCGACGTCTTCGCCTTCATGATCCACGAGGGCAAGGTCAATGCGCCGCATGGGGCAATCGCCCTGCAGCAGGCGCTGGCAAAATAGGCCGGGCTGAGATTTGCGCTAAAGACATAAGCATCGGCGGCTCGAAGCTGAAGCATCGGCGGCTCGAAGCTGAAGCATCGGCGG
Organism: Rhizobium sp. NZLR11; assembly: GCF_019685115.1. Classification (NCBI taxonomy): domain Bacteria; kingdom Pseudomonadati; phylum Pseudomonadota; class Alphaproteobacteria; order Hyphomicrobiales; family Rhizobiaceae; genus Rhizobium; species Rhizobium sp. NZLR11. The sequence continues at coordinate 83,104 of NZ_JABDWD010000013.1, read as the reverse complement.
GTTAAAGCGGCGAGACGTGGGTCGCGAGCTCCTCCGCCGTCAGGCCCTTGCCGGCGCGTTGGCCGGCCTCTCCGTGCAGCCAGACGCCGGCGGCCGCGGCCTCGAAGGCCGGCAGGCCCTGGGCGAGCAATCCGCCGATGATGCCGGCGAGCACGTCGCCGGAACCGGCGGTGGCAAGCCAGACCGGCGCGTTGGTATTGATGAGCGCACGTCCGTCCGGCGCGGCAATGACGGTATCGGCGCCTTTGTAGACGATCGCGGCATTGGCGAGGCGGGCAGCGGCCACTGATTTATCAACCTTCCCGAGCCCATCGTCGCCGGCAATATCGGGAAAGAGCCGGGCGAACTCGCCCTCGTGCGGCGTCAGCACCAAGCGCGGCTCACCCCGGAAAAGATCAAACAGCTGCTGTGGGTCTTCCTTGAACGAGGAGATGCCGTCGGCGTCGAGCACGAGATGGCGCTCGGCAAGGGCCGAGACAAAGCCGCGCGCTCTGACGCCGATGCCGAAGCCGGGGCCTAGAACGAAGCTTTGCAACCGCTTGTCGGCGAGCCAATCGTCGAGGTCGGCCGCGTCGTCGATTGCGTGCAGCATGACGGCGGTGAGATGCGCAGCATTGGCGGCCATCGCCGCGCGCGGGGCTGCGATCGTCACCAGGCCAGCGCCGGCCTTCAGGCCGGAGATCGCCGACATGCGCGCGGCCCCCGTCTTGTCGGCCTCGCCTGAGAAGACGACCAGATGACCGCGCTTGTATTTGTGGGTTTCCAACTGCTCGGCCGGCAGCACACCCTTCCAGGCATCCGGCCTGTTCTCGGCGATGACGCCGCCCGCCGCAGCCCTGACGATGCGGGCGGGAATGCCGATATCGAAAACCTCCAACTCGCCGCAAAGCTCCCTGCCCGGCATCAGGAGATGGCCGGGTTTGCGCGTCATGAAGGTGATGGTGTTGCAGGCCCGGAAGGCGGCCCCCAACACCCTGCCGGTGCGGCCATCCAGTCCGGAGGGCAGATCGATGGCAAGCACGGGAAGACCTGCCTCGGCGACGCACTCTATGACCGTGCGGACATCGGCCGGCACTTCACGGCCGAGCCCTGCACCGAACAGGCCATCGATGACGACGTCGCCGGTTTCGGGATTATAGAGGTGGAGCTGTTCCCCCTGGATCGCGCATCCGGCTCTCGCGCGAGCCGCATCGCCCTTTAGCCTGGCGGGGTCGCTGAGATGGAAGAGCGCCACCGTCGCCCCGCTCTCCCGCAGATGTCTTGCCGCGACGTAGGCGTCGCCGCCATTGTTACCGGGCCCGCAAAGCACGACGAAGCGCAAAGCTCCGGGATGAAGGCGCAAGGCAGCCGCCGCGACCGCCGCCCCTGCCCTTTCCATCAAAGCGAAGGAATCGATGCCGGATGCGGCAGCGGCAGCGTCGACCGCGGCCATCTCGGCAGGCGTGAGAAGAAGATCGGACAGTTCATGGCTCATCGGCCTATTCAATCAAAAAACGCCTAAAAAACAACCGCCTGAAACACCAAAGAAAAGAGCCTATTTTGTGCAATTGCCTATATTTTCACCCCACTAAGACATAGTTGCGCGACTCCTTAAACTCATGTCTTTTTCGATTTTCGATATGATTTTGATCGAAGGACCGAGTTTTCCCGCTGGTTTGCCGCCAAACCGTCATCAAAATCCCCACAAATGCGGCGGTTTCGGCAAAATCCTCGTATTTTTTTAAGAAGATGGATTTCAAACTGGCACGATATCTGCATCATATCCGGCGAGCGGGAAAATTCCTGCCATAACGGGAGAAGCGGAGAGACATTTTCTCATGAAAAAGATCGAAGCGATCATTAAGCCTTTCAAGCTGGACGAAGTGAAGGAAGCCCTTCAGGAAGTCGGCCTGCAAGGTATCACGGTCACAGAAGCCAAGGGTTTCGGCCGTCAGAAGGGTCACACGGAACTTTACCGCGGAGCCGAATACGTCGTCGATTTTCTGCCGAAGGTAAAAGTCGAGGTCGTGCTGGCCGACGAGAACGCGGAGGCGGTCATCGACGCGATCCGCAAGGCGGCGCAGACCGGCCGCATCGGCGACGGAAAAATCTTCGTCTCCAACGTCGAAGAGGTCATCCGCATTCGTACCGGCGAGACCGGCATCGACGCCATCTGACCCACTTTGCCTGGCGCGCAAAGTTCGATACGGTCAGCGCAGCCATGTATTGTCATCGCAAATCGGAGGAAGGTATTTAATGGCGACCGCAAGCGAAATTCTGAAGCAGATCAAGGAGAACGACGTGAAGTTCGTCGATCTGCGCTTCACCGACCCGAAGGGCAAGCTACAGCATGTGACGATGGACGTTGTCTGCGTCGACGAGGACATGTTCGCTGACGGCGTGATGTTCGATGGCTCCTCGATCGGCGGCTGGAAGGCCATCAACGAGTCCGACATGGTGCTGATGCCCGATACCGAGACGGTGCATATGGACCCGTTCTTCGCACAGTCGACCATGGTCATCGTCTGCGATATTCTCGATCCGGTTTCCGGCGAGGCCTATAACCGCGATCCGCGCGGCACTGCCAAGAAGGCCGAAGCCTATCTCAAGGCATCCGGCATCGGCGACACGATCTTCGTCGGCCCGGAAGCGGAATTCTTCGTCTTCGACGACGTCAAGTACAAGGCCGATCCTTACAACACCGGCTTCAAGCTCGATTCGACCGAACTGCCGTCGAACGACGACACCGACTACGAAACCGGCAACCTCGGCCATCGCCCGCGCGTCAAGGGCGGCTATTTCCCGGTTCCGCCGGTCGACAGCGCCCAGGACATGCGTTCGGAAATGCTGACGGTTCTCTCCGAGATGGGCGTCGTCGTCGAAAAGCATCACCATGAAGTCGCCGCCGCCCAGCACGAACTCGGCATCAAGTTCGATACGCTGGTGCGCAACGCCGACAAGATGCAGATCTACAAATACGTCGTGCATCAGGTGGCGAATGCCTATGGCAAGACGGCAACCTTCATGCCGAAGCCGATCTTCGGCGACAACGGCTCGGGCATGCACGTGCACCAGTCGATCTGGAAGGGCGGCAAGCCGACCTTTGCAGGCGATGAATATGCCGGTCTTTCCGAGAGCTGCCTCTACTACATCGGCGGCATCATCAAGCATGCCAAGGCGATCAACGCCTTCACCAATCCGTCAACGAACTCCTACAAGCGTCTCGTCCCGGGCTACGAAGCACCGGTTCTGCTGGCATACTCCGCTCGCAACCGCTCGGCGTCCTGCCGCATTCCGTTCGGCACCAACCCGAAAGCAAAGCGCGTCGAAGTCCGTTTCCCGGATCCGACCGCCAACCCCTATCTCGCCTTTGCCGCCATGCTGATGGCCGGCCTCGACGGCATCAAGAACAAGATCCATCCCGGCAAGGCTATGGACAAGGATCTCTACGACCTGCCGCCGAAGGAATTGAAGAAGATCCCGACCGTCTGCGGCTCGTTGCGCGAAGCACTCGAAAGCCTCGACAAGGACCGCAAGTTCCTGACGGCCGGCGGCGTGTTCGACGACGACCAGATCGATGCCTTCATCGAGCTGAAGATGGCTGAGGTGATGCGTTTCGAAATGACGCCGCATCCTGTCGAATACGACATGTACTATTCGGCCTGATTGGCCTGAACACGGAAAGTCCCGGTTCGCCGGGGCTTTCACCTCCCAGGGTCATGGACGCCATCACAGCGCCGCGCGTCTTTTCAGACGCACAAAGACGCTGTAACACTTTGAAATGCTGCATAATTTCATCCTTAAATCGATGCCGATCTAAGGAATTATGCAGGAGGAGGATATGACGTTCATGTGACGAGCTTGCGCAAAAATCTTGATTTGCGCGGCACCAATCACCAAATTTGGTGATGAAAGGAAGTCGTACCATGAAAGAAAGAGTAGCAAAGTTCAGTATCGGCGAAGTGGTCCGGCACAAGGTTTTCCCGTTTCGCGGCGTCATCTTCGACGTTGATCCGGAGTTCGCGAATACGGAGGAATGGTGGAATTCCATTCCGGCCGAGGTGCGCCCAAGCAGGGACCAGCCCTTCTATCACCTGCTCGCGGAAAATGAAGAAAGCGAATATGTCGCTTATGTCTCCGAGCAGAATCTGATGAACGATGAAAGCGGCACGCCGCTTCGCAACCCGCAGATCTACCAGATTTTCGATCAGGCCCCGTCAGGGCAGTTCAAACCCAAGATGAGCTTCGCCCACTAAACTCGGTCTGACCGCAGCATCATTCAAGGCCTCGTTCCCGACGAGGCCTTTTCCTTGCGCACAAAAAACCCGGCTTAGCCGGGTTTCTATTCAGTATGGCGGCAGGATTACTGCGCCTTGGCTGCCTTCTGGGCGTCTTCCAGCTTCTTGCGGGCTTCTTCGGCCTTCTTCTGCATGCCTTCCTGCAAACTGCGCTGACTTGCGGCGAGCTTGTTTTCGGAAACCGGTTCGCCGTCATAAGCGCCGGTGAAGCCTTCGAGCGAGATCTTGATCGGGTTCGGGGCGCGACGGAAGTTGATCGAGGTGAAGATCACGTCGCTGCCCTTCTTCAGGCTGGCGATCATCGCGTCGGTCAGCGGAACTTCGGCCGTGCACTTGTCCGGCAGGCAGACGGCGTAGTCGAGCTTCTGGCCCTTGCCGCCGTCGATCTGCATGATGACGCCCGGGGGGATCAGGCGTGCCGTGGGAACCGAGACCTGCAGGAGCTTGCGGTTGATCTTGCCGGAAACCGAGATCAGGCCGACGGCCGTGACGAGTTGGCCGCCATTGGCGAGAATCAGGTTCTGGACAACACAGATGTCGTTGTCTTCCTGCTTGCTGCAGGTCTTGTACCAGCCGAGCTTCGGCGCGCCGGCGGCCTGCGCCTGGCCATCGGCAGGAGCCGCGGCTTCCTGGGCGAAGGAGGAGACCGGAGCCGAAGCGGCGCCGAACATCACTGCCAGAACGGACAGCGCTGCCCGCATTTTCTTTTCAGACTTGAACATCATAACGAATTCCGTCTCCTGATATCCGTTCAGGACAGCGACTTGCCGCCCCAACCTCGGGTCGTTCGGCACTCACCTCTTAAAAAAATAAGGCAAATGCATGACCCCGAAACTTCGGGTTCACCTGTTACATCGCAGCGTTCAAGATATCCAGCATTTCTTTGGCAATTTGAGGAGCATTTCGTCGCGATGCCAAAGAAATCGGCGCTCCGTGTTGGAATCGCTCGACCCCATGATAATCTCCGCGGTGAATCATGCCCGTTTTCGTGGTCTCAAGGATTGCCGAATGCTCCGGATCGTCGTCCCCCTCGTCCTGTCGCTGCTGTGCGGCGCTGTCGCCGCCGAGCCGCTGCATGGCATCGCGATGCACGGCGAGCCGGCTTTGCCGGCGGATTACAAACACTTCCCTTACGTTAATCCTGATGTGAAAAAGGGCGGCAAGATCACCTACGGCGTCGTCGGCACCTTCGACAGCCTCAACCCGTTTATCCTGAAGAGCATGCGCACGACGGCGCGCGGAATGTGGGATCCGGAATATGGCAATCTCGTCTACGAATCGCTGATGCAGCGCTCCAGGGACGAGCCGTTCACGCTCTACGGCCTGCTGGCCGAGACGGTCGAATGGGACGACGACAGGAGCTTCATCCAGTTCAACCTCAATCCGAAGGCGAAATGGGCCGATGGCCAGCCGGTGACGCCCGAGGACGTGATGTTCAGCTTCGAACTGATGCGCGACAAGGGCCGCGTGCCCTTCGCCAACCGCCTCAACGTCGTCGCCAAGATGGAGAAGGTCGGCGAACACAGCGTGCGCTTCACCTTCAACGACAAGGCTGACCGGGAGACGCCTTTGATCTTCGGCCTTTTCCCGGTTCTGCCGAAACATGCGATCGATCCGGAAACCTTCGACCGTTCGTCGCTGACGCCGCCGATCGGCTCCGGTCCCTACAAGGTGAGGACGGTGAAGCCCGGCGAGAGCATCACCTATGAGCGTGATCCGAATTACTGGGGCAAGGACATTCCCGCCAAGGTCGGCACCGACAATTACGACACGATCACCGTCCAGTATTTCCTGCAGGATACGACGCTATTCGAGGCCTTCAAGAAGGGCGATGTCGACGTCTATCCCGACGGCAATCCCGGCCATTGGACCAATGCCTATAATTTCCCGGCAGCCACCTCGGGCTCTGTCCTCAAGGACACGTTCACGCCGAAACTGCCGAGCGGCATGCTCGGCTTCGTGTTCAACACGCGCCGGTCGATCTTTGCCGATCTCAAGGTGCGGGAAGGCCTGTCGCTGGTGTTCGATTTCGAATGGGCGAACAAGAACCTTTATTCCGGCGCCTACAAGCGCACCCAGAGCTTCTGGCAGAATTCCGAGCTGTCGAGCTTCGCCGTACCCGTCAATGCCGCCGAGCTTGCCCTGCTCGGGCCGATCAAAAGCAAAATCGCGCCCGACATTCTCGACGGCACCTACAAGCTGCCGGTCACCGACGGTTCCGGCCGCGACCGCAATGTGCTGAAACAGGCTGTTGGATTGTTGAAAGAGGGCGGCTATGCGATCCAGGGCGGCAAGATGGTGGATGCCTCCGGCCGCCAGCTCGCCTTTGAAATCATGACGCAAAATGCCGACCAGGAGAAGCTCGCCGTCGCCTATCAGCGATCGCTGCAGACGATCGGCATTGCCGCTTCGATCCGCACCGTCGACGATTCGCAGTATCAGAGCCGGACGAACAGCTTCGACTACGACATGATCATGAAGTCCTACACTTCGTCGCTATCGCCTGGAAACGAACAGCTCGGCCGTTGGTCTTCCGCCGCCAAGACCCGCGAAGGCACCGACAGTTTCGCCGGTGTCGCCGATCCCGATATCGACACGCTGATCGACCATCTGCTCAGGGCGCGCTCCGCCGAGGATTTCACCGCGGCGGTGCGCTCCTATGACCGGCTGCTGCTTTCCGGCCATTACGTGCTGCCGCTCTACCATATGGACCAGCAATGGCTGGCACGCAGCAAGCGCATCGGCCATCCCGAGAGCGTGCCGCTCAATGGCTATCAGCTGCCGGTATGGTGGGATACGAGCGTGCAGTAAGAAGAGCCGAATCGGGCCGGCTGAATGTCTCCGTTCTGAGACGCAGAGAATAAGGAAAATCATCATGGAGCGTATCACCATCGACGTCGTCTCGGATGTCGTCTGCCCCTGGTGCTATCTCGGCAAGGCGCGGCTGGAGCTTGCCATTGCCGAGGTGCAGGACCAAATCGGCGTCGACATCAACTGGCGGCCGTACCGGCTCAATCCCGAGTACCCCAAGGAGGGAGTCGACCAGAAGAAGGCGCTGGCGGAGAAACTTGGCGGCGAGGAACGCGTGGCGCAGGCCCACAAGATGCTCACCGATTTGGGCCGCGAGGTCGGCATCGCCTTCGATTTCGAGGCGATCAGGATCGGCCCGAATACGCTCGATGCACATCGGCTGATCCACTGGGCGATGATCGAAGGCCGCGAGAAGCAGGACAAAGTGGTTGCCGCCCTGTTCACGGCGAATTTCGAGGAAGGCCGCAATGTCGGCGACCATGCGGTGCTGCTCGATATCGCCGAGAAGGCCGGCCTCGACCGCCCGGCCACCGCCTCGCTGCTCGCCTCCGATGCCGATCGCGATCTGATCGTTGCCGAGATCACGGCGGCCCAGGAGATGGGCGTCAACGGCGTGCCGTTCTTCATCTTCGACCAGCAATATGCCGTCAGCGGCGCCCAGACGCCCGACGTGCTAGTAAACGCGTTGCGCGATATCGCCAAAGCGAAGGCCGAGGCGCGATCCGGGCTCAACTAGCAGACGGCAAAGGGCCGGCAACGATTTCAGCGTCAGCCCAGAACTGGAACGCAGCGCACCTCGGTCTTCACCGAATTGGCGATGAAGCAGTCGTCATGGGCGCGATGGTGCAGGCTTTCGAGCTCACTCAGGGAAGGCTGTTTGTCGCCCCTGAAGACGACATGCGGACGGAGCGTCACGACGGTCATGGCGAGGCGGCCTTCGGCGTTCTTCTCCATGATGCCCTCGGCGGCATCGGTGTAGCTGTCGACGCAGAACCGCTGTTTGGCGGCAATCGACAGGAACCAGAGCATGTGGCAGCTGGAGAGCGAGGCGACGAAAGCCTCTTCCGGATCGACGGCGTCTTCGACCGAATAGGGCAGCGGAACGACATGCGCCGAGGAGGACGCCCTGACCTCGATGCCGCCGTCGAAGCTCCAGCGGTGGGCACGGCTGTAGCGGTTGTCGGTGAATGTCTCGCCGTTCCGGTCCCAAGCGATCCTTGCGCCGTATGTCGCCATCCTCAAGTCCTTCCGTTTATTTCGCCATCTCGGCCAGTTGCGTCATGATAACGGCAGCGCCCTGCAGGCGCTTTTCCGGCGTCGGCAGGTCGCGGGTCAGGAAAACGCTGTGGTCGGGGCGGATTTTCGCCATCGCGCCCTGCTTGCCGATGTAGCCGACGAGGTTTGCCGGGTTGGGGAATTCCTTGTTGCGGAACTGCACGACGACGCCCTTCGGGCCGGCATCGAGCTTTTCGACATTGGCGGTGCGGCAGAGCGACTTGATGTAGACGATCTTCAGGAGATGCTGGACCTCGATCGGCATCGGCCCGAAACGGTCAATCATCTCGGCGCCGAAGCCGTCGATCTCCTTGAGTTCGGTGATTTCGCCGAGACGGCGGTAGAGCGCCATGCGCAGATGCAGGTCGGGCACGTAGCCCTCCGGGATCATCACCGTCGTGCCGACCGATATTTGCGGCGACCAGCCGGTGTCGTGGATCTCGTCGATACCCTTGACCTCGGCGACCGCCTCTTCCAGCATCTGCTGATAGAGCTCGAAGCCGACCTCCTTGATGTGGCCGGACTGCTCTTCGCCGAGCAGGTTGCCGGCGCCGCGGATATCGAGATCGTGGCTGGCCAGCTGGAAGCCCGCGCCGAGCGTATCCAGCGACTGCAGCACCTTGAGCCGGCGTTCGGCGGTGGCCGTCAGCACCTTATTCACAGGCAGGGTGAAGAGCGCGAAGGCGCGCACCTTCGAGCGGCCGACGCGGCCGCGCAGCTGATAGAGCTGGGCAAGGCCGAACATGTCGGCGCGGTGGACGATTAGCGTGTTGGCTGTGGGCACATCGAGGCCGGATTCGACGATGGTGGTCGACAGCAGCACATCGTAACGGCCCTCATAAAAGGCATTCATGATGTCTTCGAGTTCGCCGGCCGGCATCTGGCCATGGGCGACGGCGACCTTCAGCTCCGGCAAATCCGACTGCAGGAAGGCATGTATGTCCTCGAGGTCGGCAAGCCTAGGGCAGACATAGAAGCTCTGGCCGCCGCGATAATGCTCGCGCATCAGCGTCTCGCGGATGATCAGACTGTCGAAGGGCGAGATGAAGGTGCGCACCGCCATGCGGTCGACCGGCGGCGTGGTGATCAGCGACAGTTCGCGCACGCCGGTCATCGCAAGCTGCAGCGTGCGCGGGATCGGCGTCGCCGACAGCGTCAGCACATGCACGTCGCTCTTCAGCTCCTTCAGCCGTTCCTTGTGCTTGACGCCGAAATGCTGCTCCTCATCGATGACGAGCAGGCCGAGATTGGCGAATTTGATGCCGGCGCCAAGCAGCGCATGGGTGCCGACGACGATATCGGTCTTGCCTTCGGCCACTTCCTTCTTGGTCAGCGCCAGCTCCTTGGCCCCGACCAGGCGCGAGGCCTGCTGGATGCGCACCGGCAGGCCGCGGAACCGCTCGGAAAAGGTCTTGAAATGCTGGCGGGAGAGCAATGTCGTCGGCACGACGATGGCGACTTGGGCGCCGTTCATCGCCGCGACGAAGGCGGCACGCAGCGCCACTTCGGTCTTGCCGAAGCCGACGTCGCCGCAGACGAGACGGTCCATCGGCCGGCCGGCGCCGAGATCGGAGCGCACGGCCTCGATGGCGGCATCCTGGTCCTCGGTCTCGTCATAGGGGAAGCGGGCGGCGAATTCGTCGTAGAGACCTTCCGGCGTCGTCAGCATCGGCGCATGGCGCGTCAGGCGCTCGGCGGCGATGCGGATCAGCGCATCGGCCATGTCGAGCAGGCGCTTCTTCAGCTTGGCCTTGCGCATCTGCCAGGCGCCGCCGCCGAGCTTGTCGAGCTGGGCCTCGGTGCCCTCGCCGCCGTAGCGCGAGAGAAGATCGATGTTTTCGACCGGCAGGAAAAGCTTGGCCTCGTCGGCATATTGCAGTTCGAGGCAGGCATGCGGGGCGCCTGCGGCCTCGATGGTCCTCAGCCCGATGAAGCGGCCGATGCCATGTTCGGCGTGAACGACGATCGAGCCTTCGTCGAGGCCCGCGACCTCCGAGATGAAATCGGCGGCGCGCTTGCGGCGCTTGGAGCGGCGCACCATGCGGTCGCCGAGGATATCCTGCTCGCCGATGACGACGAGGTCGCCGGCCTCGAAGCCGGCTTCGAGACTGAGTACGGCGGCGGCCGCCTCGCCTCTCGCCAACGAGCCGAGATCCTTCAGCGCCTCGACCGGCTTGACCTTTTCCAGGCCGTGTTCGTTCAGCACCTGCAGCAGGCGCTCCAGCGAACCTTCGGTCCAGGCGGTGACGAGCACTTTCGCGCCGCCGGCGCGGCGGTCGGCGATATGTTTGACGACGACGTCGAAGATGTTGATGCGTTCTGCATCGCCGCCGCCTTCGGCATTCGCGCGAGCCCAGCGCTGGCCCTGGCGGGCGTCGATATTGACGACGCGGCGCGCCTCGCCCTCATGCTCGTTGAAGGGGCTGATGCGGATCGCCCCGAGCGCGTCGAGGGTCTTTGCGAAAAGCTTGCTGTCGAGATAGAGCTGGCCCGGCGTCACCGGCTTGTAGGGCGTGCCCTGCGCCATCTGGCCCTTGGCCGGCTGGCCGGAATTCAGCCGGGCGTCGTAATAATCGAAGACCAGCTTGGAGCGCTCCTCGGCTGCCTCACGCACCGTATGGTCGGTGACAACACGGAAGCCGCTGAGATAATCGAAGACGGTATCGAGCTTCTCGTAGAAGAGCGGCAGCCAATGCTCCATGCCCGGATAACGCCGACCCTCGGAGACGGCGAGATAGAGCGCGTCGTCGCGCGTGGTGGCGCCGAAAGCCGAGAGGTAATTCTTGCGGAAGCGGCTGATCGTATCCGGGGTCAGTGTCACCTCGCTCATCGGGTTGAGATCGAGGGAGCGCACCTGGCCCGTCGTGCGCTGGCTTCCCGGATCGAAGCAGCGGATCGATTCCAGCGTGTCGCCGAAGAAATCGAGGCGGACCGGCTCTTCCGAACCCGGCACGAAGACGTCGAGAATGCCGCCGCGCACGGCATATTCGCCGACCTCGCGCACGGTTGCGACACGCTCGAAGCCGTTGCGCTCCAGGCGGCCGGCAAGATCGTCCATGCGCAGCTGGTTGCCGGGACGGGCTGAAAAAGTCAGGCTTTCGATGACATCCTGCGGCGCCACCTTCTGCAGCATGGCATTGGCGGTGACGAGGACGATGGCGGCATGCGGCTTCTTGCGGTGGGCGATGAGGCCGCCGAGTGCTGCAAGCCGGCGGGCCGAGGTATCGGCACTCGGCGAAACGCGGTCATAAGGCAGGCAGTCCCAGGCCGGCAGGGTGAGAACAGGAATGTCGGGGGCGACAAAGCCCAGCATCTGCTCGAGATCGGCCATGCGGTGGCCGTCGGACATGACATAAGCGACCGGCTCTCCCGCTCGGGCGAGTTCGGCCAGCAGCAGCGGTTCCAGACCTGACGGCACATTGCCGATCGTCAGCGGCTCGGCAATGGCCGCAAGCTTCTTCGCATCGAAACCAGGGATCATTCCGGCGTCCTGAGGGGCTGGTCGAAATCGGGTGTGTAGGCGGCAAGGCGGGTAAACATCGGTGTCTGGAAACGCTCGGGCACCGGCCATGTTCCCATGATCCAGCGAACAAGGTCATTGTCCTCTTCCGCCATGATCGTCTCGAACTCGTCAAGCTCGGCTTCCGAAAGCGTCGCGATCTCGGCTTCGGCGAACTGGCCGAAGACCAGGTCCATCTCGCGGATGCCGCGGTGCCAGCAGCGGAAAAGGATCCGGCGGCGGCGCGGGTCGAGACCGGCACTGGTGAGCGTGACACCTGTCATGGCATTACCTTCCTGTTGATGCGCCTCTATAGACCCTGGAAAGCGGCTTGTCAGCCTTGCCAAGGCCGCATTGTTCATCGCATTTTGGCCGCATGCGCCCCGCCATTCTCGATCCTCTGTTTTCCCCAATTTCGGGCCTTCCGGGCGTCGGCCCGAAGATCGCCGACCTGCTGGTCAAGCTGCTCGGCCGCGAGACGCCGGAGGATTGCCGGGTCATCGATCTGATCTTCCACGCGCCGTTTTCGCTGATCGATCGGCGCAACCAGCCGGGCATCGCCCGCGCGCCGCAGGGCGCGATCGTGACGATCACGGCGCGTGTCGACCGGCACCAGGTGCCGCCGCGCGGCAAAAGCAATATTCCCTATCGCGTCTTCCTGCATGACGAGACCGGCGAGCTGACGCTGGTCTTCTTCCGCGGCCAGGCCGCCTGGCTGGAAAAACAACTGCCGATCGATGCGGAAGTGACGGTCAGCGGCAAGGTCGATTGGTTCAACGGCCGCGCCTCGATGGTGCATCCCGACTATATCGTCAGGGCCGATGAGGCGGAAAACCTGCCACTGGTCGAGCCGATCTATCCGCTGACGGCGGGGCTTTCGCCGAAGACGCTGCGCAAGATCATCGACGCCGCCCTGCCGCGTTTTCCCGAGTTGCCGGAATGGGTCGACCTCGCCTTGACGCAGAGAGAGGGCCTGCCGTCGATCCGCGACAGCTTCCATATGCTGCACGAGCCGCACGATCCTGCCGATATCGACCCGCAGGCTCCTGCCCGGCGGCGGCTTGCCTATGACGAATTCCTCGCCGGCCAGCTGTCGCTGAGCCTGGTGCGACAGAGGCTGCGCAAGGTGGCGGGCCAGCCGGTGCATGCGACGGGAGACATCAGCGGTGAGATTCTGAAGTCCCTGCCCTTCTCGCTCACATCAAGCCAGAACGAGGCGATCGCCGGTGTTTTGAAGGACATGGCCAGAGCCGAGCGCATGCTGCGGCTGCTGCAAGGCGATGTCGGCTCCGGCAAGACGCTGGTGGCGCTGATGGCAATGGCGGCGGTGATCGAAAGCGGCGGCCAGGCCGTGCTGATGGCGCCGACCGAAATCCTGGCGCGGCAGCACCATGCGACGATCTCGAAATTCGCCGCCTCCGCCGGACTTGGCATCGAGATCCTGACCGGCCGCACCAAGGGGCGGGAGCGGGAGGAAATCCTCGAGCGCATCGCCTCGGGCGCAGCACAGATCATCATTGGGACGCATGCGCTGTTCCAGGACAGCGTCGCCTACGCCAAGCTGATGCTGGCCGTGGTCGATGAGCAGCACCGTTTCGGCGTGCATCAGCGCCTGAGGCTGACCGCCAAGGGCATCTCGCCGCACATGCTGGTGATGACGGCGACGCCGATCCCGCGCACGCTGGTGCTTGCCGCCTTCGGTGATATGGACGTTTCCAAACTCACCGAGAAACCGGCCGGCCGCAAACCGATCCAGACGATCACCGTGCCAATGGAGCGGACCGGCGAAATCGTCGGGCGGCTGCAGGGCGCGATCGCCGAGGGCAAGAAGGCCTACTGGATCTGCCCGCTGGTCGAGGAATCCGAAGAGCTCGACCTGATGTCGGCCGAGGAGCGGCACGCGACACTGGTCGCCGCGCTCGGTTCCAATGTCGGCCCGGGTATCGGACTCATCCATGGCCGGATGAACGGCCCGGAGAAGGACGCGGCGATGCTGGCGTTCAAGAACGGCGAAACGCGGCTGCTCGTCGCCACCACCGTCGTCGAGGTCGGTGTCGATGTGCCGGATGCGACGATCATGGTGATCGAACATGCCGAACGCTTCGGCTTGGCGCAATTGCATCAGCTGCGCGGCCGCGTCGGGCGTGGTGACCAGGCCTCGACCTGCATCCTGCTCTACAAGGGACCGCTCGGCGAGACCGGCCATGCGAGGCTGTCGATCATGCGGGAGACGGAGGACGGTTTTCGCATCGCCGAAGAGGACCTGAAGCTGCGCGGCGAAGGCGAATTGCTCGGCACCCGCCAGTCCGGCACGCCGGGCTTCCGCATCGCCAGCCTCGAGGCGCATGCCGACCTCTTGGAAATCGCCCGCAAGGATGCGGCCTATCTCATTGAGCGCGATCCGGAGCTGACCAGTGACAGAGGAACGGCGATCCGCACCCTGCTCTATCTCTTCCGCCGCGACGAGGCGATCCGGTTTCTGAGAGCGGGATAAAGCGCGCCGCGACGCGCTTTAAATCTTTGTTACATGCATGTCGTTATCCCAAAACCGCTGACACTTTTGGGCGACATGCTTCAATCCGCCTTTGAAACCGCCACCGGCTTCGGCCGCGGCAAATGTTTCTGCTTCGGCTCGGGCGGCTTGTGTCCGGGGGCAACGAGACCGCCGGAAATCAGGAATTTGGCGGCGTCTTCCGGGCTCATGTCGAGCAGGACGATCTTTTCGCGCGGCACGAAGACGAGGAAACCTGCCGTCGGCACCGGGGTCGGCGGCAGGAAGACGGCCACCATATCCTGGCCCATGGCGTTGAACTTCGACGCGATCTCGCCCTTGGCGTCGGTGGCGATGAAGACCAGCGCCCAGAGGCCGGGGCCTGGATATTCGATGAGGCCGACCTTCTTGAAGGAATTCGCCTGTTCCTTCAGCACCGTTTCGAAAATCTGTTTCACGCTTCTATAGATCGTGCGGACCAGCGGCATGCGCTGGACGATCGATTCGCCGAAACGGACGATGCTCTGGCCGATCAGGTTCTTGCCGAGAAAACCGACGACGGTGATCAACACGATAGCGGTCAACAGGCCGAAACCGGGAATGGCGAAATTGAGATAGCTTTCCGGATTCCAGCGCGCCGGAATATAGGGCCTGACCCAGCTGTCAGACCAGTGGATGAAGGTCCAGGTCAGCCAGATGGTAATGGCGATCGGCGCGCAGATGATCAGGCCTGCGAGAAAATTGTTCCTCAACCGGGTCGCCACCGGCATTCTGGGGGTGTTGTCGGTCATCTCTACTGATGAACTCCATCTCAGTCCTGGACAGGCCGGAACGCCGGCCCTTCCCCCTTGTCCGCAGACCAAAATTGCCAGAATTCGAGGCGTCGCACAATATGTTTCGGCGCGAAGATCGGGTTGTCGCGGGCTTATTCAACGGTTACGGATTTCGCCAGATTACGCGGCTGGTCGACATCGGTGCCCATGAAGACGGCGGTGTGATAGGCGAGCAGTTGGATCGGCAGCGAGAAGATCATCGGCGCGATGATTTCGTCGACCACAGGCAGGGTGATTGTCGCCATGGTCGGCAGTTTCGAGGCCGCCGCACCGGCTTCGTCGGTGATGAAGATGATGCGGCCGCCGCGGGCTGCGACCTCCTGCATGTTCGAGACGGTCTTTTCGAAGAAGCGGTCGTAGGGGGCGATGACGATGACGGGCATGTTCTCGTCAATCAGCGCGATCGGTCCGTGCTTCAATTCGCCGGCGGCATACCCCTCGGCGTGGATATAGGAGATTTCCTTGAGCTTCAGCGCACCTTCCATAGCAAGCGGGAAGCTGGTGCCGCGGCCGAGATAGAGCACGTCCTTGCACTTCGACAGCTCCCGCGCCAGGCTTTCCATCTGCGGCTGGATGAGGTTCAGCACGCGACTCATGATGCGCGGCATTTCGGCGAGATGGCGCACCAGCGTCTTCTCCTCATCGGCACTCACAGTGCCGCGCGCCTTGCCGGCGCCGATCGCCAGCGATGCCAGCACGGCAAGCTGGCAGGTGAAGGCCTTGGTCGAGGCGACGCCGATTTCGGGGCCGGCCATGATCGGGAAGACGGCATCGGATTCGCGGGCGATCGTCGATTCGCGGACATTGACGACGGCGCCGATCTTCAGGCCGTTGTCGCGGCAATAGCGCAGCGATGCCAGCGTATCGGCGGTTTCGCCGGACTGCGAGATGAAGAGAGCGGCCTGCGATGGCGACAGCGGCATTTCGCGGTAGCGGAATTCGGAGGCGACGTCGATCTCGACCGGCAGACGGGCATAACGCTCGAACCAGTATTTGCCGACGAGGCCGGCGAGATAGGCGGTGCCGCAGGCCGAGATCGCCAGGCCGGTCGCCGCCTTGAAGTCGATCGCGGCGGCGTTGGCGCCGATGGTGTTCTCGGCGAAATCAACGTAATGGCTGAGCGCGTGGGAGATCACCTCCGGCTGCTCGTAGATTTCCTTTTCCATGAAATGGCGATGGTTGCCCTTGTCGACGACATAGGCGGTCGCCTGCGAGATCTGCCGGGCGCGCTTGACCGGCTTGCCGGCAAAATCGATGACGGCGACACCGTCGCGGGTGAGGACGGCACAATCGCCGTCGACGAGATAGGTGATCTCGTTGGTGAAGGGCGACAGTGCGATCGCATCCGACCCGAGGAACATCTCGCCGCGGCCATAACCGACGGCAAGCGGCGGCCCCGAACGGGCGGCCATGATCGTGCCGGGATCGGCCTTGAGCATGACGGCAAGCGCATAGGCGCCGGTCAGCCGGTTCAGCATCTGCAACATTGCGGCGCGCGGCTCCAGGCCTTCGCGCAGGTATTTCGCCATCAGCTGAGCGACGACCTCGGTATCGGTCTGGGTTTCGAAGACCGAACCCTCCGCCGTCAACTCGTCGCGCAACTCGGAGAAGTTCTCGATGATGCCGTTGTGGACGACGGCGACACCTTCGACGAAATGCGGATGGGCATTGGTCTCGTTCGGAACGCCGTGGGTCGCCCAGCGCGTATGGGCGATACCGACCACACCGGGCAGCGGTTCGGCGTCCAGGCGCTTTTCCAGATTGAACAGCTTGCCTTCGGCGCGGCGGCGATCCATCACGCCCTCATGGATGGTGGCGACGCCGGCGGAATCATAACCGCGATATTCGAGACGCTTCAGCGCATCGACCAGGCGCCCGGCAACAGGCGCAGTTCCGACGATCCCGACAATGCCGCACATAAAACATCCCCATAAGGCTTCGATAACGAGGCCAGTCCTAACGATTTCCGCTTATTTCTCAATCACCTCGGCGGTCACTTTCAATTTCCGCCGGTTACGCAAAGCAGGCTCAAGCCTTCGCCTTCTTCGCCGCCTTGATGGCGAGCGCGCGCTCGCGCAGCAGCGTTGCGCGGCCGGGCTTGATCTCCTGGCGGGCACGGCCGAGTGCCAGCGCATCGGCCGGCACATTGACGGTGATGACGCTGCCGGAGGCGATATAGGCGCCGTCGCCGATCGTCACCGGCGCGACCAGCGAGGAGTTGGAGCCGATGAAGGCGTTTTCGCCGATCACCGTCTCGCTCTTGTTGACGCCGTCATAATTGCAGGTGATCGTGCCGGCGCCGATATTGCTGCCGGCGCCGATGACGGCATCGCCGATATAAGTCAGGTGATTGACCTTGGCGCCCTCGCCGATCCGACCATTCTTGACCTCGCAGAAATTGCCGACCTTGGCGCCGATGCCGAGATCGGCGCCCGGCCGCAGCCGCGCGAAGGGGCCGACGGTCGCGCCCTGGCTGACATGAGCGCCTTCGATATGCGAGAAGGCATGGATGACGGCGCCACTGTCGATCACCGCGCCGGGACCGAAGACCACATTCGGCTCGATCAGCGCATCCTGGCCGATGACGGTGTCGTAGGAGAGGAAGACCGTTTCCGGCGCGATCATGGTGACGCCTGAAAGCATCATTTGGTGGCGCCGGCGCTCCTGCCAGAAGCGCTCGATGACAGCGAGTTCGGCCCGGGTGTTGCAGCCGGTCATCTCGATTTCAGGGGCATCGACAGCGGTGACGCGTCCGCCGAGCGAACGGGCGATCTCGACGAGATCGGTCAGATAGAATTCGCCCTTGGCGTTGGCGTTGCCGATGCGCGAGAGAAGATCGAGCGCCTTGCGGCCGTTGATCGCCATCAGCCCGCTGTTGCACCAGGTGACGGTACGCTCGGCATCGGTCGCGTCCTTCTCCTCGCGGATGGCGATGAGTTCGCCGTCCTTGACGAGCAGACGGCCGTAGCCGGTCGGGCGGTCGGTGTGGAAGCCGATGACGACGATATCGCTGCCGTCGGCAAGGCCTTGGCGGGCGGCCTTGAGGGGGCCGTCGGTCTGCAGCGGCACGTCGCCATAGGTGACGAGGATATCGTCGTAACCCTTGGCAATCGCTTCGCGCGCCGCCAATACCGCGTGGCCGGTGCCAAGCCGTTCCTTCTGCAGGCAGGATTCGATGCCGACACCGCCAATGCTTGCGGCCTTTGCCACGTCCTCGGCATCGCGGCCGACGACGAGGGCGACGGACGAGATGCCGGCGGAGGCGACTGCCTCGACCACATGCGCAATCATCGGCCGGCCGGCGACCGGATGCAGCACCTTCGATTTCGAGGATTTCATCCGCGTGCTGTCACCGGCGGCAAGGATGACGGCAAGACAAGTGCGTTCCATGATGTGCTCCGCGAATCCGTGCCATGAGGCGGCTTTGATGCCTCATACTGCATAATTTCTGAAATCGGAATCGATTTTCGGAAAGCAGGCTTCGTGGATTGAAGGTCTTGCACATCCCTTGCGCGCCCGAAAAAGACGCGCGGCGCTCTCAGATAAGCAAAGTCTCTACAGGTGTGAAATTTCGGCAGAAATCGGCACTATGACGGTCTCCGCACCGCGGGCAGCGAAGGCCTCGTGCACATGATGGCGGCCATCCAGGATGACGAGTTCCATGGCTCGGCGCGCAGCCAGGCCGTCGCCGGAAACGATCGCGTCGACGATGCGCATATGGGTGTCGGCGATATTGGCAAAACCGTTTTCGGATGGCGGCGTGCTCATGCGGAACATGCCGACGAGGGCCGCTTCGATGAGGCTGCCCAAGGTGCGCATGAAAGGATTGTGCGAGGCCTCGGCGAGTGCCAGGTGAAAGTTAAGGTCGGCAAGTGCCAGGCTGTCGGCAGTGTGGCCGCTCGCCGCCATCTCGAGCGCCAGTCCGCGCAGCGTCTCGATATCCTCTGCATTCGCCCGTTCGGCGACAAGACCGGCGGCGAAGGGTTCAAAGGCGAGACGAATATCGTAGAGCTGTAGCAGGAACTCTTCCGTCACACCATTGTCGAAGTGCCAGGCGATGATTTCGCTGTCGAACATGTTCCAGAGGTTCTTCTCGGTCACACGCGTGCCGACCCGCGCCTTGGCGACGACCATGCCCTTGGCGGCAAGCGTCTTCATCGTCTCACGCAAGACGGTACGGGACACCTTGAAGCGTTGCGCCAGTTCGGTGTCGCCAGGCAGGATCGAGCCGACAGGATAGGTGCCGGCGACGATACCCTTGCCGAGTTCGTCGACCACCTGCGCGTGGCTCGTCCGGGCTCTGCGCCCCGTCTTGCGGGTCTCGTCCAATTTGTTGCGCAAGCGATCCCTCTCCCCTCAGGCGTACCTCTTGTTCAGACTGGAAACGAACAGGATGGCTTTCTGCATCAGGATGAATGCAAAAAGCAAAAGGCCAATCAGGATCTTGGTCCACCAGCTCGACAGCGTGCCGTCGAAGGTGATGTAGGTCTGAATGAGCCCCTGGATCAGGATACCGATCAAGGTTCCCGCCACGAATCCCGCTCCTCCGGTCAGCAGCGTCCCCCCGATGACGACGGCCGCAATGGCATCGAGTTCGACGCCGACTGCTGCAAGAGAATATCCGGCAGAGGTGTACAGCGAAAAAACGATCCCGGAAAGGCCTGCCAGAAAGCCGGACAGCGCATAAATCTGGATTGTTGTGCGGCCGACCGGCACACCCATCAACCGCGCCGTCTGCGGGCCGCCGCCGAGTGCATAGACATTGGTGCCGAAACGGGTGCGCTGGGCGATGAAAATGCCGACGGCAAAGACCAGAAGCATGATGCCGCCGATCAGCGTCAGCCGGCCGCCTCCAGGCAGACGATAATAGAGGCTGGTCAGCGTCGAATAATATTCATGATCGATCGGAATGCTGTCGATCGAGAGCACGAAGGCCATGCCGCGCGCCAGGAACATGCCGGCGAGCGTGACGATGAAGGCCGGCATTTCGAGATAGTGGATGATTGCGCCCATGACCGCGCCGAAGGCGGTCGTGATGACGAGCACAAGCGCGAAGGCGAGCAGCGGATGGATCGAGGTCTTCTGCAGGATCACCGCAAGGAAGACGCCGGTGAAGGCGATGACCGACCCGATCGACAGATCGATGCCGCCCGAGATGATGACGAAGGTCATGCCGACGGCGGCGATGCCGAGAAAGGCGTTGTCGGTCAGGAGATTGCCGATGACGCGCGTCGACAGCATGTTCGGATATTGCAGCGTGCAACCGGCATAAGCGAGCACGAAAATGACGATGGTCGCAAGCAGCGGCAGGTATTTGGAGTTCATTTCGGCTGCTCCCTGCCGCTCTGCCGGCGGCTGGCGAAGATGGCGAGCGATTGCACCGCCGGCGACTGGATGACGAGGATGACGATAATGATGACGGCCTTGATGATCAGGTTGAATTCAGGCGGGAATCCAGAGGACAGAATGCCGGTATTCACCGCCTGGATGATCATCGCGCCGATCAGCGATCCGAGAATGCTGAAGCGGCCGCCGAGCAGCGAATTGCCGCCGACGACGACGGCGAGGATGGCGTCGAGTTCCAGCCAGAGGCCGGCATTGTTGGCGTCGGCGCCCTTGATGTCGGCGGCGACGATGATGCCTGCAATCGATGCGCAGAGCCCGCTCAGCATGTAGACCGCCATCAGCAGTACCGGCGTTTGGATGCCGGAGAGCGTGCTGGCGCGGCGATTGATGCCGACGGCCTCGATCAGCATGCCGAGCGCCGTGCGGCGGACGAGCAGGATGACGAGCAGGCCGACGAGCAGCCAGATGACAACAGGCATCGGCAGCAGGGCCATGGAACCGCTGCCGAAGAAGGTCAGGCCGTCATCGTTGAAGGTCAGGATAGCGCCTTCGGTGATGAGCTGGGCGATGCCACGGCCGGCGACCATCAGCACCAGCGTGGCGATGATCGGCTGGATATTGAGGACTGCCACGAGGAAACCGTTCCAGACGCCGCAGGCAATGCCGATCGCAAGCGTCAGGATGACGGTGTAGGCAACTGAATTTCCAGCGACAATCGACGAGGCGGCGACGGCGCCGCAGATGGCGACGACGGCTCCGACCGATAGATCAATGCCCTTGGTGGCAATCACCAGCGTCATGCCGATCGCCAACAGCGCCACCGGCGCGCCGCGGTTCAGGACGTCGATCAGGCTGCCATAGAGGCGGCCATTTTGAACCACAACATTAAAAAACTGCGGTGACGTTATGAAATTCAATAGAAGAATGACAACGAGCGCGATTAATTGCGGCGCCAGGCGATATGCCAGCGTCTTCAGCGAGGACTTCATGCATGCTCCGTCTTGTGCTCGGCGGCGGCGATGGCATCGACGATACCGGCGGCGGTGATGCGCTCGCCTGTCAGTTCGGCGATATGCTGCCTGTCGCGAAGTACGATGACACGTGAACTATAGGCGACAAGTTCTTCAAGTTCCGAGGAAATCACGATCAGCGACATGCCCTCGGCGCAGAGCTGTTCGATGAGCTTGATGATCTCGGCATGAGCGCCGACATCGATGCCGCGGGTCGGCTCGTCGAGGATCAGAAACTTGGGATTGGTCGCCAGCCAGCGGGCGAGGATCGCCTTCTGCTGATTGCCGCCGGAGAGCAGCCGAATCGGTTTTTCGCGATCGGTGGTGCGAATGTCGAGCGCCTTGATATAGCGATCGGCAAGCGCATTCTGCTCGGCGCGCGACAGCGGCCGCGTCCAGCCGCGGCGGGCCTGCAGCGCTAAGGCAATGTTCTCCCGGATCGACAGGTCGCCGACGATGCCGTCGGTCTTGCGGTCCTCGGGGCAGAAGCCAAAACCTTTTTCGATTGCGGCGCGCGGGCTCGAAAGCGCCACCGGCTGACCGTCGATCGTGGCGCTGCCGCTATCGGCATGTTCGATGCCGAAGAGCAGTTCGGCGGTTTCGGTGCGGCCGGAACCTAGCAACCCGGCAATGCCGACCACCTCACCGGCGCGCACGTCGAGATCGAAGGGCTTGACCTTGCCGCGTTTGCCGTAGCCTGCAAAACGATATCGGACTTCGCCGGCCGCAACGCTGCGTTCCCTGACCGTCTCCTCGACATGAGCCAGTTCGCGGCCGAGCATCATGGCAATCAGGCCCTGGCGCGGCAGATCGGCGGCGTCGCGGGTGCCGACGAGCTTGCCGTTGCGCAGCACGGTGATGCGGTCGCTGATCGCATAGACCTGCTCGAGAAAATGGGTGATGAAGACGATGCCCAGACCGCGCTTCTTCAGGTCCTCGATGATGCGGAAGAGCAGCGCCACTTCTTGGTTGTCGAGGCTTGCCGTCGGCTCGTCCAATATCAGCACCTTACCGGAAAGATCGACGGCGCGGGCGATGGCAACCACTTGCTGGACAGCGACGGAAAAACGGCCAAGCTCGGCGGTGACGTCGATATCGACGCCGTAGCCGGTCAGCAGGTCGCGCGCCTTGCGGTTCATCGCGCGCACGTCGGTCATGCCGAAACGCCTTGGCTGGCGTCCGAGAAACAGGTTTTCGGCGACGCTCAGATTGGTAAGGAGGTTGACCTCCTGGTAGACGGTGCCGATGCCAAGCTTCTGGGCGGCGAGTGTATTGGCCGGATTGATTTCATGGCCGTCGAGCGTCAGACTGCCCTCGTCACGATGATAGGCGCCGGTGATGCACTTGATCAGCGTCGATTTGCCGGCGCCATTCTCACCAAGCAGCGCGTGCACTTCGCCCTTGCGCAGCGTGAAATCGACCTTGTCCAACGCCACTGCGCCGGGAAAAAATTTCGATATTCCGGAAGCCGCGAGAACGTTCTCGAAATCGTCAGTCATAAGGGTCTGTTTTCCTGATATTGACCGCAAAGGCCGCGCCGCGGCCGGACATGAGGTCCCAAGGCGGCAAGGCAGTTCCGCACCGGTCCATGACGGGCCGGTGCGGTTCTACAGCGTCAGGCGACTTTTCAGGCGCGTGACGCTGCAGCGCTTTGAATGCTGCATAATTCTACCCTCAAATCGATCCCGATTCAGGGATTATGCAGCGGTGTCAAATCAGATCAGTAGCCCTGACCCTTCTTCTGTTCGTAGACCTTCATCGGCTCGTCGGCAGGGGTGTAGAGCTTGGACTCGGTCTGGATCCACTTCGCCGGAGCCTTCTTGTCCTTCAGGTAGGCATCGAGGGCATCGAAGGCCGGGCCTGCCATGTTCGGCGTCAGCTCGACCGTGGCATTGCTTTCACCTTCGGACATCGCCTTGAAGATATCGGGAACGGCATCGATGGAGACGACGAGGATATCCTTGCCTGGCTTCAGGCCGGCTTCCTTGATCGCCTGGATGGCGCCGACGGCCATGTCGTCATTATGGGCGTAGAGTGCGCAGATGTCCTTGCCGCCATTCTCGGCCTTCAGGAAGCTTTCCATGACTTCCTTGCCCTTGGTGCGGGTGAAGTCACCGGTCTGGCTGCGAACGATCTTGAGATTGTCGTGACCGGCGAGAGCCTCTTCGAAGCCCTTCTTGCGGGCGATGGCCGGCGACGAACCGGTCGTGCCCTGCAGCTCGACGACGTTGCACTTCTTGTCGCCGACAGTCTTGACCAGGAAGTCGCCTGCGACCTTGCCTTCATGGACCAGGTCGGAGGTCACAGCCGTCAGGTAGAGATCGTCCGGAGCCTTGATGGTGCGGTCGAGAAGGATGACCGGAATCTTGGCTTCCTTGGCTTCCTTGAGAACGTCGTCCCAGCCGGTTTCAACGACCGGCGCAATGAGAATGGCATCGACGCCCTGAGCAATGAAGGAGCGCAAAGCCTTGATCTGGTTTTCCTGCTTCTGCTGTGCATCGGCAAACTTCAGATCGATGCCGCGCTTCTTGGCCTGCTCCTTGGTAACGGTCGTTTCAGCCGCACGCCAGCCCGATTCCGAGCCGATCTGCGAGAAGCCGACGGTCAGTCCGCCGGCCGAAGCCGAACCGAACATGCAGGCAGCAAGAATCGTGGCACTCAAAAGTGCAGTCTTCAATTTCATGATTTCCTCCCAAGCCGCATCTCGCGGCGCAGGGTCAAAAAATCATATAGTATTACTTTTGTAAATCGGAATCTTGGCATGCACTGCAGCAAAAAAAGAGCACCCACAAGGGGCGCTCTTCGCAACTGCGAATTGAAGGCGACTTATTGCGCCGGCAGCTTGTCGTCGACTCCTTCGACATAGAAGTTCATGCCGAGCAGCGTGCCATCATCGGCCTTTTCGCCGGCCTTCAGCCAGGGTGTGCCGTCCTGCTTGTTGATCGGGCCGGTGAAGGGATGCAGTTCACCTGACTTGATCTTGGCTTCGGTTTCCTCTGCCATCTTCTTCACGTCGTCGGGCATGTTGGTGTAGGGCGCCATCTTCAAGATGCCGTCCTTGAGACCGTCCCAGCTCTGCTCGGACTTCCAGGTGCCGTCCAGAAGCGCATGGATGCGCTTGGAGTAGTAGGTGCCCCAGGTGTCGACAATCGCCGTCATCTGCGCCTTGGGACCGGCTGCGATCATATCGGACGCCTGACCGAAGGCGTGGATGCCGCGTTCTTCGGCAACCTGCATCGGCGCCGTCGTATCGGTGTGCTGGGTCAAGACGTCGACGCCCTGGTCGACCATCGCCTTGGCGGCGTCGGCTTCCTTGCCCGGGTCGAACCAGGTGTTGACCCAGATGACCTTCAGCTTGAAGCTCGGATCGACCGACTTGGCGCCTTGCTCAAACGAATTGATGCCCATCACCACTTCGGGAATCGGGAAGGAGGCGATGTAGGCGGCGCCGTGGTTCTTCGAGGTCTTCGCGGCAATCTGGCCTAGGATGTAGCGGCCTTCATAGAAACGCGAATTGTAGGTGGCGAGGTTGGGGCCGGACTTGTAGCCGGTGCCGTGCTCGAACTTGACCTTCGGGAACTTGGCGGCGACCTTGACGGTCGCATCCATGAAGCCGAAGGACGTCGTGAAGATCAGCTTGCAGCCGGAACGGGCAAGGCGCTCGATGGCGCGCTCGGCATCCGGGCCTTCCGGTACGTTTTCGAGGTAAGGCGTGTCGATCTTGTCGCCGAACTCGGCCTGGACCTGCTGGCGGCCGAGATCGTGGGCTTGCGAATAGCCGCCATCGGTGTGCGAACCGACATAGACGAAGCAGACCTTGGTCTTATCAGCAGCCTCTGCGGCGGACGAGATGCCGATCACGGCGGCGGCCGAGGCGGCGAGTGTGAATGCGAACTTCTTCATGGTGACCCCTGTTGGTTTGAAGTTATTGCGGAACCCGTCTTTGTGTTCTTGCCTTATCGCTCCGGCACGAAGGCTTTTCCGAGCGAGGCGGGCGTATTGATCAACGTCGTGCGCCGATTATGGGAAATGATGATGAGAACCACAATAGTCGCGGCATAGGGCAGCATCGAGAGGAACTGCGAGGGAATGCCGAGACCGAATGCCTGCGCGTGCAGCTGCAGGATGGTGACCGCGCCGAAGAGATAGCCGCCGGCAAAAACCCGCCACGGCCGCCAGGAGGCGAACACCACCAGCGCCAGCGTGATCCAGCCGCGGCCGGCCGACATGTTCTCCGCCCATTGCGGGGTGTAGACAAGCGACAGTTGGGCGCCGGCAAGACCGGCGCAGGCGCCGCCGAACATCACCGCCAGATATCGCGTGCGGATAACCTGAATGCCGAGCGCATGGGCCGAACCGTGACTGTCGCCGATCGCTCTCAGCTTCAGCCCGGCGCGGCTGCGGAACAGGAACCAGCTGACACCGACGACAAGCGCAATCGACAGGTAGAAGACCAGATCCTGCCTGAAGAGAACGTGGCCAATGACCGGAATATCCGACAGGCCCGGGATAACGATCTCTCCCAGCCGGATGCCGGGCACGCTGACATAGGCCTCGCCAAGCATGCCGGAGGCGCCGAGGCCGAGAAGGGTGAGCGCCAATCCCGTCGCCACCTGGTTTGCCACCAGGGTCAGCGTCAGGAAGGCGAAGAGAAGAGAGAAAAGCGCGCCTGCCGCAATGCCGCAGACGATGCCGACATAGGGCGAGCCCGACATTTGCGCGCCGGCAAAAGCGGCAACCGCGCCCATGATCATCATGCCTTCGACGCCGAGATTGAGCACGCCGGAACGCTCGGTGACGAGTTCGCCGAGGGCGGCGATGACGAGCGGCGTCGAGGCGGTGATGACCGTCAGCAGAATGGCTTCGAAGATGCTCATGCCGCCTCGCCCCTTAGCCGCGACCAGACAATGCGGATTTTGTAATAGATCAGCGTATCGCAGGACAGCACGAAGAACAGCAACAGCCCCTGGAAGACGCGGGTGACCTTGTCGGAGACCCCGAGCGACAGCTGTGCCGCCTCGCCGCCGAGATAGGTCAGCGCCAGCACCAGGCCGGAGGCGATGATGCCGAGCGGATTGAGGCGGCCGAGAAAGGCGACGATGATGGCGGTGAAGCCGTAGCCCGGCGAGATCGCCGGCTGCAGGTGGCCGATCGAGCCGGAGACCTCGGCTATCCCGGCAAGGCCGGCAAGAGCGCCCGAAAACAGAAAGCTGAACCAGATCATCTTCTTCGACGAGAAGCCGGCAAAGCGCCCTGCCCGCTCCGATTGGCCGAGCACGACGATCTCGAAGCCTTTCAGCGTATAACGCAGCATGAACCAGACGCCGATGGCCGCGACTATGGCGAAGATAAAGGCCCAATGCGCCCGGCCCGATTCTTCCCAGATCGCCGGCAGCACCGCCTCAGGGGCGAAATCGCGCGAGACCGGGAAGTTGAAGCCCTTCGGATCGCGCCAGGCGCCGCGAATGAGCCAATCGAGGAAGAGCTGGGCGATATAAACCAGCATCAGCGATGTCAGGATCTCATTGGTGTTGAAATGCGCTTTCAGCAGCGCCGGAATGGCGGCGAAAAGCGCACCGCCGAGCGCACCGAGGATGAGCATCAGCGGCGGCACCAGCGGCGAATGCCAATCGTAAAAGACGATCGGCAGATAGGAGCCGGTGATGGCGCCGATGGTGAACTGGCCTTCGGCGCCGATATTCCAGTTGTTCGAGCGATAGCAGACGGCCAGGCCGACGGCGATCAGGATGAGGGGTGCTGCCTTGATCGCCAGTTCGTGCAGCGACCAGACCTCGAGCAGCGGCTCGACGAAGAAGGCGTTCAGCGCCTCCACAGGGTCCTTGCCGAGCATTGCGAACATGATGGCGCCGAAGATCAGAGTCAGCACAAGGGCCAGCAGCGGCGAGACGAAAGCGTAGAGCTTCGAGATGTCGGGGCGTTTTTCGAGTTCAATGCGCATGGGCTGCCTCTTCAATGCGCATGGGGCGCCTCTTCAATGCGCATGGGGCGCCTCTTCAATGCGCATGGCGCGCCTCCGGGGCATTGCCGCTCTGGTGCAGGCCACCCATCAGCAGGCCGATCTTTTCGCGCGTCAGCTCGCCGGCCGCAGCCGGGCTGGAAAGGCGGCCTTCGCAGATGACGGCGATATCGGTCGCCACTTCGAAGATCTCGTCGAGATCCTGGCTGATGACGACAACCGCCGAACCGCTTCTGGCCAGATCGACCAATGCCTGGCGGATGCGGCTAGCAGCACCCGCATCGACGCCCCAGGTCGGCTGGTTGACGACGAGCACCGCCGGCTGGCGGTCGAGCTCGCGGCCGACGATGAACTTTTGCAGATTTCCGCCGGACAAGGAGCCGGCGGCCGGATCATCGCCGCTCTTGCGGACATCCATGGCCTCGGAAATCCGCCGCGCGGCAGATTTCACCGCTCCATGGCGGATGATGCCGAGCAGGCCGAGAAACGCCTTGCGGTCCGACTGGCTGCGGGCGAGCACCAGATTGTCCGACAGTTTCATGGCGGAAACGGCGGCATGGCCGTGACGCTCCTCCGGCACGAAGCCGGCGCCGAGCAGGCGGCGAGCGGTGATGCCCTGGGTGCCGACCGGCTTTTTACGGATGATGATCGCTTGTGCCGAAGCGACTGGATATTCGCCGGACAGTGCGTCGAAGAGTTCACTCTGGCCGTTGCCGGCGACACCGGCAATGGCGAGGATTTCGCCAGCGCGGACCGTCATCGAGACGTCACGCAGCGGCATGGCGAAAGGCGTGCGGGCGGCGACGGAAAGGTTGGCAACGGCAAGCTGCACCTCGCCCTTGTCGCTGCGCTCCGGATGGGTGACAGTCGCCACCTCGCTGCCAACCATCATGCGGGCGAGCGAGGCGGGCGTTTCCTGCTTCGGATCGCAGGCACCGGTGACGCGGCCATGGCGCAGCACGGTGGCGCGGTCGCAGATACGCTGCACCTCTTCCAGGCGGTGGCTGATATAGAGAACCGAACGGCCCTCGGCGCGCAGCTTGAACAGCGTCTCGAACAGCCTGTCGGCCTCCTGCGGCGTCAGCACCGAGGTCGGCTCATCGAGAATGATCAGCTTCGGGTTCTGCAGCAGCGCACGGACGATCTCGATGCGCTGGCGCTCGCCGACCGAGAGATCGGCTACATGGGCATGCGGGTCGAGCGGCAGGCCGTAAGCTTGCGACAGTGCCCTCGCCTCCTCGGCGATCCTGTCGATCGGTATGGCGTCATCGAGCGAGAGCGCGATGTTTTCAGCAACCGTCAGCGCCTCGAACAGCGAAAAATGCTGGAAGACCATGCCGATGCCGAGCTTGCGGGCCTCACCCGGCGAGGTGATCGAGACCTGCTTGCCCTGCCAGAGGATATGCCCGTCCGTCGGCTCCAGCACGCCGAACAGCATCTTTACCAGGGTGGATTTGCCGGCGCCATTTTCGCCGAGAAGCGCATGAATTTCGCCCGGCGCGATATCGAGATCGATTTCATTGCAGGCTGCAAAGCCACCGAAGAACTTCGTCAGCTTCTGGACGGATAATAACGCACCGGACTCCGGCACATTCAATGGCGACACGTTCCCCTCATTTCTTCTGCCAACCGGTCCGTTCGGATCTCATGGAATCAGCAGCGTCGTTCCTGTTGTTTTTCTTGTTTCCAGATCCGCGTGAGCCTGCCCAACCTCACGTAACGGATAGGTTTGATTGATATTGATACGCACTTTGTTGCTTTGCACAACATCAAATAGCGCCTTTGCACTGTCGATCAATTCCTGGCGCGCGGCGATGTAGGTGAAGAGCGTCGGCCGCGTCGCAAACAGCGACCCCTTCTGCGCCAGCATCGCCAGGGTGAAATTCTCGATCGGCCCGGAGGATTGGCCGAAGGAGGCAAAAAGGCCGCGCGGCTTCAGGCAATCGAGCGACTGTGGAAAAGTATCCCGGCCGATCGAATCATAGACGACATCGACGCCTTTGCCGGCGGTGATCTCGCGGACGCGGACGGCGAAGTCCTCGCTCTTGTAGTTGATCACATGATCATAGCCATGGGTGAGCGCCAGCTGGACCTTGTCTTCGGAGCCCGCCGTGCCGATGACGGTGGCGCCGAGCGCCTTTGCCCATTGGCCGGCTATCAGCCCGACACCGCCTGCTGCGGCATGAAACAACAGCACTGTCTCAGGGCCGACCTTGAAGGTGCGGTTCAGCAGATATTCGGCAGTCATGCCCTTCAACATCATCGCCGCCGCCGTTTCGAGCTCGATGCCGTCAGGCACATGCACCAGATGGCGGGTCTCGATATTGCGCTCGGCGCTATAGGCGCCGTCGGCGCTGGCATAGGCGACACGGTCACCGAGCTTGAAATCGGTAACGCCGGGGCCGACCGATGTCACGGTGCCGGCGCCCTCCTTGCCGGTGACGAAAGGTAGATGCGGCACCTTGTAGGAGCCGTTGCGGAAATAGACGTCGATGAAATTGAGGCCGACGGCGGCCTGCCGGATCTGCACCTCACCAGCCGCGGGCGGCGCAAGATCGAGCTCGACATAATCGAAAACCTCCGGCCCGCCCGTCCTCGAGAATGAAACCGCCTGCGTTTTGGTCATCTGGCTTGTCCTATGCTTCGCGTCCGAGAGCGGGGAAGAATTGCAGCACCGCACCGATGACGTAAAGATAGAGCCCGGTCACGATGAAGAGAATGAGCGCCCATTCGGGTGTGTCGAAGTGCATCAGCAGCGAAAAGATGCCCAGCGCCGACCACAGGAAGAAGACGCCGAGATTGAGCGGGCGCAGCCTTTTGACGCGGACCGGGTGCAGGAAATTGATCGGCAGGAAGGTCAGCACCACCGAAACGATGACGACGGCGAGCGCCGTCGTCGCGCTGGCATCGATGACGAACAGCGTGAAAACGATCATGTTCCAGACGACAGGGAAGCCGGAGAAGAAGTACTCCTCGGTCTTCATGCCCATATCGGCATAGTAAATGGCGCTTGAGATGACGATCATGCCGGCGGCGACGAAGGACCAGGGCTCGCCGATCATGCCGCTCTGATAGAGCGCGAAAGCCGGCAGCAGCACATAGGTGACGTAGTCGATGATATTGTCGAGCGTATCGCCAGACCAGTTCGGCAGCACTTCCTTGACGCGCACCTTGCGGGCGATCGGCCCGTCTATGCCGTCGACGAGAAGGGCAAGGCCCAGCCACCAGAACATGTCGATGAAGCGGTGCTCAGCGGCGGCAACGACGCCGAGAAAGGCAAGGAAGGAGCCGGAGGCCGTCAGGATATGGACGGAAAAGGCGCGCATCTCCGCGTAAGGAACACGCTTGTACTTGAAAATCTTCATATTCCCCCGACCGCCCTATCGCGCTCGCCCCGGCAAGCATCTTTTTTCGCCAACTATCACCGGACCCCTCTTGCTGAATCGGGTCCCGACGCCGTAGGTCTTTGTTGTCGCACCGTTTTTGCCGAAAACCGGCATCGATATCAGGCGCGCCGCCCTAATATGCATCCTTTGCCGGGCTTCGCCAGCGGGAAATACGACATTGCCCGCGAGCCATTGAATCCTGACAATGGCATGCATATTTCCCTTCAGGAGTGGTGCGTGGAATGGAATACCTTTAATTCGGGCGCGATTTGTAATATCTCGCTCGCATCCGACAGTTCATCCGACGAATACGGGATCCGCTACCGCAATGAACGCGCCTGCAAAGACCGAAGACTTCGCCTTGTCCATCCCCGCCGGCGTCTATGCCGAGACGGTGCTCGATGTCACCCACTATACCGACCGGCTCTTCCGCTTCACGATGACCCGGCCGCAGGGCTTCCGTTTCCGTTCCGGCGAATTCGCGATGATCGGCCTGATGGTCGAGGGCAAGCCGGTTTTCCGCGCCTATTCGATCGCCAGCCCAGCCTGGGCCGAAGAGCTTGAATTCTTCTCGATCAAGGTGCCGGACGGCCCGCTCACCTCGCATCTGCAGGCGATCAAGCCGGGCGACCAGGTACTGATGCGCAAGAAGCCCACCGGCACGCTGGTGCTCGATGCGCTGACCCCCGGCCGCCGTCTCTACATGTTCTCGACGGGAACGGGCATTGCGCCTTTCGCCAGCCTGATCCGCGATCCAGAGACTTATGAGAAGTTCGAGGAAGTCATCCTCACCCACACGACACGCGATGTCGCCGAGCTGAAATACGGCTTCGACCTGGTGCACGAGATCCAGAACGACGAGTTGCTGAAGGAAGTCGTCGGCGACAAGCTGCGGCATTATCCGACGGTCACGCGCGAGGATTTCGAATATCGCGGCCGCATCACCGACCTGATCTCCTCCGGCAAGCTGTTTACCGATCTCGGCGTGCCGCCGCTCGACCCGGTGATCGACCGTGGCATGATCTGCGGTTCCTCGGCGATGCTGAAGGATACCAAGGAACTGCTCGAAAAGGCCGGCCTCGATGAAGGCGCCAACAGCAAGCCCGCCGAATTCGTCATCGAACGCGCTTTCGTCGGCTGACGTTTTCCGACAATCAGATCTGACAGCGGCTCCGGAAACGGGGCCGTTTCTATGTCTGGGCGAGATAGTCGATCAGCACCGCCATCGCGGCGCGCGCCTCATCCTGATTGCCCTGATGGATGGCGCGGATGACGGCGACATGCAGCGCGATGGCGCGATCCATGCGCTCCGGGCTTGCCGTCGAATACCAGAGGCGACGTGAATGCGTCTGCACCGGGCCGAGCGCTGCCATGATGAAGCCGTTCGGGCAGGCCTCCTCAAGGATTTCGTCGAAAGCCTTGTCGGCGGCGAAGAAGCCGGCGAGATCGCCGGTGACGGCGCATTCCTCCATCGCACGCGCGCAGTCGATGAGGCGTTCACGCTGCTCGTCGGTTGCATGTTTGGCAACGAGGCTAGCTGCGATCGGCTCCAGCTCGCGGCGCACCTGCATGACATTGCCATGGTCCTCCGGCGCGATCTCGGCCACCTGCAGCCCGACGCGCGGCTTCACCAGGATCAGCCCCTGCCAGGCAAGCTTCTGGATCGCCTCGCGCACCGGCGTACGCCCATGGCCCGCCATATCGATTAGCTGTTTTTCGGTAACCAGCGCCCCGGGCTTCAGCGCCAGCGTGACGATCAGATGCTCGAGCGCGAGATAAGCTAGATGGCTCTGTGACGTCTGCATGCTGGAGTCCAATGCCACTGATATATCTTATGTGCGTGCCGCATCCGGCGCGGTCATCTGATATATCATCATGCCGACAACATGTTAACCACCCGTCTCAAGGCTAAGTGCCCATGAAGGATGGCTTCGTGGAAGCCTATCCCTTCAGCGTTCAGTGCCATCGAACTCGCTATGAGATATCGACGTCCCGCACCCGACGATTGTCATGCGCGAGACGAAATGCTTCGATGGAAGCCATGAGGCAGTTTCATGGAGTCTGGAATGTCTTCTGACGACGTTGATCTCAATCTTCTGCGCGTATTCGATGTCCTGATGCAAGAGCGGAGCGTGACGAGCGCTGCCGATCATCTGGGCCGGACCCAATCCGCGGTCAGTCACTCGCTCGCCAAGCTTCGCATCATTTTCAAGGACGAGCTTTTTACCCGCGACGGCGGATTGATGAGGCCAACGCCGCGCGCATTAGAGCTTATCGGGGGCATATCTGATGCCCTCGGAAAAATTCGCACGTCGATCGGACGATATAAACTGTTCGACCCGGCAACGACCGAACGAAAGTTCCGCGTGGGGCTCACCGACTATCATGCGATGATTTTCCTCCCGGGTCTCATCCGGGAATTCTCCAGACAGGCGCCACACGCCACCCTGAATGTCATCCCTGCGAACCGCGCCGAAGCCGAAAGCGCAGATTATTTCCGCCAGGTCGACTGCACTTTGACGGGCGCAAGTCTGAAAGACGACCCCAACCTGACAAAAACCGAGCTTGGACAGGACAGGATGCTGTGTGCCGTTTGGAGTGGCAGCCAAATCGCCAAGGTTCCGTTGAGTTTGGAAGATTACCTTACAGCCTCTCACCTTCAAATTTCCGCCGATGGTCTTTCTGAGGGGTTGGCGGATGGGGCACTCAAAGAGCGTGGCCTTAGGCGAAAGGTCGTTGCAACCATTTCGAACTACTTGGTGATGCCCTGGGTGCTCAGAGGGACCGACTTGATCACGCATTGTGGCGACGGCATTTTTCAAATGCTTGATGAAGCAAGCGAGGTGACACTCCTGTCGCCGCCTATTCCCATTCCCTCAGTCAGCACGAACCTCGTCACTCATCGGCAGATGTCTGCCGATCAGGGAACACTCTGGCTGCGTCGATTGATAACCGAATTGTACCACGCCGCTCAAATCCGAAAAAACGAACTCATACTGGCAAACAATATCGTCGCGCGATGAGGAGCGTCGACAAGCATCCAAGCGTCATCATCCGGCTGTGTGCCCGGCGTTAGATATGGATGCGAGGAAATTACGGCCGCGGCACCGAATGAATTTCATTCATAAAGTTGATGACGACAATCAATTTGACGATTAGCCGCCAGCGAGCCACCCTCTTTTACAGAATTAAAAAAGGGGATCATTCAATGCGAAAATTACTGGCTACAGTTTTCGGCGCAGCAATCGCCGCCCATGCATGCCCCGTCTGGGCGGGGACATTGGACGACGTTAAGGCAAAAGGTGTGCTCACATGTGGGACAAATCCGGCAACGGCGGGTTTCAGCGTCCCTGACAACGATGGGAAATGGACAGGCTTCGTCGTCGACTACTGCCGTGCTGTGGCCGCTGGCGTCCTCGGCGATGCCACGAAGGTCAAGTTCATACCGCTCAACGCCAAGGATCGATTTACTGCGCTCCAGTCCGGTGAGATCGACATCCTGGCCCATAATGCGACCTGGACATCCTCGCGCGACACCTCCCTTGGTATCATCTTTGCCGGCACTTATTTCTACGACGGCCAAGGCTTTATGGTTCGCAAGTCCGAGAAAATACAGTCTGCTAAGAATCTGGATGGTGCTTCGATTTGCGTTTCGCAGGGGACTACTGCCGAGTTGAACCTTGCCGACTATTTCCGCACCAACGGCATGAGCTACAGTGCCGTCGGTTTTGCGGATGAAGAGGCTGTTATCAAGGCCTACGAAGAAGGGCGTTGCGACGTTTTTTCCGCAGACACATCGAGCTTGAACGCTGCGCGCATTCGTATGGCGAAGCCCGAAGAGAATGTTGTGCTCCCTGAAATCATTTCGAAGGAGCCGCTGGGTCCGGCAGTCCGCCAGGGTGACGACCAGTGGCTGAACGTCGCCAAGTGGACGCTCAATGTTATGCTGGCTGCCGAAGAATTCGGCGTCACCTCGAAGAATATCGACGAAATGAAGCATTCCGACGATCCGAACATTCGCCGCCTCCTGGGCGTCGAAGGAAGCTTCGGCAAGGACGTCGGGCTCGGAGAAACCTGGTCTCAGGACATCATCAAGCAGGTCGGCAACTATTCCGAGATTTTCGAGCGTTCGATCGGCAAGGAATCTCCCTTAAAGATAGAACGTGGCGTGAATGCGCTCTGGAACGCCGGTGGCCTTCAGTACGCACCCCCCATCCGTTGATCCACGAGGCCGCCACGAGGAGCGGCGGCCTCTTCATAGTTGGAGGAACGAATGGTTGCCATCTCTCAGCCTACGCAGGTGCGCAGGAACTTCTCGTTCTATGACAAAAAGCTTCGCGGGATCGCTTATCAAACCGCATTGGCTGTGAGCCTTGCAGTGATCATCGCCGGGGTTGCAACCCAAACTGTTTCCAACATGAAACAGCGCGGCATTCCTCTTACCTTTGATTTCTGGAAGCAGACGTCAGGCTTCCAGATCAATCAGACGCTGATCCCATACGACAGCTTATCGACGTACGGCCAGGCTTTTTGGGTGGGTGTTGCCAATACGCTCCTGGTCAGCGCAATCGGTATCATGCTTGCCACGGTCATCGGCTTCCTCGTCGGTATTTCTCGCCTTTCCGCCAACTGGATAGCAGCCAAGGTCGCGGCCTCATATGTCGAAGTCATCCGCAATGTCCCGCTGCTGCTTCAACTTCTGTTCTGGTACAATGCAGTCCTCAAGCCGCTGCCTGCTCCAAAGGCATCGATCTCCCTTCCAGGGGGAATCTACCTCAACAACCGCGGAATAATAATGCCGGCGGTTGAGCTTCAGGCAGGGGCCGGCTGGATCGGTGTGGCAGTTGTTGCCGCGGTGGCTGTGGCTGTCGCATTTGGAGCCTACACTCGGACGGTCCAGAAGCGAACGGGCAAGCAGCTTCCGATCTTACTCGTCACCCTAATCGCCCTTATCGGGCTGCCCCTGCTTGCTTCTCTGGTGGTGGGCAACCCCTGGACCTTCATCTATCCGGAATTGAAGGGTTTCAATTTCCGCGGCGGCCTGCAAATCTATCCCGAGTTCGCGGCTCTCCTGATCGGTCTTTCTGTCTACACCGCGTCATTCATCGCCGAGATCGTCCGTGGCGGCATTCAGGCCGTTTCCAGGGGGCAGACAGAAGCAGCCCACGCACTCGGTTTCTCGAACGGCAAAACGTTGCGCCTCGTTGTGGTCCCGCAAGCTTTGCGGATCATCATCCCGCCTCTGACCAGTCAATATCTGAATTTGATCAAGAACTCGTCGCTCGCTGTTTTCATCGGTTATCCCGACCTCGTTCAGGTCTTCGCAGGATCGGTGCTCAACCAAACGGGAGCGGCGGTCCAGGTGATGGCCATAACGCTCGCAGTCTATCTCGTCATCTCCTTGATCACATCGGCCGCCATGAACGGCTTCAATCAGCGTTTCGCGCTCGTGGAGAGATGAGATGAACGAAACTCTTCATGCACCGGCTCCATATCAGCATGAATATCTGCCTGCTGTCCCGCCTCCGGGCGACATCCAGCCCGGCCTCGTGACTTGGACACGAAAGAACCTGTTCTCAAGTCCCTTTTCCTGCCTGTTGACCGTGTGCTTCACCGGTCTGGCGGTGTGGCTCGTTTCGCAATTCCTGAGCTTTGCGTTGTTTAAGGCGGTGTGGAGCGGTGACAGCGAAGCCTGTCGCATCAATCCCGACGGTGCATGCTGGTCCTTTATCGGCGCTAAACTGAACTATCTTCGCTATGGAGCATATCCAGCAACCGAGCGCTGGCGCGTCGACTTAACGCAGGTGGTTGGTGCTTCCTTGATCGGTTGGCTCCTATGGCGGAATGCCCCGCGTCGGAACATGGCAGCACTGCTGTTTTTCGGAATCTATCCCATTGTGGCGTTTGCGCTGCTTCGTGGCGTGGCAACGATTGGCCTACCGGTCATAGACACCACCCTCTGGGGCGGGATGATGATCACCCTCTTGATGTCCGTCATAGGGATCGTGTTTTCGCTGCCATTTGGTATCGTTCTCGCGCTCGGCAGACGTTCCGAACTCCCTATCGTCAAAGCCGTTTGCGTCTTCTATATCGAGGTTGTCCGAGGCGTACCGTTTATCACCGTGCTCTTCATGGCGAACTTCATGATGCCCCTCTTCGTGCCTGAGGCGCTTACGCCGGACAGGCTTTTGCGCCCGATGATCGGCACTGCCCTCTTCTCCGCGGCTTACATGGCCGAGGTGGTGCGTGCCGGCCTGCAGGCTATCCCCAGTGGGCAATACGAAGGCGCTCAGGCTCTGGGCCTCGGCTACTTCACGATCATGCGGCTCATCATCCTGCCTCAAGCGCTCGCGATCGTGATTCCCGGCATCGTTTCGACATTCATAGGACTTTTCAAGGATACGACGCTCGTCGCGATTGTCGGCATAGCGGACTTCCTGCGAGCGATTGAAACGGCCCGCATCGATCCGACCTGGGCGGGGCCAACGATCTCGTCAACCGGCTACCTATTCGCCGCGGTTGTCTACTGGATCTTCTGCTTTGGGATGTCTCGGTATTCCATGTCCGTGGAACGTCATCTCGCGCGCGGTCACAAATCATAGGAAATCTCGATGCTGGACAATCCGAAATACGCGCCGGCTGGTGACGTCGAGACCGCAGTTGAGCTTCAGGCCTGAGGTGATCGTCCCGCCCGTTCAATCGCGCGGCTGGCGCACACATTACTACTAGGAATCTAAGCCGATGATACAGTCACGTGTGCCGGCGACCAGGAAACTGGCCGCTACGGAGTTGAGCTTTGATGTTGTTCATGATCGCAGCCAGTTCGGGTCAGCGAAATGGGCCAACCAATGGGATGAATTCTCTCCCCGCGTCGAGGGCGATGGACTGGTGTCGCTTTGGACGGCCGACATGGACTTTCGTGCGCCAGAGCCGGTGATTGCACGCCTGCGCGAGGCCGTTGACCATGGTATTTATGGCTATACGAAGCGCGATCCGCACCACTACGAAATCGTAAAATCGTGGTTCGAGCGCCGCCACGGCTGGAACGTTGATATCGAGACGCTGCTTCCTGCTCCGGCGATCATGCCCTCAGTCGCGGTGATTTTACGCACCTTTACGCAGCCCGGTGACGGCGTCATCGTTCAAGCTCCGGTCTATTCCCCATATTTCCAAGTCATCCGCGAGAACGGCAGGAACCTCCTCATCAACCGCCTGAGGCTTGTGGACGGCGCCTACGAGCTCGATCTGGAGGATTTTGAACGGCAAGCTGCAAGCGGTGCCCGCGCATTTTTATTGTGCAATCCGCACAACCCTGCTGGAAAGGCCTGGACACGTGAGGAGCTTCAGAGCCTCGACGCGATGTGTGAGCGCCATGGCATTCTGGTCATCTCCGACGACATTCACTGCGATATTCGACTAAACGACCGCCCCCACACGGTATACTCCTCTATCAGCGACGCCGCGGCAGCGAAATCCTTCATCTGCACTGCTCCCACCAAGACATTCAACTTGGCCGGTGTACCTGCGGCTACCCTCTCGGTTGCGGACCCGAAACGCCGCGAGGAGCTGTTCCAAGCCATGCAAGCATCGTTCATGCTGAACGCGAATTATTTCGGGCGGTTAGCACTTGAAATCGCATATAGCTCGGGCGATCAGTGGCTCGACGGCCTTACATCCTATGTCCAGGAGAATGTCGATCTCGTATCGAGCATCGCGGCCAGCGATCTTCCGGGCATCAGGCCCATGCGACCGGACGCATCATATCTGATCTGGCTGGACGCACGGGGGTTAGACGCAAAAGTGGGAGGCGTTCATCGATTCTTCGTCGAACGGGCTGGGGTCAACTTGTACGATGGACGCGTCTATGGGCCAGGTGGAGAAGGCTTCATCCGCCTCAACGTCGGTTGTCCGCGCTCAGTCCTCGCGGAAGCGTTGGGACGCATGGCACGCGCCCTTGCATCTCTCTAGCCATTGGTCGCCCGCCTTTTACTCATGCCGCAGCGCCTCGATCGGATTGAGCTGTGCCGCCCGTCTTGCCGGGAAATAGCCGAAGATCATGCCGATTGCGGCGGAGAAGAGGAAGGCGACGGCGACCATCATCGGGCTGAAAACGAAGGGGACTTTTAGGAGCGTCACCGCGCCGAAGCCGAGGCTCAGGCCAAGCACGATGCCGGTGATGCCGCCGAACAGTGACAGCGCCACCGCTTCGACCAGGAACTGGGTCAGCACCTGGTTTTCGAGCGCGCCGATCGCCAGGCGAATGCCGATTTCGCGGGTGCGCTCGGTGACGGAGACCAGCATGATGTTCATGATGCCGATGCCGCCGACGAGCAGGCTGATGGCGGCGACGGCGCCGAGCAGGCCGGTCAGCAACGTCGTCGTGCCGGTCATCGCCTCGGCGATCTGGGTCATGTCGTTGACGTTGAAATCGTCCTGCCGGCCGGGCA
Organism: Rhizobium sp. NZLR11; assembly: GCF_019685115.1. Taxonomy (NCBI): domain Bacteria; kingdom Pseudomonadati; phylum Pseudomonadota; class Alphaproteobacteria; order Hyphomicrobiales; family Rhizobiaceae; genus Rhizobium; species Rhizobium sp. NZLR11. The sequence continues at coordinate 43,752 of NZ_JABDWD010000013.1, read as the reverse complement.
CGATCTTGCGGCGCTCGCGCAGCAGATCTTCGACATCGGACTGCACCTTGGCTGTGGAGACGCCGTCGCGCGCCGAGATGATGATCTGCGGCACGTTGCTGTTGCCGCTGATGCGCCGCTGGAACACCTTGACCGGCATGATGACGACATCGTCCTGGTCGGTGCCCATGCCGGACTGGCCGCGCTTGGCGAGCACGCCGATAACCGGGCATGAAACCTTACCGACGCGGATCTGCTGACCGATCGGATCGGCGGCGCCGAAGAGCTGCGAACGCACCGTCTCGCCGATGATGCAGCGGGACTGGCCGCGTTCCTCGGCGGGGGTAAAATTGCGGCCGAGCGCCAGGCTCCAATCCTGCGCCACGAAATAGTCGTTGGTGGTGCCGGAGACGCTGGTCGAATGGTTCTGGCCGCCAAAAATCACGGTCGCGGTGGACTGGTTGAGCGGCGCCACGGCTCTAAGGCCGCCGATCTGATCGCGGATGGCGGCGACATCCTTGACGCTGAAGCGTTTGGCCTCGGAGCTCGCCCGGCCGGGGCCGAACTGGCCGGGGCGGACGAACAGCATGTTGGTGCCGAGCCGCGACAGTTCGGTCGAGACCTGTGCGGTCGTGCCATTGCCGATCGTCACCAGCGCGATAACGGCGGCGACGCCGATGACGACGCCGAGCACAGTCAGGAACGAGCGCAGCATGTTTCGGCTGATGGCGCGCAGCGCCAGCTTCAGCGTCTCAAAGAACATGATCCGCCCTCCTGCGATGCTCGACCTCGGTCTCCAGCTTGCCGTCGACAAAACGCAGCAGCCGTTGGGCATAGGCGGCGATATCGGGTTCGTGCGTGACCATGACGATGGTGATGCCCTGCTCGCGGTTCAGCCGGGTCATCAGATCCATGATCTCGATGCTGGTTTTCGTGTCGAGATTGCCCGTGGGCTCGTCGGCGAGCAGCAGCGCCGGTTCGGTGACGATGGCGCGGGCGATGGCGACGCGCTGCTGCTGACCGCCCGATAGTTCCTGGGTCTTGTGATGTTCGCGGCCGGACAGCCCGACCAGCGCCAGGGCTTCGCGGGCCCGTTCGCGCCGCTCGCGCACCGCCATCCCGCGATAGATCAGCGGCAGCTCGACATTTTCGACGGCCGAGGTGCGCGACAACAGGTTGAAGCCCTGGAAGACGAAGCCGAGCATATGGCGGCGCAGAAGCGTCAGCTGGCTTCGGTCGAAGCCGCTAGTCGGAATACCTTCGAAGATGTAATCGCCAGCACTCGGCACGTCGAGGCAGCCGAGGATGTTCATCGCCGTCGACTTGCCGGAGCCCGATGGACCCATGATCGCGACGAATTCGTGAGTGTTGATTGCAAGGTCGACATGGTCGAGCGCGCGGATCGCCGCTTCGCCTTCGCCGTAGATTTTCGAGACCTGCCTGAATTCGATGAGCGGCGGGCTTGCCATCCGTCTCTCCGCCTAGTTCGCACGCGTCGTGGCGTCGGTCACCAATGCGTCGTTTTCCTTGAGGTCACCGGAGGCGACCTGGGTGAACTGACCGTCGGACGAGCCGACCTGGATGACGACAGGCGTGGGCCGGCCGTCGCGCAGCACCCAGACGCGCCGCTGCGCTCCCGTCAACGCCTGACCTGAATTGCCGCCGCGCTGACGTGGTGGGCCGAAGATCCCGAAAATGCCGCGGCCGCGCCTTTCGGCTTGCGGGGGAGCATAACGTAGCGCGGTGTTCGGCACCATCAGCGTGTCCTTGACAGCTTCGACGGTGATGTCGGCCGTCGCCGTCATGCCGGGACGTAGCAAGAGGTCGGCATTGTCGACGGAGAGGACCGCCTTATAGGTCACAACATTGTTGACCACTTCGGAGGCGAAGCGGATCTGCTCGATCTCAGCCGGAAAGCTCCGGTCGGGATAGGCGTCCACTGAAAACTTCGCCTTCTGGCCGACAGCGATCTGGCCGACATCGGCCTCGTCGACATCGACCTGCAGCTCCATCTTCTTCAAATCGCCGGCGATGGTGAAAAGGATCGGCGCCGAAAGCGAGGCTGCGACCGTCGCACCCGGATTGACGGCGCGGGTGAGGATCACGCCGTCGATCGGCGAGATGATCTTCGCCTTGGCGAGATTGACCTCGGCAAGCTGCAGATCGGCCTCCGAGGCCAGGACCTCGGCTTCGTTGATCTGTTTGGCGGCGACGGCGGAATCATATTTGTAGCTGGCGTCGTCGAGGCTCTGCTGGGTGGAGACGTTGCTCTTGACCAGGCTCTTCAGCCGCTCGAGCGAGGTGCTTGCTGATTGCAGGTCGGCATTGGCCTTGGCGACATTCGCCTTGGCCGAATTGAGCTTGGCGCGTGAGCTCTTCACATCCGCCTCGAGCTTGTTGGTGTCGAGTTGCGCCAGCACGTCGCCCGATTTGATCGTGCTGTTGTAATCGACGTTGACGTCGCGGACCGTGCCGGAAAGTTCGCTCGATATATCGACCTGCTCGGTCGGCTGCACCGAGCCGGTGGCGGTGACGAGCACCGTCAGGTCGCCGCGTTTTGCCGGCTGGGTGGCATAGCTCACTTCGCTTTGCCCGCGCCCCACATAGAAGTATGCGGCGCCGGCTGCAGCAGCGACGAGAATCAGCAGAATAAGCAGACGTCCGCGCCAGCGGCTGCGCTTGCCCTGCCGTCCCGATGCGGCAAGGACCGCTGCGAGATCGGACGCGCCGTTTGTCTCTGCCCCGGTCTTCTTGCTGGCTCCGGTATCGTTCATGTCATCCTCGATCAGTCGGGAGCCGTCTCGGCCCCGCTGCGAAATAAGCACAGCGCAGATGAACCGGGCATTAGCATTGCCGCCGAAGTGGCACGGAATTGCGGACGGGGGAAATGAAATATTGGTAAGGAAAGTCAAGTTTTGGCGGGGAAGCGCACGTCAGTCAGCATCTTCGGCATATTGCCCCGCGCCCGGCAGCGGATGCAGCCAGGGCTCGCGCCGTTTAATCCAGACTTCGTAGTCCGGCGCAAGGTCGCTCGGCGGATCGTCGAGCGAGCCGAGGCGGATTTCTGTCGTCTCCTGCTGCAGGCAGAACAGCCTGCCGCCGCAGGCGGGGCAGAAGCTGCGACCGGCGAAGGTGGCGATCTCGCCGCTGTGGGAAAAAGCCCGGCGCGGCCAGACCGCGAAGAAGACGAAGGCGGAGCCGCTCGATTTGCGGCAATCGGCACAGTGGCAGAGGCCGACACGAAGCGGTTCGCCTTCCACGCGATAGGCAACCGCCCCGCATAGACAGCTTCCGGTGCGGATCCTCATGGGGCGGCCGTCAGGCGTCGAGACTGGTGGGCAAGCCCGGCGGGCGCCGCTTGGCCGCCATCAGCAGATCGAGTTCGGTTGCGGAGGGGCCGAACTTCTCGTAGAGGCGCTTGGCCTCCTCGTCATCAAGCCGGTATTTCCTGGCAAATTCGCTGATGCTATAGGGGCGCCCACGCAACACTCTTCGCGCCGGGGTCGCCGTATTCGGTGCGTCGGACATGGGTTTCTCCTTTCTTTGCATGCCTTTTAAGCTAGTGCGACAAGGTCAATTGGAAAGAGGCGGCGGGCTGCAGCGGCTCTTCCGGCATGGGTGGATCGGGTGGATTGCGGAACCTTCCCGCCACCACCGGGCATTGTCAAAGCGAGGTTGCGGGCCGCGCTAAGCGGACGCGACGGTGCTGGAAAACATCGGGATTTTTCCGCTTTCTCCCGATGGCCAACGAAATGGCAGGCGAGCTCCCTACCCGCCCGGTCCGCTTCCTCATCGCTGTTTTCGAAACGAGGTCACGAAATATTAAAATTGGGAACACATGCGCCTCAGCGAGGTTCTTCCCTCGGGGTCGACGTGGCCTCGTTCAAACCGAAGGAGAACCGTATGGCAAACCAAGGTGGAACCCACGAACAGCACGTCAAAGCTGGGCAGCAGAGTCACAAGAACGACTCCAACGCCCGCAGCTCCTCTTCAGGTGGCAGCGACGCGCAGTCCAGCGGGACCCGCGGCGGCAGCCATGAACAGCATGTAAAAGCTGGTCAACAGAGCCACAAGAACAGCCAGTAAAGCTGTCTTGATTTGAAAATTTCCGGCTCGCGCTTCGGCGCGGGCCTTTCTTGCGCGCTCAAGACAGACGCCGGCCGTCCTCGCCAAAGAGGTGCAGCACAGCGGGATCGAGATGGAGCGGCAGGCTGTCGCCTGATTTCATCCGTTGTTGGCCGGCAAAAACGGCGATGAGCTTCTTTCCACCTGCGTCGGCGTGGACGACGGTCTCCGAGCCCAGTTCCTCGACAAGAGTGATGCGGGTGTCCAGCTTGCGCGCACCAGTTCCATCGGCAAGGGTGATGTGCTGGGGCCGGATGCCGATGCTGACCCTTTCGCCGATTGGGCGCGTCTCTTTGGCAATCACCGAGAGACGGTGGCCGCCGACGGTTTCCACCTCGGCGAAACCATTCTCATGGCCGATGATCGCACCTTCCAGGAAATTCATGTGCGGCGCGCCGATGAAACCGGCGACGAAGCGGTTGGCCGGCGTGTTGTATAGTTCCAACGGCGTTCCCACCTGCTCGATCCTGCCGCTTCGAAGCACGACGATGCGGTCGGCAAGCGTCATCGCCTCGACCTGATCGTGGGTGACGTAGATCATCGTCGCCTTCAGGCGGGCGTGGAGGGCGGCGAGTTCGGCGCGCATGCTGACCCGGAGTTCGGCGTCGAGATTGGACAATGGCTCGTCGAGCAGGAAGGCATCCGGCCGGCGGACGATGGCGCGGCCGATCGCCACGCGCTGGCGCTGGCCGCCGGAAAGCTGACCGGGACGGCGCTGCAGGAAGGGCTCGATTTCCAGCATGCGGGCGGCGTCAGCGATGCGCGCTTCGATCTCGGCCTTGGCCACCTTGGTATTCTCCAAACCGAAGGCCAGGTTTTCCCGCACGCTCATATGCGGATAGAGCGCATAGGACTGGAAGACCATGGCAAGGCCGCGGTCGGCGGCGCCGATCTCGGTCACATCCTTGCCGTCGATAGCGATGCTGCCGCCTGTGGGCTTGTCGAGGCCGGCGATCAGACGTAGCAGCGTCGATTTCCCGCAACCGGAAGGGCCGACGAAAGCGACGAACTCGCCATCGTCGACGGCAAGCGAGACATCACGGATGACCTCGACGGTGCCGAAATTCTTGACAATGTTCCTGAGCTCGAGCCCGCTCATGCACTCTCCTGTTTGACTATTTGAGTCCCGAGCCGGCAATGCCCGTGGTGATGAAGCGCTGCAGGAAGACGAAGATCAGCACGACCGGGATCATCGAGACGACCGTCATGGCGAGGATGTAGTGCCATTGCACGTTGAGCTCGCCGGCATAGACGTTGAGACCGACCTGCAGCGTATAGAGTTCCTTGCGCGACAGCACGATCAGCGGCCAGAGAAAATCGTTCCAGCGCCAGACGACCGAGAAGATCGCCAGCACCGCAAGCGCCGGCGCCGACAGCGGCAGGATGATGCGCCAGTAGATCTGCCATTCACTGGCCTTGTCCATGCGCGCGGCGTCGATCAGCTCGTCGGGGATGGTCAGCATATATTGCCGGAGCAGGAAGACACCCGTCGGGGTGGCGACCGTCGGCAGGATGACGCCCCAGAGGCTGTCGAAGAGGTTCAAGGTGCCGATGACGGAATAGAGCGGCACGACGATGACCGAAAGCGGCACCATCAGCGTCGCCAGGATCATCAGCATAACGGCAGTGCGGCCGGGGAACTGGTATTTCGACAGCGCGAAGGCGGCCATTGAATTGACCAGCAGCGTGATCGCCGTCGCGATGACGGTCACGAAGACGGAGTTGCGTAGGAACAGGAAGAAATCGAAGCGCTGGAACGGCTCGGTGTAATTGCCGGCGGCGAATTCGACCTGGCGCACCGGGGTGCGGTCCTTGATGTTCGCCTTGACGATTTCACCCGGCTGTTTCGGATCGACCATCTGGCCGATGATGCCGATGCGGCGGACTTCGGCGAGCACACGGCTGCTGCCATCGGGCATCGTCACGGTATAGAGCGGCAGCGGCTTGTCGTAACCCGGCACCACGGCCTGTTCGGTGACATAGGGCAGGAAGGATGGCGGGAACTCGGCAAGGGCGGCCGGCGTCTTGAAGGAGGAGAAGACCAGCCAGACGGCCGGGCCGAACATCAGGAAGACGCCCGAGATCAGCCAGATCCAGGTGACGACATCCGTCCAGTGCCAGCCGCGGCCGCGGCGGCGCAGCAGGAACGTGCCGACAGCGCTCATTGGCGTGTTCCCTTTTTCTCGTTACGGCTGCTGGCTCCGAGTTGGACCAGCGTCAGGATGACGAGCACGATGCCCATCAGGATCGAGGCGGCCGAAGCGAGCCCCGGATTGCGCAGTGAACTCGCAAAGCCGGTCTCGTAGATATATTGGGTGATGTACATGGTGCTGGTGCCCGGCCCGCCGCCGGTGAGCACGAAGACCTCGTCGAAGATCTGCACGGCGCGGATCAACGCCAGGACCAGGACGACGATGAGGTTCGGCATCAGCAGCGGCAAAGTGATGCGCCGGAAGATGCGGGTGGGGCTTGCCTTGTCCATCGCAGCCGCCTCGTAGAGATCCCGCGGGATCGCCTGCAGGCCGGCGAGCAGGATCAGCGCGTAAAAGCCCATATGCGCCCAGACCGAGACGAAGACGGCGAAGAAGAAGGCCCAGAAACGATCGCTGAGCCAGGAGAAGGGTTCGAAGCCTAAGGGGCTCAGCGCATAGTTCAGCAGGCCCTGGCGCTGCAAGATCCACTTCCAGATCAGGCCGACGACGACGGGCGACAGCAGCACCGGAAAGAAGAACACGGCCCGCCAGAAGCCCCGATTGGAAAGCTCGCGGTTGAGGATCAAAGCCGTTGCCAGCGCCGCGATCAGCATCGCCGTCACCTGGAAGACGACGAAGACGGCGGTGTTGCGCACAGCCGCCCAGAAGGTGTCGGCCGCGCAGGTCGAAGGGTCGAGATAAGAGCCGCAATCGAAGAGGATGCGATACTGGTCGGCGCCGACATAGGTCCTGTTCTGCAGGAAGATGCCGCTGCCGCTCGTCGTCGAATAGAGGAAGTTGATGACCAGCGGCAGGAGCACGAAGACGGTGAAGATCAGCATGTTGGGCGCCAGGAAGACACCCGCCATGCCGTTCAGCCCCGTCAGCTTCTGCCAGGCGCGCATGGGAACGTCGACCAGCCCCATGGCAAGCCGGACAGGCGCAACGAGCGCCTGCCGCAGACCGGCTTTCGCCGGCGGTTCAGAAGTAACCGTCTTCTCCGCCATCTGTTCTTCCGTCAGTTGCCGGCGACCTTGGCCTTGATGTCCTCGTCGATGCGGGCATAGGCGTCGTCGAGCTTCATTTCGCCGGCGATCACCTGGCTGATGCGGGCGACGATGGCGCTGTAATAGGCGTCCGACCACTTCCAGCCCGGCAGCTTCATGGCGGGTGCGGCCGTCTGGCCGGCGGATTCGACGAAGGCCTTCAGCGCCGCCTGCACATGCGGATTGTCGGTCTTGAAGTCCATCTGGCCGGCCGCCACCGCCTTATGCGCCGGAATGAACAGGCTCCGCTCGGCGAATTCCTTCTGCACGTCGGCGCCTGCCAGGTAATCCATCACCTTGGCGACGTCCTTCGGGTTCTTGGTATATTTGACGGCGACGAGACCGGCGCCGCCCTGCATGCCGGTGCAGGCGGCCGTACCGCAGGGGCTTCCCGCCATCACCCAATCGAAACTGTCGCCGATCTTCTGGGCGAAGCCCGAGATCTGCCAGCTGCCCGAATAATAATAGGCAAGGCCACCATTGATGAAGTCTTCGGCCGCGGCGCGATAGGTGGTGCCGGCAGCACTCACCCAGACATCCTTGTTGACGATGCCGTCCTCGTTCCACTTGACGAAGCGGCTGAGGAATTCCTTGGCGCCCTGATCGATCGGCGCCGGTTTGCCGTCGGCGGCGATATAGTTGGCGCCGTAGGAAATGTTCGGGCCAGAGACGCGGTGGCCGGAGCGGTCGATCGCCATGGCGAAGACCTTCTGGCTGTCCGCAACCTTCTTGGCGGCCGCCGCCCAGTCATCCCAGGTTGCCTTCGGGCCGGGGATTTCGACACCGGCCTGCTCGAACAGCGTCTTGTTGACGAAGCCGCCGGTCAGCGTCAGCTGCGTCATGAAGCCGGTGATGGCGTTCGAGCCGTCAGGGCGCATCCAGTCGGCCTGGGCGCCGAAATTGTCGTCCCAATATTTCGCGTCGGCAAGGAGGGGGCGAAGATCAAGCCAGTGCTGCGCCTGCGCCTTCAGATTGGTGACGCGGGCGATATCCGGCCCCTTGCCGGCTTCGAGCTGCACCGGCAGCTGTTCCTTGACGACGTCGTAGGAGACCTCGTCGAGGATGACGTTGATGTCGGGATTGGCCTTGGAGAAGCGCGCCAGCAGATCCTTGATAACAGCGCCTTCACCGCCGTCGGAATACCACATGATGCGCACGTCGCCGGCATGGGCGGCAACGGAACTCATGAGAACAGCAGCCAAAGCCGCGCCGATCGATTTCATTCTGGTCATTTTCTCCTCCTCTTGACCGATGAATTCCCCTGCCCGGCCGGTCCTCCGCCTGCCGGACATCTCGTCTACGAGGCGGCGCGCCGAGGCTGCCTGCCGGGTATTTCCAAATGTACCGCGTCTCCCCGCACCGACCAGTCCGAAGGACGAAGAATACGGCCTTCGGCGCGCACAGTGCCGTCCTCCTCGAAGACGACCTGGCCATAATCCGGATCGACGACGATCAATGCGCCCTCGTCATCGCGGCGGGCCGAAAGCGTGGCGAAACGCGCCTGCATTCCGTCGAGGCCACCCTCGCGCTCAAGATCGGAGAGGCGGACGATCCAACGGCCGTTACGGCCGGCGAGGCGCAGTTCGATATCGGTGGTCGGGCCCTGCTTCACCGGCTCCAGCGCCCCATTGCCGATCAGCATTGCAAACCCGTTGCCGGAGCGGGCGAGCGCCAGGTTGCCTTCAACCATCGTGTCGTCGAAGGCTTCGAGGGGAAACCAGGCATGGGTGAAATCCGGCTGGCCCTCATGGATGGCGAAATCGAGGATCGCCAGATCGCGATACTGGTGCACACGCGGCAGCGTCCCGCAGCCGCCCCAGAAGCTTGGCCGGCCGTAGCCGAACTGAATGGTTTCGCCGGGATGGTTGATCCAGATCTGCGCTTCCGGCCGGTCGCCCAAGCGCAGATGCAGCACCGTCTCCTGATAACCCCAGGCGCCGGGGCGATAATGGGCGATGGTGCCGAGCGCGGTGTCGCGCGTCTTATAGTGATAGAGCGCGGCGAAACTGTTCTCGCCCTGCGAGAATGTCCATTCCTGCGCGTCGTCGGACTGGTGCGCGGCGATTTCGGCAAGTGCTTCTGGAAAACGCAGGCCATGATCGCGGATGCAGACGGCAAGCTGCGGCAGCGCATGGACGCGCCGGCCGTACCAGCCGCGGCCCCAGAGCAGCCGGGCGATGGCGGACAGTTCCACCGAGCGGCCGGGACGCAGAGTATGTTCGTACGAGCGGCCCTGGCTGCCGGTCAGCATGCCGTGATGGGCCGAGCGGGCGACGATCTCCATCAGGCGGACGATGCTGGCACTCGCCCGGGCGCGGATCGCCTCATCCGGCGCGCAGGCGGCGAGCGCCGTCAGGCCCTTGAGGTCGATCGGGAAATAGGGAACGGAATTCCACTCGGCCATTTCCCAGCGCTCGAAATGATCGAGCCAAGCGCGGACGCGCTCTTCGCCGACCTTCATCTGCTCGGCGCCGGTACGGCCGGAACGAACGAAGACGGCATCGGGGAAAAGCTTGCCGCCGAGATAGGCGGCGGTGTGGAAGAGGAGCGCGTGGTTTTCCGAAAAATACCACTGAACGTCGTTGCCCGGCTCGTCCATCCAATAGCGGTAATTGAGAACGGCGTGTTCGATCCTCTGCCTGAGAGCCTGCGACAGCAGATCGCTCCAGCGGGTATAGGCAAAGAGCAGCGGCACCAGCACGAAATCGGCGCAGTCGTGGCAATCCTCGATGACCGGCAGCATGGCCGAAATCATCGCTTCGGTCTCCTCACCGCCCTGCCCCAGAGCCAAACGCGCGAAAGCGCAGACAGTATCCGGCTCTGAATGAGCGGCGACTTCTTCAAGTGCCTCGGCGACGCGGTCCTCCAGCGCGGCGGGCGCTTGCCCCTGGCGTTGGGGATGACAGATCTCGACGCCGAGTGTGCGGCCGACGGAAAGTTCACCTGCCTTGAAGGTGATGCGGAAATGGCGGAAATCGGCGGGCATCCGCGCCGAGGTGCCAAGCGCCAGCTTGGTAGCGCCTTCCTCGAGCGCGAAGTCATAGTCGAAGCGCTCGCTCGACATGAAGTCGCCTTCGATCTCGACATGGCAGCTCAGCGCCACCGGCAGCGGCACGGGGAAAAGGATCGTCACGTCCTCGCCGAGATAGGCGGTGCGGTCGAAGCGCATGCCTTCGAGGATCGCCTCCAGGCCGTCCGCAGCATCGGCGGCGATCGGAACAGGAACAGCGGTTTCGACCTCAGGACCGTCGAGATAATCCAGCTGGAAATAGAAGCGGGCGTCGCGTTCGGCGAGATCGTCGAAAAAGATGCGGATCTCGTTGGGGCCGTCCGAAAGCTCGACCTCGAAAAGCTGCTGGGCTTCCAGATTGCGCTCGTAAGGCGCCATGAAGCCTTGCTCGCGGCCATTGACGAAAAGGATGGCGCCGCCGCAGGTCGACAGGCGAAGTGTGGCTCGCGCCGCTGAGCGGGCATCGAGGAAAGTGCGCGCCCAGCAGCCGATGCGGGTCGGGCGAAACCAGAAGCCGGAGAGATCGACACGCGGCGAGGCAAAGGGAAGCCACCAGCGAACGGGTTCGAATACGGCGGTCGGTTTCGGTCTTCGGCCGGAGAACGATTTTTTGAATTCGGTGCGGCAGGGATATTCGTGCGGGATGAAGTTCTTCGTCTTGGTGACGAAGAAAAACGGATCCATCCTGCCTTCCATCGGCCGGTCGGCGACGTCGTAGCGCTCTTGCGAGAGGTGGCCGAGCTGCCAATAGACAATCGGGCTCTGCTTGCCGGTGGCGCGGCGAAGATGGGATTTCTCAGCGGTCATGCTTCAGCTCGCTCGAGCCGTGAGACGTCGGAAACGCCGACGCATGGACTGGCGGTCAAGCCGCATCTTCAAAGCCTCCCTGCTCTGCCGCTTGTCGCGGACTCCTCTTGGGCAATTGTGCATAGGCATTCCGTTTGCGCAATCTGAAAGATTTTTGCATAAAGGAATGGGAGCGAGGAGAACGACATGGCGGCGGACGAGAAAAAAGGCAGACGCACGCGTCTCGACGATATCGCCGCCCGGTGCGGCGTCTCGATCAGCACGGTGTCGCGGGCGCTGGCCGGCGAAAAGGGCGTCAGGCCGGACATTCGCAAGCTGGTGCTGGAAACGGCAAGTGCCGTCAGCTACGCCGTGCCGGGAAGCGTCGCCGGCAAAAAGGTCATGCTCGTCGCCTCCGGCGCGGCGATGATCGATTATGTGCGCAACCAGTTCACGCTTTATGTGCTCGAAGGCCTGAATGCGCGGGCGGCGGCCCTCGGCATCGAACTGGCGATGCGACCGGTCGCCGACGAGGGGGATGAAGCGCGCGTCGTCGCCGAGATGCGGGATGATCCGAGTTTCGGCGGCATGCTGATCCTGACCGTCGACGAGGAGGATATGCTGGCGGCAGCCGCCGGTCTCGGCAAGCCCGTCGTGCTCGTCAATAGCGACGATCCCTATATGCGGCTTTCGAGCGTGACGCCCTGCAATCGCTCGGCCGCCTTCATCGCCGCCGAGCACCTGATCAAAACAGGGCATGAACGCATCCTATTCATGCTGCGGCCGGGACGGCGAACGATCGAGCGGCGTCTGGAAGGCTGGCGCGATGCCCTGCAGCATCATGGGCTGAAGGCCGATACCGATCTGGTGCTCGAGGTCGACGACTGGCTGCCGGAACTCGGCGCCGAGGCTCTCACCCGACTTGTCCGCGACAAGGGCCTCTCCTTCACCGCCGTCCTGACGGCGGGCGACAGCCTTGCCAACGGCGCAGTACGCGGATTGCAGGCGATGGGTTATGCCGTGCCGCAAGATGTCTCCGTCATGGGTATCGACGACCTGCCGCAGTCGGCCTTTCTTAATCCGCCACTGTCGACGGTGCATATCCCGATGCGCGAACTCGGCGCCACCGCCCTCGATCTGCTGCGCGACATGATGCTCGGCCTGGCCGCGCCGCGCCGCCGCGTCGAGCTTGCCTGCCACCTCGTCGAAAGGCGTAGCGTCGCAGCCGTCAGCCCAAATATCAGGCTTCGATGAAGCTCGCTTCGAACAGTTCGCGCGCATAGGCATCATGCGTGGTGCCGGCCTGCAGATCCTCCCTGCTCAGTTCGTCGACGAAACAACCGTTCTTCATGATCAACACCCGATCGCACATATGGGCGATGACCGCGAGGTCGTGGCTGACGAGCAAATAGGTCAGTCCCTTTTCCTCACGCTGATCGGCAAGCAGGTTGAGGATTTCGGCCTGGACCGAGACATCGAGCGCCGATGTCGGCTCATCGAGCAGCAGGATGGGCGGCGACAGGATCAGCGCTCGGGCGATCGCCACGCGCTGCCGCTGACCGCCGGAAAGCTCATGGGGAAATCGATTGGCGAAGCTCGCGGGCAGTCCCACCTGGATCAACGCCTTTTCGACCTTCGACCAGATATCGGAATGGCGCATGGCGCGCAGCGGCTCGGCGAGCGCGGTGCCGATGCGATGGCGCGGATGCAGGGATCCGTAAGGGTCCTGAAAGACCATCTGGGCAAACTTCAGTTCCTCGCGGGAGCGCTGCTTGCCGATCGGTCTGCCGCCAAGCTCGATCTGCCCGGCCCAGCCGGACTCCATTCCGGCAAGGCAACGCAGCACCGTCGATTTGCCGCATCCGGATTCGCCGACAATGCCGAGCGTCTCTCCCTGGGCGACTTGAAAACTGATGCCCCTGACGACATGGTTGCTGGATTTGCCGGAGGCAAAGACGACATCGAGGTCGCGGACATTGATCATTGCGCCGTCTCCAGATCGAGTTTCGCCCTGTCGAGAACCGCCAGCCGGCGAACCGGGTTCTTCGGGTCGGGCAACGCGGCTATCAACCCGCGCGTATAGGGATGGCGGGCCGCTTCGAGACTGGTCAGCGTCTCGACGATGCGGCCTGCATACATGACGATGATGCGCTCGCAAAAGGCCGCCACCATGCGAATGTCGTGGCTGATCAACAGCAGGCCGGAATTGTTCTCGCGGACCAGTTCATCGAGCAACAGCAGCACGTCCTTGCGAACGCTGACATCGAGCGCCGAGGTCGGTTCGTCGGCGATAACAAGCTTCGGCCGCGCCAGCAGCATCATGGCGATCATGACGCGCTGGCCCATGCCGCCCGATATCTGGTGGGGATAAAGCGCCATGACCCGATCCGGATCGCTGATGCGCACGCGCTCCAGCATGGCGCGGGCCGCGTCAAGCGCCTGGGTCTTGCCAAGACCAAGATGAAGGCGGGCGGCTTCGGCGACCTGCTTGCCGATCGAGAGCACCGGATTCAGCGAATAACGCGGATCCTGCATGATCAGCGCGATATCCTTGCCGCGAAGCGCACCCATTTGCCGCTCGCTTTTGGAAAGCAACGGATCGCCACCGAGGTCCAGGCGTTCGGCGGTGACGACCGCTGCGGGCGGCAGAAGGCGCATGATGGCGCGGCCCGTCGTCGATTTGCCAGAACCGGATTCTCCGACGATGCCGACACGTTCGCGCCCGACGTCGAAACTGACATTGGAAACGGCGGGCACGGCGCCACGGCCGAAGCGAACGCTCAGTCCTTTGACGGACAGAACGGGTTGCAGATCATGGTCATTCATTTCACGATCGGGCATGGCGGGGATCCAAAAGGTCGCGCAGAGCATCTCCGGCGATGTTGAAGGCGAGGCTGGTGAGGAGGATGGCGACACCCGGCATCACGGCGACCCACCAGTAATCCAGCATGAACTTGCGGCCGTTGGAGATCATCGCGCCCCATTCCGGCGCCGGCGGCTGCGCGCCGAGGCCGAGGAAGCCGAGCGACGCCGCCGTCAGGATAATGCCGGCCATGTTGAGTGTCAGGCGAACGATGACCGATGGAACGCACATCGGCGCGATGTAGAGGAGAAGGATGCGCAACGGCGAGGCGCCGTAGAGGCGGGCGGCGACCACATAGTCGGCGTTTCTGACGACCAGCGCCTCGGCGCGCGCAAGCCGGGCAATCGGCGGCCAGGCGGTCAGCGAGATCGCAATGATTGCCGTGGTCAGGCCGGCGCCGAGCGCTGCCGCAAAAGCCAGCGCCAGGATCAGCGACGGGAAGGACAGAACGATATCGGTCGCCCGCATCAGCAGCGCATCGGTGCGCCCACCGAAGAAGCCGGCGACGACCCCGATCAGCAGGCCGATCGGCCCGACGATCAGGGAGATCGAAAGCACGGTCTGAATGGTGATGCGCGTGCCGAAGATCAGGCGGCTTAGGATGTCGCGGCCGAATTCGTCGGTGCCGGCCCAATGCGCGAGGCTCGGGGCCTGCAAGGCATCGCCAAGCGACTGCACGACCGGATCATAAGGCGCCAGAAGCGGCGCAAAGATCGCAATCAGGCACAGTAGGCCGAGGATGATGAAACCGGCAAGGCCAAGCGGCTCGGCAGCCAATTTGCGGCCGGCGCGCGCAAACGACGCCGCGATGCGGGTCGACACGCTTGGCGGGCGGATATGAATGTCAGTGCGGATGGCGTCACTCATCGGGCTGCCTCCCGCATGCGCGGATCGAAGACGGCGTAAGCGACGTCGGCGAGGAAGTTTAACAGCATGAAGATGAATCCCACGATGATGGTGCCAGCCACGATGGCGTTCATGTCGCCGATCATGAGGGCGTTCGTCATGTACTGGCCGATGCCCGGCCAGGAGAAGACGATTTCGGTCACGACAGCGCCTTCGAGCAGCCCGCCATAGGAAATGGCCAGGATGGTAATCAGCTGCACGGCAATGTTCGGCAGGACGTGGCGCCAGATCGTGCCGAAGGGGCTCACACCCTTTGCGCGGGCTGCGATGACATAATCCTGGCTCAACTGCTCCAGGGTGAAGCTGCGTGTCATGCGGGTGATATAGGCCATCGCCGCATAGGCGAGGATGATGGCAGGCAGAATGATGTGGCCGAGCGCATTCCAGAAGATTTCCGTCTCGCCCTGCAGCAGGCTGTCGATCAGCAGCAGGCCGGTCCTCGGCGTGACGAGGCCTTCATAAAACACATCGATCCTGCCCGGCCCGCCGACCCAGTTGAGGCCGGCATAGAAGATGACGAGCCCGACGATGCCGAACCAGAAGACCGGGATCGAATGCCCGACGAGCGCCACCACCCGGGCTATCTTGTCGATGAAGCTGTCGCGAAACAAAGCTGCGACCAGGCCGAGCGGCACGCCGACGAATGTCGAAATGATCACCGCCAGCGTCGCCAGTTCGAATGTTGCCGGAAACGCTTGGGCGAGGTCTGAGGAGACGGGATTGCCGGTGAGCACGGCAGTGCCGAAGTCACCATGCGCCAGCCCGTTCAGATAGAGGAAAAACTGCTGGTAGATCGGCAGATCGAGCCCCAGGCGGGCCCGCATCGCCGCGTAGGCGGCGGGATCGGCGAGCTCGCCGACAATCGCGCCGACCGGATCGTTGGGCAAGACGCGGCCGATCACGAAGGTCACACAGAGGAGAATGAACAGGCTGACCAGCAAATGCGCCAGGCGTCGGCCAAATTCGGCTACGGAGAGTTCCTTCATGATCGGCTGTCCTGGGAGTCTTTACTGGGTTTCTACCTTGGTCACGTTCTCGAGACGCGTTAACTGCGACGGATGCCCGACATATCCCTGAACCTTGCTGGTCAGGACGATCGGCTCAAAGCGCTCGAAAAGCGGAAGCACGGCCGGCTTCTGCTCGATGAACATCTTCTGCATCTGAACGTAGAGTTCGCCGCGCTTCTTGGCGTCCGGCTCCATCGATGCCTTCGCCGTCAGGGCCGTCAGTTCGGGAATGTCCCAGGCCGAGCGCCAGACGAAATTGCCGGCATTGTTGGCCTCTTTCGAGTTGTCGGGGTTGGAGGAAAACTGCTCCATCGAACCGAGCACGTTCGGCATGTAGGCGCTGGTCTGCGGGATCAGCAGATCGAAATCCCTGGCGCGATGGGCGGCAATGATTTCCGAGCCGTTGCCCTGCTGGATGTCGATCTTGATGCCGACCTGGGCAAGCGATGCCTGGATGGCGGTGGCAAGATCGATGCGCGGCGTTTGCGCAATGGTCTTCAGCGTCAACGAGAAGCCGTCCTTGAAACCTGCCTCGCTCAGCAACTGCTTGGACTTTTCGACGTCGAGATGCCAATCCGGGCTCGGGATCGCATATTCGAAGTTCTCCGGAACGGGAACGGTTCTTGCCCGTCCGTAAGGCCCCATGATCGTCTTCTCGATGCCCTTGTAGTCGATGCCGTAAGCAATGGCCTCGCGGACCTTGGGATTGGCGAGGTACTGGTTGCCGGCATTCATCGACAGCACGTAGAAGCCGCCAGTCGGAATACGCTGAATGGCGAAGCCCTGCTTGGCCTGGAAGGTCGCAAGATCGGAGGCCGTGAGCGCACTGGCAATATCGATATCGCCGCGCTCCAGCATCAGCCGCTCGACCTGGCTTTCCGGTACATGGCGGACGATGACGCGCTTCATCTTCGGAGCGCCGGCGACATAACCCTTGTTGGCGTCGAGAATGACAAGCTCGTTCGGAGACCAGCGGTTGAGGGTGAACGGGCCGGAGCCGGCCGAATGCGTCCGCATCCAGGCGTTGCCGTAGTCATTGTCGACGGCGTGGCTCTCGACCTCGACGCTGTCGACCACGCTGGTGGTGGTCGTCGTCAGCCGGTAGAGCAGAAGCTCCGCGGTCACCTGGTCGGAGAGATCGATGCGCACAGTCTGGTCGTCGACCGCCTTGACGAGCTTTTCGACATTGTTCTTGTCGTAACCGACGCGCTTGAGGTTGGCGGCAGCGGCCTGATCCATCTTCAAGAGCCGTGCCAGCGAATAGACGACGTCCTTCGAGGTGACCGGGTTGCCGGAGGCGAAATTGGCCTTGCGCAGCGTAAATGTGATGCCCTTGTCGTCAACCTTCCAGCTTTCCGCCAGCTGCGGAAGGATCTTGCCGTCCGCCGTGCTGGCGACCAGCCGGTCGTAAAGATTCGACATGATCTCGACCGCTTTGCCTTCGGTCGCCTGCTGCGGATCGAGGGACAGAACCTGGGCCAGCGATGTTCCGATCACCAGCTGGTCCTGCGGCGTGGCGGCCTGCAGCTGCGGTGCGGCGATCGTCAGGGCGCCGAAAACGGCGCCGACGAACAAGCCTTTAGAAAAATGCTTCATTGTCACTCCTCCCTGGATTACTGTAGGAGACATATTATGTCGCCCGTATGTCGTATTATGATCTAGCGAAGTCTGATACGGTTGACAAGGCCCGAGCGGGAGACTTGAGTGCAAAGGGATTGGGGAACGGAAGATGACGACACTCGGCCGTGGGCGAGAAAGACTGGCGCAACAGGTCATCGATCAGCTGCGGGCGCAGATCGAGACGGGGAAGCTGCGGGTCGGCGACCAACTGCCGACCGAGCCGCAGCTTGAAGCGACGTTCGGCGTCAGCCGCACCGTGGTGCGCGAGGCGATTGCCGATCTCAGGTCGGCGGGCTTCGTCAAGCCGATCCAGGGCAAAGGGGTGTTTGTCGCAGATCCGAAGGCAAATTCTGTCCTGTCATTGACGCCGGTGGAAATCAAAAGCATTCCGGAGACCCTGGAATTGCTGGAGTTTCGTATGGCGGCAGAGGGTGAAGCGGCGGCGATTGCCGCCTATCGCCGCACCGCCGAGCAGGAGGCGGCCATTCGTGATGCCAATCGCAGAATGGCAAACCTGATCGAAACAGGGCAGCAGACGGTGGAGGCGGATTACGCCTTCCACATGGCGATTGCCGCCGCCACGAACAACCGATTCTATGTCGATGTCCTGCGCCAATTCGGCCCCAAGGCCATCCCCCGCGGCCAGTTTCCGACGCTGCCCGAGGCCAATGACCGCGACTATCTTCAAAAGGTTTATGCCGAACATGTCGAAATCCTGTCGGCCATCGCCGATCAGGATCCGGATCGCGCCCGCCAGGCGATGCGCGCCCATATGATGGCCAGTCAACGTCGCTATCGGATGCTCTCCGAGCAGCAATAGGGCTCGACTCTCTCAGAAATTCATATTATGTCATATGACATTGTGTAATTTCGAAAGAGACTCAAATGTATCTGGGAACACAGGTCGCAGCGCGGGACGACGACGATTATCGTATCTTCGCGCAACTGGGTGTGAAGCATATCAACGCCGACCCGCCGGGAAAACCCAGCAGTTGGACGCTTTCCGATCTCGAGCGTCATCGCGACAAGGTCGAAAGCTTCGGCCTGATCCTCGACATGATCCAATTGCCGCTGCCTTCGCAGCCGATCGAGAAGGCGTCCTATCCCGATATATTGCTTGCCGGCCCCGATCGCGACAGGCAGATCGACGCCGTCTGCAAGCTGATCGAGAATACCGCGGCGGCCGGCATTCCGGCGGTGAAATATAACCTCAATCTGATCGGCATTCCCCGCACACCCGATGAACCGGGACGCGGCGGGTCGATGAATGCCAGCTTCCGCTGGGACAAGACGGATCAGCAGGCCGAACCCGGCCTTGCCGGCGTGCTGTCCGAAGACGAAAACTGGGAACGGATCGACTATTTCCTCGAGCGCGTCGTGCCTGTCGCTGCCAGCAATCGCGTCCGGCTCGCCTGCCATCCGCACGACCCCTATACCCCGCCCGGCTATCGCGGCGTCACGCGGGTGCTCGGCACCGTCGAAGGCCTGAAGAAATTCGTGCTGATGCGGGAAAGCCCTTATCACGGCCTCAATTTCTGCCAGGGCTCGATCGGCGAGATGCTCGAAAATCCCGGCAAGGAGATCGACGATGTCATTCGCTGGTTCGGCCAGCGCGGCAAGATCTTCAATGTTCACTTCCGCAACATTCGCGGCGGCAAGCTTTCCTTCATGGAGACCTTCCCCGACGAAGGCGACATGGACATGGTCCGCTCGGTCAGGATCTACAAGGAAGTCGGCTTCAAATACATGCTGATGCCCGACCACGTGCCGACCGTCAGCGGCACGGATCCTTCCGCCACCGCATTTGCTTACTGCTACGGCTATATCGCGGCCCTTCTGCAGGCGCTCGAAAGCGCCTGAACGGTCAACATTCAACACGTAAAGAACAGGACTTGATGATGAACCCGAATGAATTGAAGAAGGCCGTCGGTAGCGGTCTCCTGTCGTTTCCGGTGACGCATTTCGACGATCAGCTGAAATTCGACGAGGCGAAGTACCGCCGCCATGTCGAGTGGCTTGCGGGCTACGATGCGGCTGCACTATTTGCCGCCGGCGGCACGGGAGAGTTCTTCTCCCTCAATCCCGCCGAGATTCCGCAGGTTATCAGGGCCGCCAAGGCGTCGGCCGGCAAGACGCCGATCATCTCGGGAACCGGCTACGGCACGTCGCTCGCCATCGAGATCGCACAGGCGGCCGAGAAGGCAGGCGCGGACGGATTGCTGCTGCTGCCGCCCTATCTGATGTTTGCGGAACAGGCCGGCCTCGTCGCCCATGTCAAGGCGATCTGCCAATCGGTCGGCATCGGCGTCATCGTCTATAATCGCGACAACGCCGTGTTGACGGCCGAAAGCATCGCGCGGCTTGCCGAGGAATGCCCGAACCTGATCGGTTTCAAGGACGGCGTCGGCGATGTCGACAAGGTCATCGAGATCACGACCCTGCTTGGCGACCGTCTCGTCTATGTCGGCGGCATGCCGACCCATGAAGTCTATGCCCAGGCCTATTTCGCCGCCGGCGTGACGACCTATTCCTCGGCCGTCTTCAACTTCGTGCCCGCCCTCGCCCAGCGCTTTTACGGCGCCTTGCGCACCGGCGACCAGGCGACCGTCGACGAGATCCTGAAGAGCTTCTTCTTCCCGTTCGTCGCCTTGCGCAACCGCAAGAAGGGCTATGCCGTCTCGATCATCAAGGCCGGCCTTCGCGTCCTTGGGCAGAACCCGGGCCCGGTGCGCCCGCCATTGACGGATCTCACTCAGGAAGAGCTAGCGCTGCTCGACAAGATCGTCCAGGCCAACGGCGTCTCGCGGATCGCGGCGGAATAGTCTCTGGCTGTCTTTATCAGCAGTCACGACCGCCGGGCTTGCTCGGCGGTTTTGTCGTTGTCAGGCATCCGTTAAATCACGCCTACGGCATGTCGCGCAAAGTGCGCAGCAATTTTGCGATACCTACATGCGATCCACTTCAGAGCGCCACGCCGCTGTTGCGGTCGAAGACGTGCACCTGATCGCTGGCAATGCTTGCCTCGAACACCGCGCCGTAGCGGACGGGGTATTCGCCGTCGACGATGGCGGTCACCTGCTGTCCGGCAAGGTCGAAAACCACATGGGTCTGGGCGCCGGTGGGTTCGACCAGCATGGTGCGGCCGGCAAGCGGCGTGCCGGCTGATATGCCGGGAATGAGATGTTCGGGGCGCAGGCCGATGGTGACGGCCTGGCCGCGCCTGACCTTGCGGTCGGGCGCGATGCGGATTGCCGTGCCGTCGGTCAGGCGGGCGGCGGGTTCGCCATTTTCGCCGTCGACGGTGCCGTCGAGCATGTTCATCGCCGGCGATCCGATGAAGGCGGCGACGAAGAGATTGGCGGGCTTCCGGTAGAGTTCGAGCGGCGTGCCCTGCTGCTCCACCCTGCCCTGATTGAGCACGACGATGCGGTCGGCGAGCGTCATCGCTTCGATCTGGTCGTGGGTGACATAGATCGAGGTCGTCTTCACCTTCTGGTGCAGCGTCTTGATTTCCGAGCGCATCTGCACGCGGAGTTTCGCATCGAGGTTGGACAGCGGCTCGTCGAACAGGAACACGGCCGGATTGCGCACGACGGCGCGGCCCATGGCGACGCGCTGGCGCTGGCCGCCGGAAAGCTGGGCCGGCTTGCGGTCGAGCAGTTCGGCGAGATCGAGCATACGGGCGGCCTCGGCAACGCGGGCCTCGATCTGCGGCTTGGCAACGCCGGCGAGCTTCAGATTGAAGCCCATGTTTTCAGCCACGGTCATGTGCGGATAGAGCGCGTAGGACTGGAAGACCATGGCGATGTTGCGTTCGCGCGGGGTCATGGCGTTGACGACCTTGCCGCCGATGGAGATGTCGCCATCGGTGATTTCCTCAAGGCCGGCAATCATCCGCAGCAGCGTCGATTTTCCACAGCCGGAAGGCCCGACCAGGGCGACGAATTCCCCATCCTGAATATCCAGCGAGATGCCGTGGATGACATCGACGGCGCCATAGGTCTTGCGAATATCGTTCAATTCAACGGATGCCATAAATGCACCTCCAAGGGTTCGGCTCAGGACTTCACGGCGCCCGCGGTCAGGCCGGCGATGATGTGTCTCTGGGCGACGAAAAAGACGATGATTGTGGGAAGGATGGTCAGCGTGATGAAGGCCAGCACCAGCTGCCATTCCGTGCCGTATTCGCCGCGATAGACCATGATGCCGAGCGGCCAGGGATATTTCGATTCGGAGTTCAACATGATCAGCGGCAGGATGTAGCTGTTCCAGCTGCCGACGAAGGAGATGATGCTGACGGTGGCGACGATCGGCCGGGAAAGCGGCAGCGAGATATGCCAGAAGAATCTGAGATAGCCGCAGCCGTCGACGAAGGCCGCCTGAAACAATTCTTCCGGAAGGTTGCGGAAATAGTTTCGGAACAAAAGGATGCTCATGCCGAGGCCGAAGGCCACCTGCGGCAGCACCACGCCCCAATAGGTATCGAGCAGGCCGAGATCGCGGATGCGGATGAAGAGCGGCAGGATTGCGGTTGCCGCCGGAAACATCAGGCCGAGCAGGAAATAATTGAGCAGGAAGGAGGAGCCGAAGAAGCGGACATGGGCAAAGGCGAAGGCGGCCATCGACGAAACGATCAGCGTCAAGAGCACGGTGAGCGCGGCGATAACCAGCGAATTGCCGATCTGCAGCCAGTAGCGCTCGCCGAACAGAATGTCGGTATAGTTTGCCCATTGCCACTCTATCGGCAGGCCGAAGGGATTGGTGCGCAGGTCGCCCAACGTCTTGAAGCCGCCGAGCGCCGTCGTCAGCAGCGGCACGAGTACGATCGCGGCAATCAGGCTCAGCGACACGTAGAGATAGACGCGGGTCGAGGTGCGCATGCGGATGGAAGAACTCATATCAGTCATGGCGCATGAAGATCCTTTTGTAACCGAAGGCGAGCGTGACGCAGATGATGAACAGCACCACGCCGACGGCGCTGCCGAGGCCGACCTGCATGCGCATGACGCCGTAGGTGTAGAGGAAGGTGACCATCGTCTGCGTTGAGTTGGATGGCCCGCCGCCGGTCAGCGGCATGATCATGTCGAAGAGCTGCAGCGAGCCGACGACGGCAAAGAAGATCGAGAGGCGCAAGGTCGAGCCGAGCAGCGGCAGCGTGACATAGCGGAATTTCTGCCAGCCGGTGGCGCCGTCGATCTCGGCTGCCTCCAGCACGCTCTTGTCGACCGATTGCAGGCCGGCGATGAACAGCATCATGTGGAAACCGAAATATTTCCAGACGATGACGCCGAGCACGGCATAGATCGCCAGGTCCTTATCGGCGAGCACATAAGGGTTGGCGAAACCGAAGAAATTGGAAACAGCGGCAAACAGACCGTAATCGCCATCATAGACGAAGCGCCAGATCAGGCCGGCGGCAACGTCGGCCAGCACATAGGGCAGGAAGAAGATCAGGCGGTAGGCGACGACGCCGGGAATGCGGTGGGCCAGCATGGTGGCAAGCCAGATGGCCAGCGGCACCTGGATGCAGATCGAGATCACGATGATCAGGCCGTTATTAAGCAGCGCCTGGGTGAAAGCCGCATTTCGAAACAGAACCTGGAAATTGCGCAGGGCGATGAACTCGGTCGGCGTCCCGTAGCCGTTCCACTTGTAGAGGCTGTACCAGGCCGCCTCGCCCATCGGCATGATGACGAAAAGCGTGAACAGCAAGAGCGCCGGCGGCAGAAAGATCAGCAGCACCGTCAGCCGGTCATGGGCGACCGAGCTCCTGGCGTTTGCGGCTTTCCGTGCCGGCCGTGCGGCTGATGTCATCGATGGGACTGAAATATTGGCCATGGGTCCTGCTTTCGCATGTCGTCGGCAGCAATGCCGGCGCTCCCGCTCTTTAGCTGGGAGCGCCGGGAAGGGTCTGCTGGCGCTGGTTATTGTTCCAGTTCGAAAGCGTCCTGGATCATCTGGGCGCCGTCCTTGGAATTCATCTGCCCGGAAACGATTTCCACCGAGACGTCGTTGACGACACGGCCGACGGCAGCACCGAGATCCTGGTCGAAGAAGTTCTGATGCCAGGTCGAACCCGCAAGCTGTTTGGCCGATTCGGCCAGCAGCGGATTGACGACGCCATCATCGGCGCCGACGGCAACGGGCAGAAGCATGCCGGCCTTGGCCATCACCCGCTCGTTCTCCGCGCTCGTCAGGAAAGCGAGGAAATCGATCGCTTCCTTGGAGGCCTTCTTGGTAACGGCCCAGCCGTTCAGACCGCCGAGCGTATCCGTCGGCTTGCCGGCGCCGCCATCGACCGTCGGGAAGACGAAACGGCCGATATTGTCAGGTGCTAGGCCCTTGCCGTCGCCGGCATTCTTGCGCTGATTGGCTTCGGTTGCTTCAAAGCCGAGGATGATCGCCGCCTTGCCGTCACCGAAGACGCCGAGCGTCTGCGGCCAGGTCGCGCCGAGATAGCCGGGCTGGAAAGGTTCGAGTTTGCCGAGTTCGGCGAGATCGTCGCCGGCCTTGATGATGGCGGGATCAAGGAAACCTTCGCCCTCGCCCTTCTTGGCCGCGTCGAAAACCTTCTGGCCGCCTTCGCGCATGACGAGATAGCTCCAGTAGAAATGGATCGGCCATTTCTCACCGCCGCCGCCGGCGATCGGCACAATGCCGGCCGCCTTAATCTTCTTCACCGTGGCGAGAAAATCGGCCCAGCTCTTGATGTCCTCGGCTTTGACGCCGGCCTTGGCAAACAGCGCCTTGTTGTAGAAAAAGCTGACCAGACCGACCTTATAGGGGATGGCCCAGGTCTTGCCGTCAAAGGTCAGGCCGTTGACCGAGGCCGGGGTATAGGCGTTGCGCAGTTTGCCGCCATCAGCATCGAGGGCTGCCGTCACATCCTGCAGCGCGCCGGTCTCGGACTGCTGCTTCAAGACGCCGCCGCCCCAGCTGAAGAAGAAATCCGGCACGTCGTCGGATTGCAGCAGAGTGGGAAGCTTGGCCTTGAAGGCTTCGTTTTCGAGGAACTGCATCTGGATATCGACGTCGGGATGCTGGGCTTCGTATTTCTTGACGATGTCTTCCCAGGCCGCGACGTTTTTCGGGTCGAGCTCGAGATGCAGCCACTTGACCACCGTCGTCGCGGAGGCGGCGCCTGCCCCCAACAGCAACAGGCCGGCTGCCGCGGCCACGGATGCGATGCGCCTGCCGCCGAGAGCGGCGCTTTTGTGCATAAAATTCATGATTTTTCCTCCCAGGGGTCTATCCTCACAATTTTTCCCCTATGCGGATTAATTCACCGGAGCTTTCATCCAATGTCAACCCAATGCCGCTATTTTTATCAAATGCGCTTGACAGGGCCACGAAATTGCCGGCTATTTATTTCGTAACCCGTTATAAATATTTGGGTTCCGCCCAACGAAACGCTTGCCTGGCTAGTTCTCATGAAGACCGCAGATCCCGAATTAATGCGCGCGATCAATCGCTTGAACGTGCTCGATACCGTCCGACGCCATGGGCCGATCTCGCGGATCGAGATCAGCGAGCGCACCGAACTCTCCACCACCACGGTTTCGGCCATCACCGCCTCGTTGCTCGACGACGGGCTGATCCTGCCGCGTCACGAAGGCGATATCCGCAATGAGGCGGTGCGCGGCAGGCCGCGGGTGATGTTGGAACTCAATCCCGATGCGGCGCGTGTGGTCGGCGGCAAGATCGCCGCCAACCGGATGGTGTTCGTCGTCACCAATTTCCGCGGCGACGTGCTGTCGAAGCTGGCTTTGCCGATCCGCCTCGACCGGCAGCCGATCGGCGTCATTGCCGATCTGGTCGAGGATGGCGTCAGGCGCTGTGTCGTCGATGCCGGGCTGTCGCTTGAAGACGTCGACAGCGTCTGCCTCGGTTTTCCCGGCGTCATCGAGCACCGCACCGGCTATATCCGCAGCAGCCCGATCTTTCGCGACACCAATGTCGATTTCGCCGCCGAGATGTCGACGCGGCTTTCGACACCGACCATCGTCGAAAGCGACGCCCACGCCATCACGCTTGGCCATCACTGGTTCGGGAAGGCGCGCGATCTCGAGGATATGGTGCTGATTTCGCTGGAACAGACGCTGGGGCTCGGCGTGCTGCACGGCAACAGCCTGTTCCGCGGCGCCGGTGGCCTCAGCCACAATCTCGGCGACCTCGTGCTCGGCACAGGACCGAATGGCGTCGTGCGGCTGTTCAGCCAGGCCGGCGAAAGCGCAATCCTCGGCGAACAGCTGGCCGATGGGCGTTTTGCCGAAGCGATCCGACTCGGGCGCGGCATGAACCATGCCCAGGCGCTGATCAAGGCCGATGACGACCGGCTGATTGGTGCTGCCATCCGCGCCGGCGAAGCGGTGGGATTGACCGTTGCCAACATCGTCACGCTGTTTGCGCCGCCACGGGTCATTCTGGTGGGATCGAGCCTGGCGCTCGGCGAGCCGTTTTTGAACAGCCTGCGCGATGCCTATGCGCTCGCCATTCCGCCGTCGCTGCGCGGCGTCAGCGAACTCGTCTTCGACGATTCGACCGATGATTTCTGGGCCCAGGGTGCGGCTGCGGTGGCGCTCTACGAACTCTACGAATCGCCCTGGAGCACGACGGGGCCGGCGCTCTGACGAGCAGCACAATCATAATGAATGGAGGACTTCATGGATAAAGTCGGTATCGGCATCATCGGATGCGGCAATATTTCGGGCGCCTATCTCAAGGCGATGGCATCCTTTCCCATTCTCGATATCCGCGGCGTCGCCGATCTCAACCGGGAACTGGCAGAGGCAAAGGCTATCGAATTCAACGTTCCGGCAAAGACCGTCGAGGAACTTTTCGCCGACCCCAAGGTTGAGATCATCGTCAATCTGACGATCCCGAAAGCCCATGTCGCTGTTGCGCTGCAGGCCCTCGAAGCCGGCAAACATACCTATTCGGAAAAGCCCCTCGGGATTAATTTCGCAGAAGGGAAAAAATTGGCCGACGCCGCCAAAGCGCGGAATCTTCGCATCGGTGCGGCCCCCGATACTTTCCTCGGCGGCGGCCACCAGACGGCCCGCATCCTGATCGACCAGGGCGTCATCGGCCAGCCGGTCGGCGGCTCGGCAAGCTTCATGTGCCCGGGCCATGAGCGCTGGCATCCGAACCCCGCCTTCTATTACGAAGTCGGCGGCGGGCCGATGCTCGATATGGGGCCCTATTACATCACCGATCTCGTCAATCTGCTCGGGCCGGTGTCTGAGGTTGTCGGCTTTGCGTCGACGCCGCGTACAGAGCGGCTGGTGACCAGCGAGCCGCGCAACGGCGAACATATTCCCGTGCATGTGCCGACGCATGTCGCCGGCATGATGCGTTTTGAGAACGGCGCCGTCGTGCAGATCGCCATGAGCTTCGATGTCGCCGGCCACAAGCATGTGCCGCTCGAAATCTACGGAACCGAGGGCACGCTTATAGTCCCCGATCCCAACAAATTCGGCGGCCCGGTGGAATATCTGAAGAAGGGCGGCGAATTCGAGGACCAGCCACTCACAGCACCCTATGCCGACGGCAATTATCGCTCGCTCGGCGTTGCCGACATGGCGCATGCGATCCGCTCCAACCGGCCGCATCGGGCCAATGGCGATCTGGCGCTGCATGTGCTCGAAGTCATGGAAGCGTTCCACACCGCGTCTGCGACCGGGCGCACGGTGGCGATCACCACGGCGGTGGTGCGCCCCGCCCCCTTGTCCGATTCCATCGTCGACGGACGGCTGGCGAAATAAATTCAGGAGGAAAGACTATGCGTGAAGCACTGATCGTCTGGGGCGGCTGGAGCGGCCACGAGCCGCAGGAATGCGCCGAAGTCATCAAGACCATGCTCGAGGAGGACGGCTTCAAGGTCTATCTCGAACACGGCACCGAGGCGCTTGCCGACCCTTCGGTCCACGATCTCAGCCTCGTCGTGCCGATCATGACGATGTCGAAGATCGAGAAGGAGGAGGTCAAGAACCTCGCCGCCGCCATCGAGAGCGGCGTCGGCATCGCCGGTTATCACGGCGGCGCGGGCGATGCCTTCCGCGACTCGGTCGATTACCAGTTCATCATCGGCGGCCAATGGGTGGCGCACCCCGGCAACATCATCGACTATACCGTCAACATCACCCGGCCCGACGATCCGCTGATGGAGGGCATTGCCGATTTCCCCTACACGTCGGAGCAATATTACATGCATGTCGACCCCTCGAACGAGGTTCTGGCGACGACCAAATTCACCGGCAACCACGCCTACTGGATCGACGGCGTCGTCATGCCCGTCGTCTGGAAGCGGAAATACGGCAAGGGCCGGGTCTTCTATTCTTCACTCGGCCACCAGGCCAAGGAATTCGACGTGCCCGAGATGAAGACCATCTTCCGCCGCGGCGCCAACTGGGCGGCGCGGTAGGGCGAGGTTCGCGCGGACGGCGGCCCCTCATCCGGCTGCCGCCACCTTCTCCCCGTAAACGGGGCGAAGGGGACAAGCCGCGACCTCTCCGTTCCCCGCTAGCTCTCGCACGGCACGTCCCCTCTCCCCGTTTTTTACGGCGGTCCGAAGGACGGGTCGAGACGAGTGGCTCGACCCCGGTTGGCTGGGTGAGGGGCAGGCCTCAGTCTCAGCGAATGATCAGCGCCGTGCCGTAGAGCCCGAGCGCAAAAACCGTATGCGCGAGCAAATTGAAGCACCGCACCTTGTTCGGCGTCGGATGTTTCGATGCGGCCCAGCCGATGCCGAGGCCGGGCTGCAGCAGGAACCACCCTGCTCCGACGGTGAGAATACCGAAGATCCAGGCGGGGAGAAATGTCGGTGCCGCCAGCCACGCCTGCCCCATGATGAGCGCAAAGATCAAGCCATAGAGAATGCCGACGGCGTAGTGGCTGATCCAGCCGAGCGCCAGTTCATGCGTATAGGGCTCGGCATCGGCGATGCTGTCGTGAAAGACCTTGCCGCGGCGAAGGTGCCAGAACCAGCGGCCGACCGGGGCCCAATTGGGCGCCGTCTGGCCGAAAACCTTGGTGAGCACGATCGCCCAGAGGTCCATGAGGATGGTTGCGCCAGCACCGATCGCCAGGCCGCGCCACAGAATATCGAACATTGGGAATCACCGGAGAGCGTTGAATTGCAGAGGCGCTAGAAAACCATTGCAGGCGCGCCGGCGCAATGGCTCCAGTGAGTTCCCAGCCGCATCCAGGGCTTATGCAATGGTTACCGCCTGCCCCCGCTCTCTGCCCTCTGCGCGGCCCTCGTTGCTGTATCATCCGCAAAAAGGCATCGGTGCGGGCGCAAATTGATGCTTTTCGCGTGCAGCGATATTTCCTACTCACTGTCGAAACGGCAATGAGAGGCGCGGCGATGGCAATGCCATTTTACTGGAACGAACTGAACAGCTCCGATTTCGCCGGACTTTCGGCCAATACGACCATTGCCATCCTGCCGATCGCCTCGACG
Source organism: Rhizobium sp. NZLR11 (assembly GCF_019685115.1). Taxonomy (NCBI): domain Bacteria; kingdom Pseudomonadati; phylum Pseudomonadota; class Alphaproteobacteria; order Hyphomicrobiales; family Rhizobiaceae; genus Rhizobium; species Rhizobium sp. NZLR11. Next base: position 14,754 of record NZ_JABDWD010000013.1, on the reverse strand, counting down.
GAACAGCACGGCCCGCACCTGCCGATCGCGACCGATGTGGCGATCGCCAACGGCATGCTGGCCGAACTGCGAAAGCAGAAGCCTGACGATCTCGATTTCCTGGTTCTGCCGACGCAAGAGATCGGCAAGGCGAACGAACATATCTACGGACCGGGAACGCTGTCGCTCGGCGCTGAGCTGCTCATTCCAGTCTGGACGGCGATCGGCGCCAAGGTTGCCGAAGCCGGCATCCGCAAGATGGTCATCGTCAATTCGCATGGCGGCAATGTCGACATCATGAGTATCGTCGCGCGCGAGCTGCGCGTCCGCTACCAGATGGCCGTCATCTCGACGCAATGGGGCCGCTTCGGCCATCCCGAAGGCATGATCAGCGAGCACGAGTTGAAATACGGCATCCATGGCGGCGAGGTCGAGACCTCGCTGATGCTCCATTTCCGCCCCGATCTGGTGCGGATGGACAAGGCGCAGAATTTTGCGTCCAAGGCCGAATGGATGCGCGAGCAATCGAAATACATCCAGCCGCTGCCGCCCCATTCGCTCGCCTGGATCGCCCACGACCTCAATCCGAACGGCGTCGTCGGCGACGCCTCGCTCGGAACCGTCAAAAAAGGCGAAGCGATCTGCCGCCATCAAGTCAGGGGCTTCATCGAGTTGCTTTACGACCTGACGCGCTATCCGCTTTCCAACCTTTATTCACAATAGCGCCGGCCAGGGCGACCTACTGGGTGATCGGCTTTTCCATCGCGATATGGCCCTTGGCCTGCAGTTCCTGCACGAGGCCGGCAAGTTCGGCCAGCAGATATTCAACGAACAGGCTGGTGGCGGAATCGAGCGGCGCACGGGCGCGGGCAAAAAGCTTCATCGGCTGCTGGCGCGCGTGCGGTTCAGCAATCGCCCGGAAGACGAGCTCGCCCTGCCGGCATTCGGTAATGACGTCGAGCGGGTTCAGCATCGTCAGCCCCGCCCCTGACTTGACCAGCTTCTTCAGCATCTCCGACGCATTGGTTTCAAGCACCGGCTCGACATGCACATCGAGACGCGCCAGCGCCAGGTTGATCACTTCACGCAGGCTGGTGCCTTGCTGGGCCAGCACCAGGCGTTCCTGGACGATATCGGCTAGGTTGATCGGACCCGAACCGATCAGGTGATGGCCGGGCGGCAGCACCACGCCGATCGGAATATCGAAACTGCCGAGCGTTCGAATGCCGGGTGTCGCCGGGATATTGAAGCCGAGGCCGATATCCACCTCGCCCGACAGCACCGGATTGACCGTTGTCGTGCCGGCATCATTGCGCAGTTGCATGAAGACGCGCGGATGTTCCGACTGGAACCGGGCGATGATCTCCGGCAGCGGCCCAGCGGCAAGGCCGACCGTGGTGACCAGGCGGATCTTGCCCGCCTGCTGCATCTTCAGGCTGCGGATGCGCCCCTCCAGCCGCTCGTAATTCTTCAGCACCTCGCGAATATGTTCGATGCAGAGTTCACCGGCCGCCGTCAGGCGCAGGCCGCGCGGCAGGCGCTCGAAGAGCGGAGCGCCCATTTCCTCCTCCAGCGCCAGAATCTGCCGGTTGATCGCCGATGACGCCACGTTCAGCCGCGCTGCGGCTTTGCGGATCGAGCCGGAGCGCGCGATCTCATTGATGTAGATAAGCTTTCTGGAGTGCAGCATCGCAACCTCGTTGCATAAAATTAAAGCAGACAGCACAAATTAGGCACAGGCTTCTGATGAGATGCCGAAAAGGCATCATTGCGCACGAAATTTGATGCTTTTCAAAGAGCAAAGCAATCGCTCCAATGAAGAAAATCGGGCGTCGCAATGGGCGTTCCGAACTCAGAAGGGGAACGCTGATCATGCCCAATGCACTGAAGAATACGGTCTTTTCCGCGCTCATCGGCCTTGGCGGCGCGCTCGCCGCTGCTGTCTCGGCGCATGCGGCCGATAAGGTAAGCTACGGCACGAACTGGCTGGCGCAGGCCGAGCACGGCGGCTTCTACCAGGCGGTCGCCGACGGCACCTATGCGAAACACGGCCTCGACGTCACCATCGTCCAGGGTGGCCCGAACGCGGCCAACAGCGCGCTGCTGATCTCCGGCAAGATCGATTTCTACATGGGTGGGCCGCAGGGCGAGATATCGGCTGTCGAACAGGGCATCCCGCTGGTCGACGTCGCAGCGATCTTCCAGAAGGATCCGCAGGTCCTGATCGCCCATCCGGACATGGGTATCGACAAATTCGCGGACCTCGCCAAGCTCAAGACCTTGTTTCTCGGCAAGGACGGTTACCTCACCTATTTCGAATGGATGAAGGCGAACTACAAGGGCTTCAAGGACGAGCAGTACAAGCCCTACAATTTCAGCCCCGCGCCATTCCTTGCCGACAAGGAATCCGCCCAGCAGGGTTACCTCACCTCCGAGCCCTACGAGATCCAGAAGCAGGCCGGCTTCGAACCGAAGGTCTTCCTGCTCGCCGATAACGGCTATTCGCCCTATTCGACGATGATCACCACCACGCAGACGATGGTCGACAGCAAACCGGATGTCGTCCAGCGTTTCGTCGATGCCTCGATCGAGGGCTGGTACAACTACCTCTACGGCGACAACAGCAAGGCGAACGAGCTGATCAAGAAGGACAATCCTGAAATGACGGATGGCCAGATCGCCTACTCCATCGCCAAAATGAAGGAATACGGCATCATCGAATCCGGTGACAGCCTGGACAAGGGCATCGGCTGCATCACCGACGCGCATTACAAGGCGTTCTTCGACGAGATGGTGGCGATCAAGGTGTTCAAGCCGGAGACCGACTACACCAAGGCCTTCACGACGAAATTCGTCTGCAAGAGCACCGGAATGGCGATGAAGAAGTAAGCCCTCCGACGTCGGCCGATGGTCCGCCTGAGGTGGCGGACCCCATCCTCCCCTGGTGAATGAGACAGGCATGCCCTTAGCAGAAGCCCAGGCCCGATCCCCGCAAGAGACGCGCAAGCGGCCGCTGGTCGCGATGCAGTCGGTCTCGAAGGTCTTTTCCAGCGGCACCGTTGCCCTTTCCGACATGTCGCTCACTGTCGAAAGCGGCGAGTTCGTCAGCCTGCTCGGCCCTTCGGGCTGTGGCAAGTCGACGGCGCTGCGCATCATCGCCGGCCTTGGCGACGTGACGTCGGGAACGATCGACTGGCCGAGTTCGCGCATCAATTCGAAGGGCCTGCCGGAGGGCGATATCGGCTTCGTCTTCCAGGAGCCGACGCTGATGCCGTGGAAGAACGTGTTCGACAATGTCCACCTGCCGCTGAGGTTGAGGCGGATTTCGAAGGCGTCAGCGCATGCAGAAATCATGCAGGTGCTGACCACCGTCGGCCTCCAGGATTTCGCCAAAGCCTATCCACGCGAACTTTCCGGCGGCATGAAGATGCGCGTCTCTATCGCCCGCGCGCTGGTGACGAAACCGAAGCTGCTTTTGATGGACGAGCCCTTCGCGGCGCTTGACGAAATCACTCGGCAGAGGCTGAACGACGACGTGCTGCGGCTCTGGAAGGCGACCGGCATCACCGTCATCTTCGTCACCCATTCGGTCTTCGAGTCCGCCTATCTCTCGAACCGCATCGTTGTGATGAAGGCAAGGCCCGGACGCGTGCATGCCGATGTTCCTCTGACCACCAGCCTGGAACGCGACGAGCATTACCGCACCTCGGAAGAATACCGGAAGGCGTGTGAGACGGTCTCCCTTTCGCTGATCGGGGCAATCAACGCGGCGGGAGAGCATTGATGCGTGACCAAACTGATACGCCGCCGCAGCTCCCTCACCTTGCTGCAAATGCCATTCCCCATGTCGCAGGCGCAAGGCGCCGCGATCTCGCCCTGCGCATCACCATCCCCTTCCTCGTTATCGGTCTGCTGATCCTGATCTGGTACGCCTATGTGAAGCTCTCGGGCGTGCCGCCCTATATCCTGCCGGGTCCGGCCGCAGTGGCAAACGCTTTCGTGACGGACTGGGGTACGCTTGCCCCTGCCCTCTGGGTGACCACCAAGATCACCTTCCTGTCGCTGATGCTGGCCCTTGTCGGCGGCGTCGGCTTTGCGATCTTCCTGGTGCAGTCGCGCTGGATCGAGCTTGCCTTCTATCCGCTTGCCGTCATCCTGCAGGTGACGCCTGTCGTGGCGATCTCGCCGCTGATCCTGATCTATGCGCCGTCGACCCAGGTGGCGCTGCTGATCTGCGCCTTCCTCGTCGCCTTCTTCCCGATCCTTTCGAACATGGTCCAGGGGCTGAAGAGCGTCGACCACAATCTCATCAACCTCTTCGAGCTTTACGGCGCCTCGCGCTGGCAGACGCTGCTCTTTCTGAAACTGCCCGCCGCCCAACCCTATTTCATGACGGGCCTCAGGATCGGCGGCGGTCTGGCGCTGATCGCCGCCGTCGTCGCAGAATTCGCGGCAGGCTCGGCTGGCGCCGGCTCCGGCCTCGCCTTCCGGCTGCTCGAAGCACAATATCGGCTCAACATTCCGCGCCTCTTCGCCGCGCTGCTGATGCTCTCCCTGCTTGGCGTGGCGATCTTCGCCGTCACCTCCTTCATTTCCTGGCTCGCCCTGCACCGTTGGCATGAGAGCAGCCTGAAACGAGAAAACTGATGACCTATTCCTTCCTTTCGCCGCCCAATGCCGGCCGCTTCGTGCTGAACAATGCGACGCTGCCTGCCGTCGCCGTCGAGGGATTTGACGCGCCGGCGATCGACGGGCTGGTCAAGGCGGATATCGTCATCGCCGATGGCGTCATCTCCGCGCTGCTGCCGGCGGGCGCAGCGCCGGTGGAATTGCCACGATCCGATCTGAAGGACGGCATGGTCTGGCCCTGCTTCACCGACATGCACACCCATCTCGACAAGGGGCATATCTGGCCGCGCAACGCCAATCCCGACGGCACCTTCATCGGCGCCCTGGACGCGGTGCGGACGGACCGGGAGGCGCACTGGTCGGCGGCTGATGTCAGCAAGCGCATGGAATTCTCGCTGCGTTCGGCCTATGCGCACGGCACCAGCCTGATCCGCACGCATCTCGATTCGCTGGCGCCGCAGCACCGTATTTCCTTCGAGGTTTTTGCCGAGATGCGCGAGGCCTGGAAAGACAGGATTACGCTGCAGGCGGTGGCGCTCTTCCCGCTGGAAAATATGGTGGACGCGACCTATTTCGCCGACCTGGTCACCGTCGTCCGCGAAAAAGGCGGGCTGATCGGCGGCGTCACCCGGATGACCGCCGATCTCGACAGCCAACTCGATGTGCTTTTCAGGGCTGCCGCCGATAACGGCCTCGACGTCGATCTTCATGTCGACGAGAGCGACGATCCTGCCGCCGAGACGCTGAAGGCGATCGCACAAGCCGTGCTGCGCAATCGGTTCGACGGCAAGGTGACATCAGGCCATTGCTGCTCGCTCGCCAGGCAGGACGAGGAGACGGCAAAACGCACGGTCGAGCTCGTCGCAAAAGCCGGCCTTTCCATCGTCTCGCTGCCGATGTGCAACCTCTATCTGCAGGACCGCTACCCCGGCCGGACGCCTCGCTGGCGCGGCGTCACCCTGTTCAAGGAACTGGCGGCGGCCGGCGTTGCGACGGCAGTGGCCTCCGACAATACGCGTGATCCCTTCTATGCGTATGGTGATCTCGACCCGGTCGAGGTGTTGCGCGAGGCGGTGCGCATTCTGCATCTCGATCATCCGCTAGACACGGCCGCGCGCGTCGTCACCACCTCGCCTGCGGATATTCTCGGCCGGCCCGACAAGGGGCGCATCGCCGCTGGCGCCTTGGCCGATCTCGTGCTCTTCAGCGCCCGGCGCTGGAGCGAATTTCTTTCCCGTCCGCAGTCTGACCGCGTCGTGCTTCGCCGCGGCAAGGTGATCGACCGCAGCCTGCCGGACTACCGTGAACTCGACAGCGTCGTTGGAGCCTGACATGCCGGATTATCAGACGATCAAAAAGCAACTCGAAGGCATCGCCGTCGAGGACAATCCGGCGCTGGTGCGTCAGAAAAGCCGCGATTTCTACTGGTATTCGCCGATCCTGAAGGCGCAGCTCGACAATGTCACGGCCGATCTCGTCGTCACGCCGAAAAACGAAGAAGAGGTCATCCGGGCGCTGAAGGTCGCTTTCGCGCACGGCGTGCCGGTAACGCCGCGCGGTGCCGGCACCGGCAATTACGGCCAGGCCATGCCACTTTCCGGCGGCATTGTGCTCAACCTTGCCGCCATGGACAAAATCAAGGAAATCCATCCCGGCCGGGTTGTCTGCGAACCGGGCATCGTCATTGCCCAGCTCGACAAGCAGACCAAAGCGCATTCCGGCCAGGAGCTGCGCTTCCACCCGTCGACGGCGCAGACGGCGACGGTCGGCGGCTTTATCGCCGGCGGCTCCGGCGGCGTCGGGTCGATCACCTGGGGCGGTCTGCGCGATCTCGGCAATATCCTGCGTCTGCGCGTCGTCACCATGGAGGCCGAGCCGCGCGTGCTCGACCTGACTGGCTGGGACCTGCAGAAGGTCAGCCATGCCTACGGCACCAACGGGATCATCACCGAAATCGAAATGCCGCTCGCCCCTGCCTATGATTGGGTCGACGTGCTTGTCGGCTATGACGACTTCATGGCATCGGTGCGCTTCTCGGATGCGCTGGCCAAATGCAACGGCATCCTCGTCAAGGAAATCGCGCCGATCGCGGCACCGATCCCGCACGACTATTTCACCCGCCACAGGCCCTATATCCGCAAGGGCCAGTCAGTGGTGGTGCTGATGATCGCGCCGCATTCGATGGACGCTTTCCTCGCCTTTGCCGCCGCCAACAAGGGCGAGATCATCTTCCGCTCCGACACGGTCGAAAGCATGAAAGGTATTCCGCATGCCTATGAGCTTGCCTGGAACCACACGACGCTGCGTGCGCTGAAGGTCGATCCCGGCTTCACCTATCTGCAGGTTCAGTATCCAGGCCCGGATCACGTCGCCAAGGTTGCCAAGATGGTCGAGATCTTCGGCGACGAAGTGCCTGGACATCTCGAATTCATCAGGTTCGACGGGCAGATCCAATGCTCCGGCCTGCCGCTGGTGCGCTATACCACGGAGGAGCGCCTCGAGGAGATCATCAAGATCCACCAGGATCACGGCTGCCCGATCTTCAATCCGCATCGCTATACGCTAGAGGAAGGCGGCATGAAGCGCACCGACAAAGTACAGCTCGCCTTCAAGCAGGAAACGGACCCGAGAGGGCTATTGAACCCCGGCAAGATGATCGCCTGGGAGAATCCCGATTTCGATTTCAATGCCGGCAAGAATTATCTCTTCCCCGGGCTTGCGAGCGTCATGGAGGCCTAATGAGAGTTCTCGTGCTTCATTCGCATCCGGTCGAGGAAAGCTACGGCAAGGCGCTCTACAAACAGACGCTGGAAAGCCTGCGAGAGGCCGGTCACGAGGTGGATGCGTGCGATCTCTATGCCGAGAATTTCGATCCGGTGCTCTCCCGCCACGACCGGCTCGCCTATCACGATTATCCCGGCAATACCGCGCTGGTGAAATCCTATGTCGAGCGGCTGAAGCAGGCCGAAGCGCTGGTGCTGGTGACGCCGATCTGGAATTTCGGTTTTCCGGCGATCCTGAAGGGTTATTTTGACCGCGTCTGGCTTCCTGGCGTCTCCTTCGAGTTGGCCGACGGCAAGGTGGAATCGCGGCTGCGCCACATCAGGAAACTCGCGGCCGTGCTGACATACGGCGCGACGCCGTTTCGCGCCTTCGCCGCCGGCAACCCGCCGAAGAAGATCGTCAAGCGTGTGCTGAGGGCGCAGATCAATCCGCTGCGGCCGGTCACCTTTCTTGCCCATTACGACATGAACAACTGCACGCCGGAAACCCGGGCCAGGTTTTTGGAGAAGGTAAAGATGGCGATGGAGCGGTTTTAAGACCCGACCGGGTGGTTGGTCGTGGTAGCATCCTCATTGAAGCAAGGAATGCCCATGAAGAAGATTTTCAATCCGGCGTCTGTCCGTCGTCCATTCGGAAATTACAATCACGGGCTGCTGGTGCCGGCCGGGGCCTCGCTGCTCGTGACCTCGGGGCAGCTCGGGATCGGTCTCGACGAGAAAGTGCCGGAAGATATCGGCGCACAGGCAGAACTTTGCTTCGAGGCCATCAAAGCAATTCTCGCCGAGGCGGAAATGAGTTTTGCCGACGTCATCCGCATCTCAGGCTTCGTGACGAAGCGTGAGGATTTCCCTGCCTATATGGCCATGCGCGATCGCTATACACTCGATCCGAAGCCGGCCTCGACGCTGATCATCATCAGCGGCTTCACCCGCCCCGAATTCCTCGTGGAAGTCGAAGTCACGGCCGCCAAAGTGCTTTGACATTGCCTCTCGGGTCGTCCGCCGGTCAGCCGCCTTCTGTCTGCGGCTCCTCGGCGCCATTGCCGATATCGCCACTAATATCACGGGCGAACTTCCGCATCAGCCGCACCAGTTCATTGAAGTCGTGCTCGTCCCAGCGCTCGAAGATGGCGCGGCCCATGCGCTCGCGCGCGGCGTCGATGCGATCGGTCATGGCCTTGCCCTTCGGGCTAATGACCGCCTCGCGCACGCGCCGATCCGCAGTACTGCCGCGGCGCTCCACCAGATCAAGACTTTCAAGCTTGGCGACCTGGCGGCTGACGGTGGTGTAGTCACGCCCGGCGCGATCGGCAAGTTCGACCACCCCGATCGGACCAAGCCGTTCCACCGTGACCAGCAGCGGAAACAGGGCGCGATCGAGCGAAATACCGGCCTCGCGGACCATCTGCTCATCGCGCTGGGGCCGGTTCATGACGCTGACGATCTCGATCAATGCCCTATGCAACTCGCGCAACCTTTCGGACATATGTGTATTTTGCACGTTTTTTGTTGACGCCATATCCATTCTCCTATTATGTGCATAATACACATATGGAGATCGCAATGACACAGAATTCTTCAGTCGACGTGCTGATATCAGGCGCCGGCGCGGCCGGGCTGACGCTGGCGATCGAGCTGGCGCGGCGCGGCGTATCCTTCCGCCTGATCGAGAAATTGAACGACCCGTTCCGCGGCTCCCGCGGCAAGGGAATTCAGCCAAGAACGCAGGAGGTCTTCGAGGATCTCGGCATTCTCGACCAGATCGTCGCGCTCGGCGGCGCCTATCCCCTGCAGCGAGAATATCGCGACGACGGAATCTTCAGCGAATCCGAAGCCGTGCTGCGTGGGGAGCCGACGCCCGCCGAGCCCTACCATCTTCCGCTGATGGTGCCGCAGTTCCTGACCGAAGGCGTGATGCGCGAGCGCCTGCTCGAACTGGGGCACCAGCCGGAGTTCGGATGCGAACTCATCGGCTTCGAACAGCACGAGGCAAGCGTGACGGCGCGGCTCACGGGACCATTTGGCGAAGAGACTATTCAGGCGCGATGGCTCATCGGCGCGGATGGCGGGCGCAGCTTCGTACGCCACGCGCTTGATATCGGTTTTCCCGGCAAGACGCTCGGCGTGCGCGCCATCGTCGCCGATGTCATGCTGACGGGGTTGGAGCGCGACGCCTGGCATCGCTTCGGCGAAGGCGACATGCGGCGACAGATCGCACTTTGCCCGCTCGCGGGAACGGAACTGTTCCAGATCCAGGGACCCATTCCGCTCGAAGGCGAGATCGACCTTTCCGCTTCATGGTTGACCGCCTTGGTCGCGGAGCGCACCGGCCGCGACGATATTCACGTCCACTCGGTCTCCTGGGCTTCGGCCTTCACCATGAACGCCCGGCTTGCCGATCGCTACCGGCTCGGCCGCGTGTTCCTGGTCGGCGATGCTGCCCATACGCATCCGCCGACCGGCGGACAGGGCCTCAATACCAGCGTTCAGGACGCCTATAATCTCGGATGGAAGCTGGCTGCAGTCGTCGCCGGCGGCCCTGATGCACTGCTCGACAGCTATGAGGAAGAGCGTCGCCCGGTCGCCGCGGCGATGTTGGGTCTTGCCACAGATCTTCTCGACCAACTCAAGCGGGGCGAGATGCGGCGCGGCCGCGAGGTCCATCAGTTGGATATCGGCTATCCCGAATCCTCCATCGCGCTGGAAAAGCCGGAGCGCCGCGGCGGCCTGCTGGCGGGCGACCGCGCGCCGGATGCGCCGCTCACGGGTGCGGCCGGCCAGCCGAGACGGCTGTTCGAACTGTTCAGCGGCGCGCACTGGACGCTGCTCGGCTACGAGGTCGAGCAAGTCACTGTGCCGCCGCGCAGCGGATTGCACATCCACAGGATCGGCCGGCGCGGCGATATCCTTGATAAAGCCGGGCACTTCCGTGACGCCTACGCTCTGACCCCAGGTGACTGGGCGCTCGTGCGCCCGGACGGCTATGTCGGCGCCATCGTCGGATCGTCTGATGCCTTGGCGCTGGATGCCTATCTGGCAAATGTCGGCCTTGGAACATGATGCCTGAGCCGCTTGGAGCAGAATTCTATTTGAGGCGGACCCGGCCTGAAACCATCCCGTTCCAGGCTGCCGGTCGCCCCGCCGCCAGGCGGATCGCCGATCCCCAATGGCGCGCAGCGCAAATGTTTCAGAGGGCGTCGCGCTCGTATCGCGGCGTCCAACCGCGGGTCATTCCCCGGCTGATCGCTCTCTCCGCCAGCGCCAGTTGCTGGCGCAGATGTTTGCAGTCGTCGAGCAGCGAGCGGATCGCCGCCTTGGCATTGTCGTCATGCCAGGCAAGCACGGCTTCGACTTCCCACGCCGGATCTGGCCAAGCTGTATCGGGCCAAGCCGGATCGGGCCGCGCTGAATCGGGCCAAGCCGGCTCGGGTTGCAAGATCTTTGCCGGCTGCATCAGTTTAGCGCCAGTGGCAATTGAACCGGGCGTGGCAAGGGCGGCAGCGGCCGGCTGAGTTCGACCTTTCTCTGCCAGGCGGCGCGCCGCAGCTGATCCCGCTCGCGCGCCGCGCGGGACGCTTCGACAAGAGCTAGGGCGTTGGCGATCACCTGTTCCGTATGCGTCATGACCATCTCCGATGTTCCTGATTTGTTCTAAAATAGAACCTCGGCCGGAAAAGTCAAGTCGGGAGGGATTTGGGTGTTCAACGGGATCAGGCCGGAGCCTGGGGTAGAAACACGGCGGGCGTTCAGTCCGCAGCTTCGATGACGGCGATGCCGGCTTCCTGCGCAGCCCTGATGAAGGATGCCCGCACCTCATCCGGCGGGAGATCGCCGATGATCGCATCCAGGCAGGATTTCACGGCTTCGAAATATTCTTCGCCGTCGTCTACTGGCCAATCGTGCAGCAGCGTGCGCGCGGCATCCCACACAGAGTTAATAACGGCATAATGGCCGAGCCCTATTGAGGCCAAGCCGACCGGTCGAAAATGTGCCGTCTGTCTCACTTTGCTACAGCTTTTCCCAATTTCGGTGAGCGTACCAGTAACAATGCAATTTGCGTGCCGTTGGCGGGCCGCTCGCCTGCGGGGCAACTATGTCTCCTCGTCCCTCCAGCCAGGCGCTTTGAGAACATGCAACCTTTGAACCGTCCCGATCGGCGCAGAGAACCCGGCGATCAGTTATCAAACGACAGATTATGGTAAATATCAGGCTTTCCCTCCCGAACCTACTCATTAAAATCAATCTCTTCCCTAGTATTCTATAGAACTGACAGGATTTCATTGGCATTTCTGGAAGCAACAGGCCGAAATGATCGGATATTGATTGTCCCAAAGGTGGACGCAGCCGCATCCAGATCGTACAATGCCATCCCTTCTGGGAGGACGCGCGATGCCTATCTTCATGGACCGGCACTTTCTCGAGGGAACGTCGGCGGCCGACGTTGCCCGGGCGCACCGCATGGATCTCGACATTCAGGATCGCTACGACGTCAAATTTCTCACCTATTGGTTCGACCAGCAGCGCGGGACCGTCTTCTGTCTCGTCGATGCGCCTGACATGGAGACCGCCCAATGTGTGCATCGCGATGCGCACGGTTTCGTCGCCAACGAGATCGTCGAGGTCGCGTTGTCTGCGGTCGAGGCTTTTCTCGGCCGAATTCATGACCTCGAGCCGGCGGCTGGCCAATCCTCGGCGCAGGTGGATCCCGGCCACCGGGCAATCCTCTTCACCGATATCGTCGGATCGACCGAGATGACGGCGCGGCTCGGCGACCGCATAGGGACCGAAATGGTGAGAGCCCATGACGCGATCGTGCGCCGATGCCTTGGCCAAACGTCAGGCCGGGAAGTGAAACACACCGGCGACGGCATCATGGCCGCCTTTTCCGCCACATCAGCCGCCGTCGAATGCGCCATGACGATCCAGCAGGAATTCAAGCGTTACAACGGCGGAAACGCCGAGCCGATCCACATCCGCATCGGGCTTGATTGCGGCGAGCCGGTCGAGGACAGCAATGACCTCTTCGGATCGACGGTGCAGCTTGCGGCGCGCCTTTGTGCGGTTGCCGCCAGCGACCAGATTCTCGTCTCGGAGAATATTTTCCGGGAGTATGGTGCCGCCGATCTCTTCGGCCACGCCACGCGCCGTCGGCTCAAGGGGTTTTCGAAGCCTATGATGGTCTTCCGATGCGAATGGGCGAATGGCGGGCATGCTTGACGTGACGCTTTGTGGCGAGGGCGGGGCAGCCGACATCGAACGCAAGACGCGCCGCACATGATGTGACGGCGCGCCCCTGCCTACTCAGTATCATCAGGCATTGCCGATATTTCGATCGCCCATCAGCTGTTCGAATTTGGGGGTGCCCTCGACCTTGGCCAGCACACCCGACATCTTCAGAAACCGCCGGAAATTCTCGCGCGCAGCACTCAGCGGGAAACGGCCGCTGGCCGTGTCTCTGCACGCCTTCAACAGCGTGTCATATGCCAGACCTCGCTTGTCCTCCGGCCATTCACCGAGAATATCGAAGATTTCATCGAGACACGTGATCTCAGCGATGAAATGCTGACGATGAAGCAAAACCGGATCGAACCGAGTTTCATTCATAGTATTCCTCCCATTTATATTACTTTTTTATGGGATAATATTACTGAAAAACCATAATTTATTCAAGACAAAAACGGCTGTTTTTCGCTGAAACCATCGGCAACTACTTCCATAATGACAGAATAGCTCGATCAGATTATCTTGAGTGAATTGATCAGCGATCTAGCTTCAAGGCTCCACAAGCTAACGTGACGGCATGGTAGATTGTGACCACGATCAACCTCGCAAGGAGACGTTCAATGAATCGATTTCTCACATTGGTGGCTGCCGGAATGCTGATCGGTGTGTCTGCGATCACGTCTTCCTGCACCTCGCCCAGCAAGCACGATCGCGAAGATTTTCAGTATCAACGGGATACATCGGTAAACCCGGCATGCGCGGGTGGCTTCAGGCCCGGTAACGCGCGCTCGTGCAGTTATTGATGGCGCTGGCGCCCGACATTCGTTCAGCGCTTCGCTGAGATTGCCGGGCCGCCGAAGTGCGAGATGCTGCTGAACCCCGCTTCCCAGGAGAGCAGCCGCGGTATCACCGCGTCGTGAGGCGCGCTGCAGCAACGGGAATGGTTAGGGAACCGCAAGCCCCGCCCGCAGTTAGGTCAACGGGTCACGGTTGGCTCAATTCAAACAGGAGAACGGTTCCCAATGAACAATTTGATCTGGCTTGTCGGCGCTGTCGTTATCGTGCTCGCGATTTTGAGTTTCTTCGGCTTTCGCTGAGTAAGACGTCACTGACGGAAGTTGTGGCGGCTCGACCGGTTTGTCCTCGCGGCGACAGACGGACGAATCTGGCCGCGGCTCCGATAATTATGATCGCGTGAGGGTTGGCTGGATGTTACGATGCGATATGACAAAAGAAACGAAATCAGGTCGGCCTGCTGAATCCGGTCGATTTGTCACACGTCCGATCGGTGAAAAGAAGGCGGCGAAATTTGCCGAGGTCGAAGGTTTGAAGCTGAGTGCCGGTTCCAAGGCGCTGTCGCAGAAACTGACGTCCGGCGACCTTAAGGGGGACGCTTACCGCCGAGAGATAGTCAAAGCTTTCAAGAAAGTCTGACGGGTGGTCCGCTACAATGCCGTCGAGGACCCGCTCTGTTATCCGGGCACTCACGTCCTGGTCAATAAAGCCGATATCGAAGATCAGGATCAGCTTGACCAATTCGAGCAGCTCATGTTCGACTCTCGTGCCACGGAATCCCTCCCGAACGGCAACTTGGATTTCGCGCATTATGGCGCGCTACACTACCATTTTTTCCAGGATGTATACGGCTGGGCCGGGAATATTCGTACCATCCGCACAGGCAAGGGTGACAACTGGTTCGGTTTTCCCGAATACATCGAGGCGGAGGCCAAACGACTGTTTGCTCAATTGGCAAGCCGCGGATATCTCGCAACGGCCGAAACAAAGGACGCCTTTGCCGAAGGTTCCGCATGGTTTTTGGGGGAAATCAACGCGATCCATCCATTCCGTGAGGGCAATGGACGTATCCAGCTGGTCTTCCTCACGATGCTGGCGCGCAATGCAGGATATGAGGTCGATGAAGGCGAACTACGCCCTGGGCCGTTTCTACAAGCGATGATCAAAAGCTTCCACCGCGAGCTGGCACCTCTTGTCAACGAAATCCGGCGAATGATTTAGCAGGCTGCTGAAATTCGCTCTGCGTTGGCGCAGTTGCTTGCTGTGGGTCTGATTTTTTACAGACTGGCTGTCGTGCGGTGGGATTTTGGCCGATTGAGGCGGGTTTTCTGGCCATATCGGCTTA